>NZ_JBFAUZ010000005.1:0-218081 GCF_040679555.1 Spirillospora sp. NPDC052242
TCACCGCCGGGATCAGCGACGACGACCCGCACGCCCGCGCGACCTCCTCGATCACGATCACCGTCGCCAGCGCGTCCGCCCCCGCACCCCCGAACTCCTCCGGCACGTGCACCGCGTGCAGATCGTTGGCGACCAGCGCCTCCAGCGCCTCCCGCGGGAACCGGGACTCCTCGTCCACCTCCGCCGCGAACGGAGCGATCTTCGCATCGGCCAGCTCGCGCACCGTGCTGCGCAGCAGCTCGTGCTCCTCCGACGGAGCGTACGTGGGAAAATCAGGGCTCATACCGCCGATGTTACCGGCAAGTACACTTCCCCCGCCCGTGCAGTGACCGACCGCACCCGGGGAAGGGTCCGTAAGGTCCGCAGCAGACCCGAGAGGAGCCCGCATTGGCCCACCGGCTGACCGTCATCGGAACCGGTTACCTCGGCGCCACGCACGCCGCCTGCATGGCCGACCTGGGCTTCGAGGTGCTCGGGCTGGACGTCGACGAGGAGAAGATCGCGCGGCTGTCGAACGGCGACCTGCCGTTCTACGAGCCCGATCTCGAACCCGTCCTGCGGCGCAACCTGGCGAACGGCCGCCTCCGGTTCACCACCTCGTTCCGGGACCTCGCCGACTTCGGGGACGTCCACTTCCTCTGCGTCGGCACCCCGCAGAAGGCCGACGGGTACGCCGCCGACCTCGCCTTCGTGGACGCCGCCGTCGCGGCGCTCGCGCCGCTGCTGCGCCGCCCGTGCCTCGTCGTCGGGAAGTCGACCGTGCCGGTCGGCACCGCCGAGCGGCTCGCGGGCGTCCTCGCCGAGCTGGCGCCCGTCGGCGGGGACGCCGTCCTCGCCTGGAACCCCGAGTTCCTGCGGGAGGGCTTCGCCGTCCGGGACACCCTGCACCCGGACCGGATCGTCGCCGGGCTGCCCGCCGAGCAGGGCGCCGCCGAGCACGCCGAGAAGGTGCTGCGCGAGGTCTACGCCGCGGCGCTCGCCGACGGCACCCCGTTCGTCACCGCCGACCTGCCCACCGCCGAGCTCGTCAAGACGGCGGCGAACGCGTTCCTCGCCACCAAGATCTCCTTCATCAACGCGATGGCCGAGGTGTGCGAGGCGTCCGGCGCCGACGTCACCCGGCTCGCCGAGGCGCTCGCCCACGACGACCGCATCGGCGGCCGGTTCCTCGGGCCCGGCCTCGGCTTCGGCGGCGGCTGCCTCCCCAAGGACATCCGCGCCTTCATGGCCCGCGCCGACGAGCTGGGCGCGCCGCGCGCGCTCACGTTCCTGCGCGAGGTCGACGAGATCAACGTGCGCCGCCGCGTCCGGACGGTCGACGTCGTGCGGGCCGCGCTCGGCGGCTCGTTCGCCGGACGCGCCGTCGCCGTGCTCGGCGCCGCGTTCAAGCCCGACTCCGACGACGTCCGCGACTCCCCCGCGCTGGACGTCGCCGCGTCGATCCAGGCGCAGGGCGGGACGGTCACCGTCCACGACCCGAAGGCGATGGCGAACGCCCGCCGGGCGCAGCCGTCCCTCGGCTACGCAGGCTCGGCCGTCGACGCGGCCCGCGGCGCCGACGCCGTCCTGCTGCTCACCGAGTGGCGCGAGTTCCGCGAGCTGGCGCCGTCCGACCTGGCGCCCGTGGTCGCCGGGCGGGTCATCCTCGACGCCCGCAACGTGCTCGACGCGGACGCCTGGCGCGCCGCGGGGTGGACGTACCTGGCGCTGGGCCGCCCCTGAGGGCTCCCACCCGGCGCGGTCGCGGAGTCGCGGGGTCACGGAAAAGTGCCCGGATGGTGCGTGATGAAGGACACTGTCCGATCGGTCAGACTCTGACCGATCGGACAGTTATCGTGGTGCCATGACACGTCCGTCCAGCGGCCTGCACGACCGGATCCTCGCCTCGGCGCTGCATTTGTTCGTCGAGCGCGGGTACCGGGGAACGTCGCTGCAGGACATCGCGACGGACGTCGGCTGCTCCAAGGCGTCGCTGCTGTACCACTTCAGCAACAAGGAGGCGATCCTCACCGAGCTGATGGCCCCCGTCATGCGGGAGGCCGAGCGACTGGACGCGCGCCTGGACGGCCTGGACGGCGCGGCGGCCGCCGAGACCGCGGTCACCGAGTTCGCCGAACTCGCCATCCGGTACCGGCGCGAGGTCAAGATGCTGTTCGACAACCTCGCCGAGGCCACCACGCTCGGCACCGCCCTGCAGAAGCCCGAGAGCTTCGGGGAGCGGCTGGTGAACGCGTTCGCGGGCGGCTCGCTCGCGCCCGCGGACCAGGTGGCGGCGCGGATGGCGCTCGGCGGCATGTTCCTGACCGCCGCGGACCTGTCGCTGGACGACGCGGTCCTGCGGGACCTGCTGGTCGCCACCGCCCTGCGGACGCTCGGACGCACCCCCGACTGACCCCCGACGAAGCCCCCGATCGAAACCCCGATCGAGCCCCCACCGACTTCCGACCGATCGACCGAAACCCGGCCGGCGCCGTCCGGCCGGCCGACCTCGACCGAACCCCCACCGGCGAGACGCCGCACCCGCGGCGATTTCGTGCTGCCCTCCTCTCCGACTGAAAGGTCTGTTCCCTCATGGCGACCTTGCTCTACCGGCTGGGCCGCTGGTGCTTCGGGCGCCGCGGCACGGTCGTGGCGATATGGCTCATCCTGCTGGGCGTGATGGGCGGGGCCGCGGCCGCGTTCATGGGCCCGACGACCGACGAGTTCCGCATGCCGGGCACCGAGTCCCAGCAGGCGATGGACTCCCTGCAGAAGGACTTCCCCCAGGCCGCGGGCGCGTCCGGCACGATCGTCATCGCCGCGCCGGACGGCGCGAAGCTCAGCCCGGGCGAGGTCGCGCCCGTCGTCCGCGAGGCGGCCGCCGTGCCCGGCGTCGTCGCCGCCGCCGACCCGTTCCAGAGCCGCACGGTCTCGCCGGACGGCCGGTACGCGCTCGTCCAGGTCCAGTTCGCGGAGGAGGCGCAGCGGCTCACCGACGCGCAGCGCGAGGCGTACACCGAGATCGGCCAGGACACCGACGGCCTGCGGGTCGAGGCGGGCGGCGAGCCCGCCGTCGCGGCGCCCGCGATGGGCAGCGCCGAGATCATCGGCGTGATCGTCGCCGCGGTGGTGCTGCTGATCACCTTCGGGTCCCTGGTGGCCGCCGGGATGACGCTGCTCAACGCGCTGATCGGGGTCGGCGTCGGGATGGCCGGGCTGTACGCGCTGACCGGCGCCGTCGAGCTCAGCTCCACCACGCCCGTCCTGGCGCTGATGCTGGGACTCGCCGTCGGCATCGACTACTCGCTGTTCATCACGTCCCGCTACCGGCAGAACCTCCTCGACGGGCTGGAGGCCCGCGAGGCCGCCGGGCGCGCGCTCGGCACGGCCGGGTCGGCGGTGGTGTTCGCCGGCGTCACCGTGGTGATCGCGCTGGCCGGGCTGTCGGTCGTCGGCATCCCGTTCCTCACCGCGATGGGCCTCGCCGCCGCCGCGACCGTCGCCGTCGCCGTCCTGGTCGCGCTGACGCTGCTGCCCGCCGTCCTGGCGTTCGCCGGGGCCCGGGTGCTGCCGCGCGGACGGCGCGACGGTGCGGCCGGCTCGAAGAAGCGGGAGAACTTCGGCTACCGGTGGGGCCGCGGCGTGCTGAAGCTGCGCGTGCCCGTGCTGCTCGTCGGGATCCTCGGGCTGGGCGCGCTCGCGCTGCCCGCCACCGACATGCGGCTCGCGCTGCCGGACGCGGGCACCGCGGCCGAGGACTCGTCGCAGCGGCAGGCGTACGACCTGATCAGCGAGGGCTTCGGCCCGGGCTTCAACGGGCGCCTCATGACGGTCGTGTCCGGCGAGACCCCCGCGGCCACGCAGGCCGCCGCGCAGCGGACCGTCCAGACCATCGGGAGCATGGACGGCGTCGCCGCCGTCGCGCCCCCGCAGCTCAACGAGGCGGGGACGACCGCGCTGATCGGCGTCGTCCCGGCCAGCGGGCCCACCGACGCCGCGACCGAGGACCTCGTCCACGACATCCGCGACCGGGTCGCGGACGTCGCGGGCGCCGACGTCGCGCTGACCGGCATGACGGCGATGGGGATCGACATCTCCGAGAAGCTCGCCGAAGCCCTGCCGATCTACCTGATCCTGGTGGTGGGCCTCTCGGTGCTGCTGCTGATGATCGTGTTCCGGTCCCTGCTCGTCCCGCTCAAGGCGGCGCTGGGCTTCCTGCTCACGGTCGTCGCGACGTTCGGCGTCACCACGGCCGTGTTCCAGCAGGGCCACCTGGCCGGGCTCGTCGGCGTCGACACCCCCGGGCCGCTGATCAGCTTCCTGCCGATCATCCTCGTCGGCATCCTGTTCGGCCTCGCGATGGACTACGAGGTCTTCCTGGTGTCGAAGATGCGGGAGGACTTCGTCCACGGCGACACGCCCCGGCAGGCCACGATCAACGGGCTCGGGCAGAACGCCCGGGTCGTCACCGCCGCGGCGATCATCATGATCGCGGTGTTCGGCGGGTTCGTCCTCGCCCACGACCCGATCATCAAGTCGATCGGGTTCGCGCTGGCCGTCGGCGTCTTCATCGACGCGTTCATCGTGCGGATGACGCTCGTCCCGGCGGCGATGTCGCTGCTCGGCCGCGGCGCCTGGTGGCTGCCGCGGTGGCTCGACCGGGCCATGCCGAACCTGGACATCGAGGGCGAGAAGCTCCGCGACGAGCTGGCGGCGCCCGAGCCGGAGCCCGCGTACAGCACCCGCTGACGCCACTTTTCCCCCAAGAGACCGCCAAGGGCGGGGAGGTCCGGTGACCTTCCCGCCCTTGTGGCAATCATCACTTCCCCGGCGGAACCCGACCGGGCGTCCCGTCGTTGGAGTCGGTGAGTCACATGTACCAACATCACATCCTTGAGCGGGCCGGCCGCTGTTGATCACACTGCTGTCGCTGGTCCTCGGGGTCCTGGTGATCCTGCTGATCACCGCCCTCACCGGTTACTTCGTCGCGCAGGAATTCGCCTACATGGCGGTCGACCGGTCGCGGCTCCAGGCCCGCGCGGGCTCCGGAGACGGCGCCGCGGGCCGCGCCCTCGCCGTCACCCGCCGCACCTCGTTCATGCTGTCGGGCGCCCAGCTCGGCATCACCGTCACCGGGCTGCTCGTCGGCTACGTCGCCGAACCGCTGGTCGGCGAGGCCCTCGGGGACGTCCTCGGCGGCGTCGGGGTCTCCACGGGCGTCGGCGTCGCCGCCGGGACCGTCCTGGCCCTCGTCCTGTCCACCTTCGTGCAGATGGTGTTCGGCGAGCTGTTCCCGAAAAACCTCGCCATCTCCCGACCCGAACCCGTCGCACGCCGGCTGTCCCGCTCCACCCTCGTCTACCTGAAGGTCTTCGGGTGGCTGATCTGGGTGTTCGACCAGTCGTCGAACCTGCTGCTGAAGGCCCTGCGGATCGAGCCCGTCCACGACGTGGAGCACTCCGCGACCGAGCGGGACCTCGCGCACATCGTGGCCGACTCGCGGCGCAGCGGCGACCTCCCGCCCGACCTGTCGATGCTGCTCGACCGGATCCTCGACTTCCCCCGCCGCGACGTCGAGCACGCCATGATCCCCCGCGCGCACGTCGACACCGTCGACGACACCGCGACGGTCGGCGAGGTCCGCACCGCGATGAGCACCGGCCACTCCCGCTACCCCGTGCTGGACGACGAGGAGCGCGTGGTCGGCGTCGTGCACCTCGACGACGTGCTGGCCGCCGCCGGACGCGCCACCGACCCGGTGTCGTCGATCATGCGGCCGGCCACGGTCGTCCCGACCCTCATGCCGCTGCCCACCGCCCTCAACCACCTCGCCGGGCACCGCGCCGAACTCGCCTGCGTCATCGACGAGTTCGGCGGCTTCGACGGCATCCTCACCCTCGAGGACCTCGCCGAGGAGCTCGTCGGCGAGATCACCGACGAGCACGACACCGCCGCCGACGAACCCGCGATCGTGCGGGACGGCGACGCCTGGATCATCCCCGGCGGCGTCCACATCGACGAGGTCGAGCGCGCCATCGACCACCGGCTGCCCGAGGGCGGCTACGAGACCCTCGCCGGGCTCGT
This sequence comes from Spirillospora sp. NPDC052242, assembly GCF_040679555.1. Taxonomy (NCBI): domain Bacteria; kingdom Bacillati; phylum Actinomycetota; class Actinomycetes; order Streptosporangiales; family Thermomonosporaceae; genus Spirillospora; species Spirillospora sp. NPDC052242. The sequence continues at coordinate 6,064 of NZ_JBFAUZ010000005.1, forward strand.
CATCGCCGCCCACGGCGCCCTTCCCGACCCCGGCGCCGAACTCGACGTCGAGCTGCCCGCCGACCCCGCGGACCTCGCCTACGACGAGGAGCCGCCGGCCCGGTTCGTCCACGCGGAGGTCCTCGACGTCGACAACCACGTGCCGTCGTCCGTCCGGCTGACGATCACGACCGGCCCCGCGGAGGAGGACCGATGAGCAACCCGTGGGCGGTCCTCGCCGCCACCGTCGCGATCATCGTGCTCAGCGCGTTCTTCGTCGCCGTCGAGTTCGCGCTCATCGCCGCGAAGCGGCACCGGCTGGAGGACGCCGCCCCGACGAGCCGCTCCGCGCGCGCCGCGCTGCGCAGCTCGTCCGAGCTGACGGTCCTGCTCGCGGGCGCCCAGCTCGGCATCACGATCTGCACCCTCGCGCTCGGCGCGATCACCAAGCCCGCCGTGCACCACTGGCTCACGCCCGTGTTCACCTCGTGGAACGCCCCGCTGTGGCTGGCGGACGCCGCCGGGTTCGTCCTCGCGCTGATCATCGTGACGTTCCTGCACCTGGTCGTCGGGGAGATGGCGCCGAAGTCGTGGGCGATCGCCCACCCGGAGCGGTCGGCGACCCTCCTCGCGCTCCCCATGCGCGGCTTCATGTGGCTGACCCGCCCGCTGCTGCGCGCCCTGAACGAGGCCGCCAACTGGTGCCTGCGCAAGGTCGGCGTGCAGGCCGCCGACCAGGTCGAGTCCGGCCAGGACCCGGACGCCCTGCGCCACCTCGTCGAGCACTCCGCGAACGTCGGCGCCCTCGACGCCCGCTACTCGGTCCAGCTCTCCGAGGCCCTCGACCTGCGCAACCTCGAGATCGGCGACCTGGTCCGGCGGGACGCCGCGCTCACCGCGGTCGCGCCGGACGCGACCGTCGCCGACGTGCAGGCCGCCGGGCGCGCGTCCGGCCACCTGCGGATCCTGGTGCCCGGCCCGGCCTGGTCGGTGGTCCACGTCCGCGACACCCTCACCTCGCCCGACGCGGCCCCGGCCGCGCCGCTGACCCGCCCCGCCTACCAGGTGGAGGCCGGCACGCCCGTCTACACGGTGCTCACCCGGATGCGCGAGACCGGCAACCAGCTCGCCCTCGTCACCGAGCACGGCACGGTCCTCGGCGTCGTCACCATCACCGACATCCTCCGCCGCCTCTTCCACCGCACCACCGAACCCCGGCCCGACACGATCTGACCGCCCCCGGCCGGGGGCGGTCGGCGGCGGGGGCGTCAGGGTTTGCGGGCCACGCCGCAGAAGGCGTCCACCTGCGGGGGCGTGCCGAAGGCGTCCGATTCGGGACGCCACCGCGACACCGACACCACGCCCGGTTCGACGAGGTCGAGGCCGTCGAAGAAGCGGGCGATCCGTTCGGGGGTGCGCAGTTCGTAGTCGTAGCCCGACTCGTCCCGGACGCGTTCGGCCTCGGCCGCCGCGTCCGGGCGGACGGTCTTGGTGCCGTCCTCGAGGACGAGGTGGCTGCCGGGGGCGAGGGCGTCGAGGAGGGTCCGCAGAATCGCGTGCGCCTCGCCGTCGTCCGGGACCGTGCCGAGGACGCCGAGCAGCATCAGCCCGACGGGACGGTCGAAGTCGAGGGTCTCGGCGGCGGCGCGCAGCAGGCCCTCGGGGTCGCGGGCGTCGGCGTCGAGGTAGGCGCACGCGCCCTCCGGGGTGCTCGTCAGCAGGGCGCGGGCGTGCGCGAGGACGAGCGGGTCGTTGTCGACGTAGACGATGCGGCAGCGGGGGTCGACGCGCTGCGCGACCTCGTGGGTGTTGTCGTGGGTGGGCAGGCCGGTGCCGATGTCGAGGAACTGGCGGACGCCCGCCTCCTCGGCCAGGTACCGGACGGCCCGGCCGAGGAACGCGCGGGCGTGCCGCGGCACCTCGTCGAACCCCGGGTAGGCCCGCAGGACCTCCTCGGCGAACGCGCGGTCGACCGGATAGTTGTCCTTGCCTCCGATGAAGTAGTTCCAGACCCGGGCCTGGTGCGCCACGCTCGTGTCGATCGCGGGCGGAGCCGGCGGCTCCTCCATGGGCTGCTCCCCTGGACGATGATCATCGATGGGGCTCATTGTGCCCGTCCCGCCGTCACGATGATCGCGATTCGGCGGGACGCGGCCGGTCCGGTAGGGGCGCGGCGGGCAGCAGGGCCGCGCCGAGCAGGGCGGCGGTCACCGGGATCAGGTCCTTCGCGGTCGCGGCGACCACGATGGCGGCCAGCGCCAGCGCGGGACTCCACCAGGGCACGCCCCGGACGGACGCGAGCACGGCGAGCTGCGCGACCAGGCCGACGAAGAAGAGCTGCGGCACGACGGTGTACACGAGGGGTTCCACGCCGGGCGTCCCGGAGATCTGCTGGAAGTGCGAGCTCATCTCCGGGCGGCTCGTGGAGGCGAACCCGACGGAGACGTCGATGACGAACTGGACCGCGAGGGCCGCCGCGCCCGCCAGCGTGAGCACGGCGGGAACGAGGGCGAGGACGGGACGGGCGGCGGCGCGGCGGCGCAGGTCGCGGACGACCGGGACGAAGCACGCGAGGCCGGCGAGGAACGCGAGGTGGCCGACGCTCCACGCGACGCCGGGACCGTAGCGGTCGTCCAGCCCGTCGTAGAGGCGGATCACTCCGTAGGCCAGCATGAGCGCCGGGCCGGGCAGGTAGGTCTTCATGCCGGACGAGCCTTCCGTCCGGCGGCCCGGAAGGGATCGCCGGTCGGGGCGATCCTCGGCCTCGCCGGTGCGGGCGAGCGCGGCGCCCGGAGATCCCTCTCACCGGCGAGGTCCCCGGCGGGGCGCGCGGGATAGCTTGGGCGCCATGTCCGTTCTGGCCCGGCCCCTCCGGGCGTTCCGGAGACCGCCGGACCTCGCGGTCGACGCGGCCCTCGCCCTCGCGGTGCTGCTGGCGCAGCTCGCGCCGTTCACGACGATGCGCGAACCGTGGTCCGCCGCGCTGTACGCGCCCGTCCTCGGGTCGTCGCTGCCGCTGCTGTTCCGGCGCCGGCTGCCCGTCACCGTCATGGTCGCCGTGCTGGTGTCGGTCCCGCTGTACGACCTGGTCGGCGGCGGGCCGAGCCAGCCGATCTGGTACGGCTGGCTCATCGCGGTGTACACGGTCGCCGACCGGTCGCCGCGCCGCGACCGGGTGCTGGCGCTCGCGGTCACGGCGGCGAGCACGCTGCTCGTCGTGCGTCCCGGGTCGGTCGACACCGCGGTGCGGGGCGCGGCGATCTGGCTCGCCGCGTACGCGCTGGGGCGGGCGGCGGCGCTGCGCCGGCAGCGGGCCGCCGACCTGGAGGAGCGGGCGGTGCGGCTGGAGCGGGAGCGCCGGCTGGAGGCGGAGCGGGCGGCGGCGCGGGAGCGGACGCGCATCGCGCGGGACATGCACGACGTGCTCGCCCACGCCGTCAGCCTGATGGTGGTGCAGGCCGAGTCGGGGCCGCTGGTCGTGCGGTCGGACCCGGACCGGGCCGAGGCCGCGTTCGACGCGATCGCGGCGTCCGGGCGGGACGCGATGGGGCAGCTCCGCCGGATGCTGGGCCTGCTCAAGGACGGCGACGGCTCGCGGGACCCGCAGCCGAGCCTGGCGCGGCTTCCCGAACTGGCGGGACGCGTCCGCGAGACCGGCCTGCGGGTCTCGCTCAGCGTCGGCGGCGTCCCCGTCCCGGGGTCTTCGCCGCTCGCCGGACCGTCCCCGCCCCAGGACGGCCGCGGCGCCGCGGTCGCCCGGCTCGCGACGCTGCGGCCCGACGTCGACGTCGCCGCGTACCGGATCGTCCAGGAGGCGCTGACGAACGCCGTGAAGCACGCGGGGGCCGACCACGTGGACGTCACGGTGGCATGGGAGGGCGACGTCCTGCGGATCACCGTCACCGACGACGGGCGGGGCCCCGGACGGACAGGCGGGGGCGGGGGCCGCGGGCTGATCGGCGTCCGCGAGCGGGCCGCGGCGTGCGGCGGCGACGCTTCGTTCGGCCCGGCGCCGGGCGGCCGCGGCGCCCGGGTCGAGGCGCGGCTGCCGATGGGGGCGGGCGCGTGACGATCGGCGTGGTGGTCGCGGACGACCAGGAGCTGGTGCGCAGCGGGTTCGCGCTCATCCTCGACACGCAGCCGGACATCACGGTCGTCGCCGAGGCCGCCGACGGCCGCGCGGCGGTCGAGGCCGTCCGCGCGCACCGTCCGGACGTCGCGCTCCTCGACATCCGCATGCCCGGGACGGACGGCATCGAGGCGGCCCGCGAGATCTGCGCGCACACCGCCACCCGGGCGCTGATGCTGACCACGTTCGACCAGGACGACTACGTCTACGACGCTCTGAGGGCCGGGGCGAGCGGGTTCCTGCTGAAGGACGTGCGCCGCGACGACCTCGTGCACGCCGTGCGGGTGGTCGCGGCCGGGGAGGCGCTGCTCGCGCCGACGGTGACCCGCCGGCTGATCGGGGACGTGCTGAGCGGACGTCCCGTCGTGCGGGACGCGCCCGCGCTGGGGGCGCTCACCGACCGGGAGCGGCAGACGCTCACGCTCGTCGGGCGCGGCCTGTCGAACGCCGAGATCGCGGCGGAGCTGGTGGTCAGCGAGCACACGGTGAAGACGCACGTGAGCAACGTGCTGGCGAAGCTCGGGGCGCGCGACCGCGTGCAGGCGGTGATCGCCGCCTACGAGTCGGGCCTGATCAGGCCGGGCGGCTAGACCGGGCCGGCCGGCGGCGCGGGCCGCGGAGGCACCATCGGGGAACGATCGGGTCGCGTCGGGTGTTGTGCCCGTTATGGATGCTTCCTTCGCCGACCCGGACGTGATCACCCGGCTGCTGGACGAGTCCCGCACGTGGGCGTTCGTCGGGCTGAACGACCGTCCGGAACGGGTGGTGTACGAGCAGGCGCAGCTGCTGCGGACGCGCGGCAAGCGGATCTTCCCGGTGCATCCGTCGCGGGCGGAGGTGCTCGGCGAGCCCGGGTACGCGGCGCTGGCCGACCTGCCCGAGAAGGTCGACGTCGTCGGCGTCTACCGGCGCTCGGAGTACGCGGGCGCGGTGATCGACCAGGCCGTCGCGGCGGGCGCGGGGGCCGTGTGGCTGCCGCTGGGCGTCGTCGACGAGGAGGCCGGACGGCGCGCGCTCGACGCCGGGCTCGACGTCGTCATGGACCGCTGCCCCGCCATCGAGTGGGCCAAGCGGCACTGACGGATCGACAGCGCGGTCAGAGGCTCTCGCGGAGGCGCTTGCCCTTCGCCTTGGCCTGCCCGTAGAGGTCCTGCTGGAAGACCTTCATCTTCGCCCGCAGGTCCTCGTCGGCGGCGGCCAGCATGCGGACGGCCAGCAGGCCCGCGTTGCGGGCGGCGCCGACCGCCACGGTCGCGACCGGGACCCCGGCGGGCATCTGCACGATCGACAGCAGCGAGTCCATCCCGTCGAGGTGCTTCAGCGGGACGGGCACGCCGATGACCGGCAGCGGCGTCACCGACGCCAGCATGCCGGGCAGGTGCGCGGCGCCGCCCGCGCCCGCGATGATCACCTGGAGGCCGCGGTCGGCGGCCTCCTCCCCGTAGGCGATCATGTCGTGCGGCATGCGGTGCGCGGAGACGACGTCCGCCTCGAACGGCACGCCGAACTCGTCGAGCGCCTCCCCGGCCGCCCGCATGACGGGCCAGTCGGAGTCGCTGCCCATGACGACGCCCACGCGCGGGCTCATGCGTTCTCCTTGCTCTCGGACTGCGGGCTCTCGGGCTTCATCGCCGGACCCCAGCGGAGGTAGTCGGCGGCGTGGCGGGCGCGCTCGCGGACCTCCGCGAGATCGTCGCCGAGGGCGGTGACGTGCCCGATCTTGCGGCCGGGCCGCACGTCCTTGCCGTAGAAGTGGACCTTGACGGCCGGGTCGTGCGCCATCACGTGGATGTAGCGGGAGTAGACGTCCGGGTCGTCGCCGCCGAGGACGTTCGCCATGACGGTGACGGGCGCGGTGGGCTCGGTGGAGCCGAGGGGCAGGTCCAGGACGGCGCGCAGGTGCTGCTCGAACTGGGACGTGCGCGAACCCTCGATCGTCCAGTGGCCGGAGTTGTGCGGGCGCATCGCGAGCTCGTTGACGACCAGGCCGGTCGCGGTCTCGAACAGCTCGACGGCGAGCAGGCCGGTGACGCCGAGCTCGTTCGCGACGCCGAGGGCGAGGTTCTGCGCCTCGACGGCGAGATCGTCGGACAGGCCCGGCGCCGGGGCGATGACCTCGGTGCAGATGCCGTTCTCCTGGACGGTCTCGACGATCGGGTACGCGGCGCCCTGCCCGTACGGGGAGCGCGCGACGAGCGCGGCGATCTCGCGGCGGAACGCGACGTGCTCCTCGACCATGAGGTCGAGGCCCTGCCCGAGCAGGTCGGCCACCAGCGCCGCGGCGGCGTCGCCGAGGGAGTCGAGGACCCACACGCCCTTGCCGTCGTAGCCGCCCCGGACGGCCTTGAGCACCAGGGGGAGCCCGTGGTCGCGGGCGAACGCCTCCAGCGCGGGGACCGCGCCGTCGGCGGGCAGGCGGGCGAACGCGGGGCACGGGACGCCGAGCGCGCTCAGCCGCTCCCGCATGACGAGCTTGTCCTGGGCGTGCGCGAGGGCCGCGGAGCCGGGGCGGCAGGCCGTGCCGGACTCCTCGAGGGCGCGGATGTGGTCGCCGGGGACGTGCTCGTGGTCGAAGGTGATCACGTCGCAGCCCGCGGCGAACGTCCGCAGGTCGTCGAGGGCGCGGTCGTTCCCCACCCGGACGTCCGCGACGACCTTCGCCGCGGACTCGTCCGGCGCCCCGGCGAGGACGCGCAGCGGGACGCCCAGGGCGATCGCGGCCTGCTGCGTCATCCGGGCGAGCTGACCGCCGCCGGCCATGCCGACGACGGGGGTAGAAAGGGTCACGTCGAAAGGTTATCGGCCGTGCGCCGTGAACAAACCACGTGTACTGTGCGTCGGATTCGGTGTGGGTCCCCCGGGTGCGGGCAGGGAACCCACGGAAGAACGTGAAACGTTCATGTTCAGGCGTCTCCGGCACCGCGTGCGTCTATCCTCGTTGTGCTCCCGCATCGGCCGCCCGTCGCGGCGCCATAGCCGAGGTCCGGAAGGACGGTTCCCCTACGTGAGCCTGATGGCGAGTCTTCAGCGGAAGTTCGAGCACTTGGTGCGCGAACTCGCAAAGTTCGGCAGCGTGGGCGCGATCGCGTTCGTCATCACGATGATCGTCAGCAATGTGCTGCACGCCGGGCTCGACGTGGGGCCGATGACGTCGTTCCTGGTCGCCACGGTGGTGGCCACGACGTTCTCCTATCTGGCGAACCGGTACTGGACGTTCCGGCACCGCGACCGCAGCGGCGTCGGCCGCGAGTACGTGATCTTCTTCGCGCTGAACGGCGTCGGGCTGGTGATCACCCAGCTGTTCATCGGCTTCACGATCTACGTGCTGCGGCTGGAGGGGCCGATCCCCTACAACACGGCGATGATCGTCGGGACCGGCGCGGCGACGCTGTTCCGGTTCTGGGCGTACAAGAAGTGGGTGTTCCTGCCGACCGGCGCCCCGCCGGTCGACCCGGCGTCCGGGCTGCCGGAGCCGGTGGACGGCCCGGTGGACGGGGCCGCGGCGGCGGACGGCGCCCCGGGGGCGCACCGCGCGGACGCCCGGCCCGCGCCGCGGCTCGGCCACCCGCTCGACTCCACCGCCGAGGACTACGTCGCGCGCTGACCGTGCCCCCTCCCCGTTCTCCTCTGCGGCGGGCAGGACGTCCGTCCCTCAGGCGGGGCCGATGACGACGCGTTCCGCGGCCAGCCGGGCCTGGGCGGCCTGCCGGAGGAACACCCCGAACACGGCGGGACGGGCCTGGATCAGTTCCAGCCGGCCGCCGTCCACGACCGCGAGGGAGCGGGCCAGGTAGAGGCCGAGGCCGGTGCCGCGGCCGCCGCTGACGCTCCGCTCGAAGATCCGCGGTTCGAGCTCGGGCGGGATGCCGTCGCCCTCGTCGCCGACCTCCACCACGACCGAACTGCCGCCCGGCTTGGTGTGGATCGTCACGGTTCCGGCGCCGTGCATGAGCGAGTTGTCCAGGAGGGTCGCGACGATCTGGGAGAGGCCCTCGGGGTTGGTCATGCCGACGAGGCCCTGCTCGCCGATGATGCGGACGTCCCGTCCGGCGCGGCGGAAGATCGGCCGCCACTCCTCGACCTGCTGGGCGATGATGTCGTCGATGGGGGCGGGGACGGCGCCGCCGGTGCGGTCGTGGCGGGCGCGGGCGAGGAGCTGCTCGACGACGGCGACGAGGCGTTCGGTCTGCGCGACGGCCGCCGCGCCCTCCTCGCGGACGACGTCGGGGTAGTCGGCGGCCTCGATCATCTCGTCGAGCCGCATGGACAGGGCGGTGAGCGGGGTGCGCAGCTGGTGGCTGGCGTCCGCGGCGAACTCGCGGCTGGAGGCGAGCAGGTCGGCGATGCGGACGGCGCTGCGGTCGAGGACCTCGGCGACCCGGTCGACCTCGGGGATGCCGTAGCGGCGGCGGCGCGGCCGGGCGTTGCCGGTGCCGAGCCGGTCGGCGGTCTCGGCGAGGTCGATGAGCGGGAGGGTGAGCTTGCGGGCCTGCACCATGGCGAGGCCGACGGTGACGGCGACGCCGAGCAGGGCGAGGCTGCCGATCAGCAGGAGGAGGCGCAGCTCGGCGTCCTGCACCTGCGACGCGGGCCGGGACACCCGGACGCGGACGCCCCCGGCGGACGTGGCGGCGGTGAGCGCCCGCCCGGCGCCCGGATCGGGCCCGGCGGCGACCGTGCGGCCGTCCGGCAGGGTGATGAAGATGTGGCGGCCGGGATACTCCCGGGCGATCACCGCGCCGTGCAGCGGCCGTCCGGTCTGGAGGCTGTAGCCGACGCCGCCGAGGATCGTGGACGCCTCGCGCTCCAGCGACCGGCGGGCCTCCTCGTGGACGAGCTTGTGGGCGGCGTAGGCGAGGGGGACGCCGAGCAGCAGGATCGCGACCACCGCCACCGCGAGCGTCGACAGCAGGAGTCGGCGCCTCATCAGGGCTCCTTAGGGTGAAGCCACGGCCGCACCGGGCTCCCCCGGCCTCTCGGGAAGGCCCGGGGAAGGGCCGCGCGACCGTGGCGGCCGGTGCTAGTCGCCGCGTTCGAACCGGAAACCGACGCCCCGCACCGTGGTGATGTAGCGGGGACTGCCGGCGTCGTCGCCGAGCTTGCGGCGCAGCCAGGAAATGTGCATGTCGAGCGTCTTGGTGGAACCCCACCAGTTGGTGTCCCACACCTCGCGCATGATCTGTTCGCGGGTGACGACCTTGCCGGCGTCCCGGACCAGGACGCGCAGCAGGTCGAACTCCTTGGTGGTCAGCTGGAGCTCCTGGTCGCCCATCCAGGCCCGGCGCGACTCGGCGTCGATCCGGACCCCCTGGACGATCGGGGTCTCGGTGCTGCCCCGGCGCAGCAGGGCCCGCACCCGGGCGAGCAGTTCGGCGAGCCGGAACGGCTTGGTGACGTAGTCGTCCGCGCCCGCGTCGAGCCCGACGACGGTGTCGACCTCGTCGGCGCGGGCGGTCAGGATCAGTATCGGGACTCCGTGCCCCTCGGCACGTACCCTGCGGGCCACCTCAAGGCCGTCGAGCTCCGGCAGGCCGAGATCGAGCACGATGAGGTCCACGCCGCCCCCGAGGGCCCGCTCCAGCGCCTGCGGTCCGTCCGGGCTGACTTCGACGGTGTACCCCTCGCGACGCAGCGCGCGGGCGAGAGGCTCGGAGATGGACGTGTCGTCCTCGGCGAGCAGTACTGAGGTCATGAACCGATCGTATGACCAATCTTGAACGTTTCTCGGCCGCCGCCGCGCTCTTGACCTGCGGTTTGCCACTCATAGTAGAACCGCGAACACACATCTTTGCCGGGGATCGGGCGAATCCTGGCATCTCACCCGGGGAACGGCCCGTCGAGGACCGCGACGGCGGTCGCCGGAAGGGCCAGCGAGTGTGTTCCGGAATCGCCGATGGAGTCCGTTTCGAGTTTCACGTCCGGTTCGGAGGCGAGGAGGACGCGGGACGCGGCGGTCGCGATCTCCGCCGGGCGGTCGGCGAGGTTCGCGATGACGTGAATGCGGCCGCGCCGGATGACGACGAGGCGTTCCGTCCCGCTTTCCCGGACGTCGACCTCCGTCGCGGTGAGGCGCGGGTCGTTGAGGTCGGGGGCCGCGCGGCGGAGGGCGATCAGCGCGCGGTGCCAGTCGAGCAGTTCGCGGTGGGGACGGTCGGCGGCCTCCGCCCAGTCGAGCACCGACCGGCGGAACGTCTCCGGGGCCTGCGGGTCGGGGACGTCGCCCGCCCAGCCGTGCCGGGCGAACTCCCGCCGGCGGCCCTCGCTCACCGCCCGTCCGAGATCCGGGTCGACGTGGTCGGTGAAATAGCACCACGGGGTCGACGCGCCCCATTCCTCGCCCATGAACAGCATCGGCGTGAACGGCGCCAGGAGGAGGAGGGCGGCTCCCACTTTTTGCATGGGCACGGACAGGGTCGCGCTTATGCGGTCCCCGGACGCGCGATTCCCCACCTGGTCGTGGTTCTGCAGGAAACCCAGAAAGCGGTGCGCGGGCGTTGTACGGACGTCGACGGGACGACCGTGGCGCCGTCCCCTGTACGTCGACATCGTGCCGTCGTGGAAGAACACCCGTGTCAGGGTTTTCTTCAGCACCTCTAATGAGCCGAAGTCACAGTAATAACCTTGACGCTCACCAGTAAGGGCCGCGTGCAAAGCGTGGTGGAAGTCGTCGCTCCACTGCGCGTCGAGCCCATATCCGCCCGCGTCCCTGGACGTCACCAGGCGCGGGTCGTTCAGGTCGGATTCGGCTATCAGGAACAGATTCCGCCCCAGATGCGCGGACAGGCCCGCCACGGCCTCCGCGAGTCCTTCGAGGACGTGCACGGCGCGGTGGTCGGTGATGGCGTGGACGGCGTCCAGCCGGAGCCCGTCCAGGTGGTGGTCGCGCAGCCACATCAGCGCGTTCTCGACGACGAACGCGCGGACCTCGTCCGACCCCTCCTGGTCGAAGTTCACCGCGTCGCCCCAGGGCGTCGTGTGGGCGCCGGTGAAGTACGGGCCGTAGGAGGCGAGGCGGTTGCCGTCCGGGCCCAGGTGGTTGTAGACGACGTCCAGGACGACCGCGAGGCCGCGCGCGTGGGCGGCGTCCACGAACCGTTTGAAGCCGTCCGGGCCGCCGTAGGGTTCGTGCGGGGCCCACAGGTGGACACCGTCGTACCCCCACCCGTGGTGACCGGGGAACGCCGCGACGGGCAGAAGCTCTACCGCGTCGATCCCCAGCGAGACGAGATGGTCCAAGCGTTCTATGGCTGCGTCGAAGGTTCCCTCTAGGGTGAACGTCCCGACGTGCATCTCGTACAGGACGCTTCCCGGGAGCGGGCGCCCGCGCCACTCTGCGTCCGTCCAGGCGAAGCGGTCGTCGTCGTAGACGCGGCTCGGGCCGTGCACGCCGTTCGGCTGCCACCGGGAGCGCGGGTCCGGAAGGATCTCGCCGCTCCCGTCGAGGACGAACCCGTAGTCGGTCCCGTGGGCCGCGCCGGGGACGTCCGTCCCCCACCAGCCGGGACGGCCCGGCAGGGGCGCCATGGGGTGCCGGACGAGGTCGGGCGCCGGGCCGCACGCGACGTCCACGCGGCCGGCGGCCGGCGCCCACACCTCGAACCGGGTCAACGCGTGATCTCCCTCGGGATGAGCAGCGCCACCGGGAGCTGCGCGAACACCTCGGCGGCGTCCAGGTCGGGACCCCAGTGGTACGCGCCCGTCAGGACGTCGTGCCAGCCCTGCCGGCCCGCGCCGATCGTCGTCCCGGACCAGCCGCCGCGCCGCTCCAGGCCGACCGGCAGCCGGGTGGCGAGCGCGAGCGCGTCGCCGCGCGCGAACCCGACGACGTGGTCGGCGGCGGGCCCCCGGACGGGCAGCGGCTCGTACCCGGACGCGGGCCCGAACCACTCGGGCCGGGACCGGCGCAGCCGCAGCGTCCGCATGGTGACCAGCAGCTTCTCGTCGTCGACGTCCTTCGGGCCGCGGCCGGTGTCGAGGCGGTGCAGCCGCTCGCGGCGCAGCCCGTAGTCCACCGGGCGCCGGTTGTCGGGGTCGACGAGCGCGAGCGCGGTCATCTCGCAGCCCTGGTAGACGTCGGGGACGCCCGGCATGGCGAGCTGCACGAGCTTCTGCCCGAGCGAGTTGACGCGCGCGTACGGGTGGAGGCGGGAGACGAACGCGGTGACGTCCGTGATCAGGTCGGGGTCGGCCAGGACGCGGCGGGCGTGTTCGAGGACGGCGTCCTCGTACCCGGTGTCCGGGTCGAGCCAGGAGGTCCGCGTCTTGGCCTCGCGCATCGCCTTGGTGAGGAACTCCGTGAGCCGGCCGGGATCCAGCGGCCACGCGCCGACGAGCGTCTGCCACAGCAGGTACTCCAGGTCGGGTTCCAGCGGGGAGCGGTCGCCGCCCCACCAGTCCCGCCAGCGGTGCACGGCCTCGGCCCACTCGTCCGGAAGCTCCGACAGGACGTACAGCCACGCCCGGACGTCCTCCTGCCGCTTGGTGTCGTGCGTGGAGAGCGTCGTCAGGGTCCGGGGCCAGTCGCGGGCGAGGCGGACGCAGTGCGTGTGGAAGTCCACCGGGTCGACCGAGAACCGGCCCGGGTCGCCGCCCACCTCGTTCAGGGCGGCCATGCGGTTCCACCGGTAGAACGCGGTGTCCTCCACGCCCTTGGCCGCGAGCGGCGCCGTCGTCTGCTGGAACCGGATGATGAACTCGGGGTCGGTCTTCTCGCCCCGCCCCAAGGCGAGGTCCACGATCGTGTCCAGATCGCCGTGCAGGTCCTCGGACAGCCGTGTGCGCGCGCGCCCGGCGGCCTCTTCCAGGATCTCGACGGCCTGGGGCTGGGCGTCCTCCCCGGGGACGACGTACGCGCGGTACACCGGCATCGCGACGAGCAGTTCGACCAGCGCCCGCCGCAGCCCGGGACGGTCGCCCGCGACGCGGTGCAGGACGCGCGCGAGCCGGTCGACCTCGGGTTCCAGCCCGTGCTCGGCCGCGTACCGGCGGGACTCCCGCTCGACCTCCGCGAAGTCCGCCGGGCCGTCCGTCAGGGACGTGTACAGGTCGGTGAGCGGCTTCTCGCCGTCCGGGTCGACGAACAGGCCGCCGATCAGCGACAGCGAGTCGTACCCGGTCGTCCCCGCGCACGGCCAGTCGGACGGCAGCCGCTCCGCGCCCTCGGTGATCTTCTCGACGACGAGCCACGCGTCCGGCACCCGGGCGGCGACGCGGCGCAGGTAGCCGCGCGGGTCGGCGAGGCCGTCCGGATGGTCCACGCGCAGGCCGTCCACGAGGCCCTGGTCGACGAGGTCGAACGGGAGGGCGTGGGTGGTGTCGAACACCTCCCGGTCCTCCTGGCGGAGGCCGATGAGGCCGGAGATGTCGAAGAACCGGCGGTAGTTGGGCTCGCCCCGGCCGGGCGGGACGAGCCGTCCGCCGCCCGCGTCCCAGTCCACGTCGAACCAGCGGGCGAAGGGGGACGACGGGCCGTCGGCCAGGACGGCGGTCAGCGGGGCGTTCGGGTCGGGCGGGTCGGGGATCGCCATGTGGTTCGGGACGATGTCGACCAGCAGGCGCAGGCCGTGCGCGCGGAACCGGGTCGCCATCGCGCCGAACGCCTCGGCGCCGCCCAGTTCGTCGGCGAGCCGCGCGTGGTCGACGACGTCGTAGCCGTGCGCGGAGCCGGGCGCCGCCTTCAGGACCGGCGACAGGTAGACGTGGGACACGCCGAGCGCGGCCAGGTACGGCGCGAGCGCGGCGGCCTCGGCGAAGCCGAAGTGCTCCTCGGGCGTCCCGCGGAGCTGGATGCGGTAGGTGCCGGACGGGGGTGCGGCGCCGTCCGGCGGGATCTCCTCAGCCATGTCGTCCTCGGTGGGGTCGGGGGCGTGGTCGGGCGGGGAAGGCTGGTCGGGCGCGGTGGGGTCTGGCGTGCCGGGCGTGCCGGTCGGGCCGGGCGTGCCGGTCGGGCCGGGCGTGCCGGGCGGGCCGGGCGGGCCGGGCGGGTCGAGCGGGTCGGGCGGGTCGGGCGCGGGCGGGTCAGGCACGGCGGAGCACCTGGATGGATCGCGCGGCGACCGGCACGGTCTCGCGGGCCTTCACGACGGGCGACTCCTCCTCCGCGAGCAGGGGGTCGGCGGTGTCCAGCACCTTGATCCACATCTGCCCGTAGGGGGCGGGCGGGAGGACGAACGGCAGGTCGCCGTCGTGCGCGTTGATCAGCAGCATGAACGAGTCGTCGCGGATCCGCCGGCCGCGCCGGTCGGGCTCGCCGATGGCGTCGCCGTTGAGGAAGACGTTGAGCGACTTGTTGAACCCGGCCCGCCAGTCCCGGTCGGTCATCTCCTCGCCGCTCGGCCGGAACCACACCAGGTCGGGCAGGCACTCCGGCTTCGCGCGCGCCCCGCGGGCCTTCCGCTTGCGCTGGTCGCCGCGGAAGAACCGGCGGCGCCGGAACACCGGGTGCTCGGTGCGCAGCTTGGACAGGCGCCGGACGAAGTCGAGCATCGGCCCGCGCTCGTCGAAGAACGTGTCGTCGCGGAGGCCCGTCCAGTCGATCCAGGAGAGCTTGGAGTCCTGGCAGTAGGCGTTGTTGTTGCCCTTCTGGGTGCGGCCCAGCTCGTCGCCGTGCGACAGCATCGGCACGCCCTGCGACAGGAACAGCGTCGTGAGGAAATTGCGCTTCTGCCGCTCGCGCAGGGCGATGACGTCAAGGTCGTCCGTCGGGCCCTCGACGCCGCAGTTCCACGACCGGTTGTCGTCCGTGCCGTCCCGGTTCGACTCGCCGTTCGCCTCGTTGTGCTTCTGGTCGTAGGAGACGAGGTCGTGCAGCGTGAACCCGTCGTGGCAGGTGATGAAGTTGATCGACGCGATCGGGCGGCGGCCGTCGTCGGCGTAGAGGTCGGACGAGCCGGTCAGCCGGGACGCGAAGTCGGGCATCGTGCCCGAGCGCCCCCGCCAGAAGTCGCGCATGGTGTCGCGGTACTGCCCGTTCCACTCCGTCCACAGCGGCGGGAAGTTCCCCACCTGGTAGCCGCCCTCCCCCACGTCCCAGGGTTCGGCGATCAGTTTCACCTGGGAGACGACCGGGTCCTGCTGGACGAGGTCGAAGAACGCCGACAGCCGGTCGACGGCGTGCAGTTCGCGGGCGAGGGTGGCGGCGAGGTCGAACCGGAAGCCGTCCACGTGCATCTCGGTCACCCAGAACCGCAGCGAGTCCATGATGAGCTGCAGGACGTGCGGGCTGTGCATCAGCAGGCTGTTGCCGGTGCCCGTCGTGTCCATGTAGTAGCGCCGGTCGTCCTCGGCGAGCCGGTAGTACGAGGCGTTGTCGAGCCCGCGGAACGACAGCGTCGGGCCGAGGTGGTTGCCCTCCGCGGTGTGGTTGTAGACGACGTCGAGGATCACCTCCATCCCCGCCTCGTGCAGCGCCTTCACCATCGACTTGAACTCCAGCACCTGCTCGCCCCGGTGCCCGGACGACGAGTACTCGTTGTGCGGCGCGAAGAACCCGATCGTGTTGTAGCCCCAGTAGTTGCGCAGCCCCCGCTGCGTCAGCGCGTCGTCGTGGACGAACTGGTGCACCGGCATCAGCTCGACCGCCGTCACCCCGAGCGACTTCAGATGGTCGACGATCACCGGGTGGGCGAGGCCCGCGTACGTCCCGCGCAGGTCCTTCGGCACCTCCGGATGGCGGGCGGTCAGCCCCTTGACGTGCGCCTCGTAGATCACCGTCTCGTGGTAGGGGATCCGCGGCGGCCGGTCGTCGCCCCAGTCGAAGTACGGGCTGACGACCACCGACCGCATCGTGTGCCGCGCCGAGTCGGCGTCGTTGCGCGAGCACGGGTCGCCGAACCGGTAGCCGAAGCACGACTCGTCCCAGTCGACCTCGCCCTCGACGGCCTGCGCGTACGGGTCCAGCAGCAGCTTCGCCGGGTTGCAGCGCAGGCCGCGGCGCGGGTCGTACGGGCCGTGCACCCGGTACCCGTAGCGGCGCCCCGGCATCACGCCCGGCAGGTACGCGTGCCAGACGAACGCGTCGGCCTCCTCGAGGACGATCCGGGTCTCCTCGCCGTCCGCGGCGGGGCCGTCGAACAGGCAGAGCTCGACCCGTTCGGCGGCCTCGGAGAAGACGGCGAAGTTCGTCCCGGCGCCGTCGAACCTGGCGCCGAGCGGATACGCCTCGCCCGGCCACACCTGTGCCATGTCCCGCCCTCCCGTCGGTGCGCTGGAAGCCCTTCCCTGTGAGGGCTGGATCACACCGATCGGGAGTCCTCTGGTCAGAACGGACATCCGTGGGCTACCTTAGGGGAGCCTTACCTTAATGAGGACTCCCTAAGAGCCCCAGGTCAGGCCCGGAACGTGAAGTCGGACGGAAGGCCCGAACCGGATGTACGTCTGCATCTGCAACGCCGTCACCGAGGACGACGTGCACGGCTGCATGGCGAACGGTACGTGCGCCACCGTCAAGGACGTCAAGGCCGCGTGCGGCATGAAGCCCGGCTGCGGCTCGTGCACCCGGCGGATCTCCGCGCTGGTCAGCGAGTACCGCACCGCGAGCGAGCTGGTGGACGCCCTCACCGGCGGGCCGCTCCCGCTGGCCGCCGTCCCCGAGCCCGCGCCGCCGATGCCCGGCACCGCGACCCCCGGCACCGTGACCCCCGGCACCGTGACGCCCGTCACGGCGGAGCCGGGCCCCGGAGCCCCCGAGACGTTCGTCGCCGACCCGCTCGCCGAGCGGCCGGCGGCGTCCGACCCCATGATGTCCGACCAGGTCGAGAGGGGGACCGCACCGCCCACGGCGGCCTGAGCCTTCCCTAACCGAACAGCGGCGAGCGCCCATCCCGGAATCCCCGGACCAGGCGCCTACAAACCGTGCGAAACGGACAAGCACCCGGGTCAGTGCTGTCAGGTGCCGCTCGGTCATGTCAGTATGGCCGCATGGAAGGCGACAAGGACATCATCAATCTCCTCAACGAGCAGCTCACCGCGGAGCTCACCGCGATCAACCAGTACTTCCTGCACTCGAAGATGCAGGAGAACTGGGGCTTCACCCGGATCGCCAAGCACACCCGCGACGAGTCCATCGACGAGATGCGGCACGCCGAGCACCTCACGAACCGCATCCTGTTCCTCGAGGGTCTCCCGAACTACCAGAAACTCGGCACGCTGCGCATCGGGCAGACCGTCATCGAACAGCTCAAGGCCGACCTGGAGATCGAGAAGGAGGCCGTCGCCCGGCTGGTGCCCGGCATCGAGCTGATGCGCTCGCGCGGCGACATCACCTCCGCGCGGCTCTTCGAGCACATCCTCGAGGACGAGGAGCAGCACATCGACTACCTGGAGACCGAGCTGAGCCTCGTCGACGCCCTCGGCGAGCAGAACTACCTGCAGCGGCTCACCGGCTCCCCGGGCGACGACGGCCCCAGCTCCGCCTGACCGGCCCGGCGCGCGATGCCGCGGGTCAGGTGCGGCCCGCGGCGGTGTCCGGGGGCTTGGGGTTCCGCCGCAGCACGTACGGCTGGATGATCCCCAGGCCCTGGACCGGGCGCCGCACGATCCGGGTCACCTCGTAGGCCGGGTCCTTCTCCAGCGCCGCGGCCAGCTCGGCGTCGATCACCACCGACCCGGGCCGGGCCAGCGACGTGAGCCGCGCCGCCAGGTTCACCGTGGTGCCGAACACGTCCCCCATCAGCGGCAGCACGGGCCCGTGCGCCACGCCGACCCGGACGTCCGGCACCTCGGTCTCGTCCTGGATCGCCGCCGCGACCGTCAGCGCGATCTCCGCGCCGACCCGCGGCGACTCCGCGCTGAACAGCACCTCGTCGCCGAGCGTCTTGACCACCCGGCCGCCGCACGCCGCGATGATGTCCGACGTCGACTCCTCGAACCACTCCACGACCCGCGCCAGCTCGATCTCGTTCAGTTCCCGGCTGACCTGCGTGAACGACACCATGTCCGCGAACCCGACGGTGGTCATCGGGCGTCCGGCCGAGTCGCCGTTCTCCCGGGTGGCCGCCGCCGCGAGCGCGCGCGTCCCCGCCGAGGCGAGCTGCCGCCGCCACGCGTGCAGGACGAGCGGCTCGAACTCCCCGATGTGCGACTCGGCGATCCCCACGATCGCGTTGAGCGCCTCGGCGGACGGCGTCTCGTTCGGGTCCTCGCTGATCATGCTGCGCAGCAGGCTGACCTGCCATTCGGCGAGGCGCGTCATCGTCTGCCCGAACGCCCGGACGAGCCGGATCACGCCCTCCTCGTCCAGGACGCCGTCCTCCACCAGGCGGCGCATCCGGCACAGCGCGTCCACGTCGCCCTCGGTGTAGGCGACGGCGTCGTCGGGCATCGTCGGGTAGCCGAAGGCGCGCCAGATCCGGCCGGAGAACTCCCGGGACACCCCCGACCGGCGGACGGCGTCCACGCGCGTGTAGCGCAGCTCGCCGCCGAGCAGGAGCTCCTCGATCTCCTTCGGATCCGGCAATCCGGGTGCCATCCTCCGCCCCTCAGTGCACCGGCGCGGTGGGCTCCGCCGGCGGCGTCGTGGTCCGGTACCAGGACATATCGTGGCAGATCGCCGGGCGATTCACCCGTCCGTCCCCCGGACGTGTACCACATCGCCCGCACTGACCGCCCGGTCGCCCGACGGGCCGGACACCACCAGCCGGCCCGACTCGTCCACGTCCCGCGCGGCGCCCGTCAACCGCTCGTCCGCGGGCAGCTCGACCCGCACCGTCCGCCCGAGCGTCGCGCAGAGCTCCTTGTACGCGGGGCGCAGGCCGCTCCGCTCCGGATCGCCGTCCAGCGCCGTCCACTCCCGGTACCACGTCGCGAACTCCCGCAGGATCGCGCGCAGCAGCGGCGCCCGGTCGCTCAGCGGCGCCCCCTCGATCGCCAGCGACGTCGCCGTCGGCACGGGAAGTTCCTCCGCCCGCAGCCCCACGTTCAGCCCGACGCCCACGACGAGTCCGCCGTCGACCCGCTCCGCGAGGATCCCGGCCAGCTTCCGCTCCCCGACCAGCAGATCGTTCGGCCACTTCAACCGGACGTCGATCGCGACGTCCCCGGACTCCGCGTCCTGCGACCACGCGGTCATCCGGCGGACGGCCGTCGCCACCGCGACGCCCGTCAGCAGCGGCAGCCACCCGAGCCGCGCCACCGGCACCCCGGGACGCACCAGCATCGAGAACATCAGCCCCGACCGCGGCGGCGCCTGCCACGGCCGTCCCAGCCGTCCCCGCCCCGCCGTCTGCAGCTCGGTGACCAGCACGGTCCCCTCCGGCGCGCCCTCCCGGGCCAGCACCGCCAGGTCCGCGTTCGTCGACCCGGTCTCCTCCACCACCCGGACCTCGCGCCACAGCCCGTCCGGACGGACGAGCGCGCGGTGCAGCGCCGCCTCGTGCAGCGGCGGCCGGTCCAGGTCCCCGTACGGTGAGTCGCTCACGTACCCATCCAACATCACCGGCCCCGGGAGCGCCGTCTAGGGTGCGGGCATGGACGGAGTG
The DNA here is from genome assembly GCF_040679555.1 of Spirillospora sp. NPDC052242. Taxonomy (NCBI): domain Bacteria; kingdom Bacillati; phylum Actinomycetota; class Actinomycetes; order Streptosporangiales; family Thermomonosporaceae; genus Spirillospora; species Spirillospora sp. NPDC052242. The sequence continues at coordinate 25,648 of NZ_JBFAUZ010000005.1, forward strand.
ACCCTGGTGCGGGACCACGAGCACGTCGCCGAGATCGTGCTCGACAGACCGGAAGCCCTCAACGCCCTCTCCACCGCGATGGCCCGCCGGCTCGCCGCCGTGTGCGCCGAGGTGGCCGCCGACGCGTCCGTGCGCGCGGTCGTCGTCGCCGCCGCGGGCGAGAAGGCGTTCTGCGTGGGCGCGGACCTCAAGGAACGCAACTCGATGACCGACGCGCAGATCCTCGCGCAGCGCCCGGTCTTCCGCGCCGCGTTCGGCGGCGTCCTGAACCTCCCGCAGCCGGTCGTCGCCGCCGTGCACGGCTACGCGCTCGGCGGCGGCTGCGAGATCGCCCTGTCCGCCGACCTGATCGTCGCGGACGAGTCCGCCGTGTTCGGCCTCCCCGAGGTCGGCGTCGGCCTCATCCCCGCGGGCGGCGGCACCCAGCTCGCGCTGCGCCGCCTCGGCCCCGGCAAGGCCGCCGACCTCGTCCTCACCGGCCGCCGCCTCGGCGTCGAGGAGGCCCTCGAGTTCGGCCTCGCCGACCGCAAGGTCCCCGCGGGCTCCGCCCGCGCGGAGGCCCGCGCCCTCGCCGCCGTCATCGCGGGCAACTCCCCCGTCGCCGTCCGCGCCGCCAAGCGCGCCCTCCGCCAGGGCGGCGGCGTCCCCCTCGAAGCCGCCCTCGACATCGAGGAGAACGCCTGGCGCACCGCCGTCCTCTCCCCGGACCGCGCCGAGGGAATCGCCGCCTTCAACGAAAAGCGAAGGCCCAACTGGCCCAGTTGACCCAGGGGGGCGACCCCCTGGAACCCCCGTTGGTCGCCGGGCGATCCTCGCGTGCTGTGCAAGCGCGCGAGGATCGTTCGGCGGTCGTACGCACGCTCCGGTCGCCCGGCTCCGCGCTTCGCGCGACCTCCGGCGCCGGGCGCCTACGGCCGCGCGAAGCGTGCCCGTGGCCGCGGTATGCGGTCCCCTGAACGCCATGCGGCACTCGGGCACCCATAGGCCGGGGTCAGGTGAGGAGGGTCCAGGCGGCCGTGGCCGCTACCAGCAGGTAGAGCGCGGTCATCATGTAGCCCATGACCATGCCCCACAGCGCTACGGAGCGGGCGTCGACCATGTCGATGGTGACCTCGCCCTTGCGCCAGCGGCGGCGGGCGAGGTGGCCGCAGACGACCGCGGGGACGCCGAGGGGGAACAGGCAGACGGCCGCCACCGCCAGGGCCGGCGACTTGCCCTTGGCGGCGGCCGGGCCGTGGGGTGCCGATGGGGCGGGCGTTATACGGCCGATGGCGTCCTTCGACACTTCGGCCGTGTAGTGCGGCGGCGGCTTCAGGTGGCCCTCCGGGCCTGAGGGGTGTTTCACCCACCGAAGTATGGCGTGCCGCACGGCGGGGCGGCGCCGGTCCGCCCCACCGTGCGGGGGGCTCAGCCGGTGTTCTGCAGGCCGGCGGCGACGCCGTTGACGGACAGGAGCAGGAGTTCCTCCAGGTGGGCGCGCTCGTCCTCGTCGGCGACGCCCGCGCGGAGGGCCTTGAGGGCGCGGAGCTGGAGGTGCGAGAGCGCGTCCACGTAGGGGTTGCGCAGCTCGACGGCGCGGGACAGGACGCGGCGGTTCTCCAGCAGGCGCTCGTGGCCGGTGACGGCGAGGACGAGCGAGCGCGTGCGGTCGTACTCGGCGAGGACGGTCTCGGACAGGTCGGGCCGCCCGCCGAGGGCCAGGTAGCGTTCGGCGATCGCGCGGTCGGACTTGGCGAGGCTCATCTCCGCGTTGTCGAGCAGCGTGTTGAACAGCGGCCACGCCTCGTACGCCTCGCGGAGCGCGGTGAGGTCGCGGCCGTCGTCGGAGACGGCGGCGAGGCCGCTGCCGAGGCCGTACCAGCCGGGGAGGTTGACGCGGGTCTGCGTCCACGCGAACACCCAGGGGATGGCGCGCAGGTCCTCCAGGCCGCGGGCGGCCTTGCGGCGGGCGGGACGGGAGCCGATGCGCAGCTCGGAGATCTCCTCGAGGGGGCTGACGCGCGCGAACCAGGTCGCGAAGCCGTCCGTCTCGATGAGGGAGCGGAACGCGGTCTGGGCGGCGGCGCCGATACGGTCGGCGAGGGGGCGGTACCGGGCGGCGGCCTCGCGGGCGCGGTCCTGGACCGCGTCGGTGGACGCCAGCAGGACGGCGCTCGTGACCTGCTCGACGTGCCGCTTGGCGATCTCGGGGTGGCCGTACCGGGCGAAGATCACCTCGCCCTGCTCGGTGACCTTGAACCGGCCGCCGACGGAGCCGGGCGCCTGGGCGAGGATCGCGCGGTTGGCGGGGCCGCCGCCGCGGCCGAGGGAGCCGCCGCGGCCGTGGAAGAGGGTCAGCGCGACGCCGTTCTTGGACGCCCACGCGGTGAGGGCCTCCTGCGCGTCGTACAGGCGGAGGGTGGCGGCGGCCGGGCCGAGCTGCTTCGCGGAGTCGGAGTAGCCGAGCATGACCTCCAGGCGGCGGCCGGTGTCGTCGAGGCGGCGCCGGACGGCCGGGATGCCGAGCATGCGGTCGACGATCTCGGGGGCGCGGTCGAGGTCCTCGCCGGTCTCGAACAGCGGGACGACGTCCAGGACGGGCGCCTGCTCGCCGAGGGACGCGGCCAGTTCGTGGACGTTCGCGACGTCGTCGGCGGAGCGGGTGAACGACACGACGTAGCGGTGGCAGGCGCGGACGCCGAACCGCTGCTGGATCCACGCGACGACGCGGAGGGTCTCGAGGATCTCCTCGGTCATCTCCGAGCGCTCGCCGCCGGCGCGGATCTCCGCGAGGGCCTGCTCGTGCAGCTCGGAGTGCTGCCGGATCTCCAGCTCGGCGAGGTGGAAGCCGAACGTCTCGACCTGCCAGATCAGCTGCTGGACGCGTCCGTACGCCTGCCGCTTCGCGCCCGCGGCGGCGAGGGACTCCTGGACGGTGCGGAGGTCGGCGAGGAGGTCGTCCGGGGACGCGTAGGCGAGGTCGGCGTCGCGGTCGCGGGTCGCGGCGATGCGGGCCGCGACGTAGAGCAGGAACTGGCGGTGCGGTTCGCCGGGCGAGCGCTTGGCCATCCGGCGGCTGCGGGACGGCTGCGCGGTGCGGGCGGCGGCGAGGGCGTTGCGCAGCGCCGCCGAGGGCGGCGTGGTGCTCTCGTGGACGGTCAGCTCGCGGCCGATGCGGGCGCACGTCGCCTCCAGCGCGGACAGGACGTGCTCCGCCTGGATCATGATCGCGTCGCGGGTGACCTGCGCGGTGACGTAGGGGTTGCCGTCGCGGTCGCCGCCGATCCAGCTCCCGAAGCGCAGGTAGGGGCGCGCGGCCGGGGGCCGGGTGCCGGTGCCGGCGCCGGCGAGGGCGCGGTCGAGGGCCCGGTACACGTGCGGGACGACCCGGAAGATCGTCTCGTCGAACGCGGCCATCGCGGTGCGGACCTCGTCGAGCGGGTCCATCTGGGTGCCGCGGCGCAGCGCGGTCCGCCACAGGACGTCGATCTCCTCGCGGAGCGTCCGCTCGATCTCGGCGCGCTCGCCCGCGCCGGGGCCGGCGTTCAGCCGGGTGAGCAGGTCGCTGATCCGCTGGATGGACGTGACGACGGCGCGGCGCCGGGCCTCGGTGGGGTGCGCGGTGAACACCGGCCGGAACTCCAGGCCGTCGACCAGGCCGGCGAGGAACTCGGCGTCGGCGATCTCGGCGACGGCCGCGGCGACCGACCCGGGGGCGGTGTCGCCGGTGTCGCGCTCGCGGAGCGTGCGGATGCGGTGGTGCTCCTCGGCGAGGTTCGTCAGGTGGAAGTACACCGTGAACGCGCGGGCGACCTCCTCGGCGCGTTCCAGCGACCAGCCGTCGACGATCGCCGCGACCTCGTCGCCGGGCAGCTCGCCGCGGCGCGCGGCGATCACCGCGTGCCGGAGCCGTTCGACGTCGTCCAGCAGGCCCTGCCCGCCGTACTCGACGAGCCCGTCGCCGAGCATGCCGCCCAGCAGGCGGACGTCGTTGCGCAGCGGTTCGGGCATGTCCTGCCGGAGGATCTCACGCGTGTTCGTAGCCACGTTCACCAAGCCTAACGAGGCGGTGTCCCGGCGCGTTCATCCCGGTCAACGGGCCCCGCCCGCATCCCGATCATCAGCGTCCGGTTACTCTGGCCCGCATGGCGATGGAAGCCCCTGAACCCGCCCTGGACTACGACATCCACACGACGGCGGGCAAGATCGCGGACCTGGAACGGCGCCGGTACGAGGCGGTCCACGCTGGATCGGCCCGTGCCGTGGAGAAGCAGCACGCGAAGGGCAAGATGACCGCCCGGGAGCGGATCGACGCGCTGCTCGACCCCGGCTCCTTCGTGGAGTTCGACGAGATGGCCCGGCACCGCTCCACCAACTTCGGGATGGAGAAGAACCGCCCGTACGGGGACGGCGTCGTCACCGGGTACGGGACGGTCGACGGGCGCCCGGTCGCGGTGTTCAGCCAGGACTTCACGGTCTCCGGCGGATCGCTCGGCGAGGTGTTCGGCGAGAAGATCTGCAAGGTCATGGACCACGCGGTCAAGACCGGCTGCCCGGTGATCGGCATCAACGACTCCGGCGGCGCGCGGATCCAGGAGGGCGTCGTCGCGCTCGGCCTGTACGCGGAGATCTTCAAGCGGAACGTGCACGCGTCCGGCGTGATCCCGCAGATCTCGCTGGTGATGGGGCCGTGCGCGGGCGGCGCGGTGTACTCCCCCGCGATCACCGACTTCATCGTCATGGTGGACCAGACGTCCCACATGTTCATCACCGGGCCGGACGTCATCAAGACGGTCACCGGCGAAGAGGTGACGATGGAGGAGCTGGGCGGCGCGACGTCGCACAACTCCAAGTCGGGCGTGGCCCACTACCGGGGCTCCGACGAGGACGACGCGATCGAGTACGTCAAGGCGCTGCTGTCGTACCTGCCGTCCAACAACCTGTCGGACGCCCCCGCATTCGACGTCCCGGTGGACGTGGCGGAGACGATCGACGAGCTGGACACGCTCGTCCCCGACTCGCCGAACCAGCCGTACGACATGAAGACCGTCATCGAGCACGTGGTCGACGACGGCGAGTTCCTGGAGGTGCAGGAGCTCTTCGCGCCGAACATCATCGTCGGCTTCGGCCGCGTCGAGGGCCGCTCGGTCGGCGTGGTCGCGAACCAGCCGATGCAGTTCGCGGGGACGCTCGACATCGACGCGTCCGAGAAGGCCGCCCGGTTCGTCCGGACGTGCGACGCGTTCAACATCCCGGTGCTCACGTTCGTGGACGTCCCGGGGTTCCTGCCCGGCACCGACCAGGAGTTCGGCGGGATCATCCGGCGCGGCGCGAAGCTGCTGTACGCGTACGCGGAGGCGACCGTCCCGCTCGTCACGGTCATCACCCGCAAGGCGTACGGCGGCGCGTACGACGTCATGGGCTCCAAGCACCTCGGCGCCGACATCAACCTCGCGTGGCCGACCGCGCAGATCGCGGTGATGGGCGCGCAGGGCGCGGTGAACATCCTGTACCGCAAGGAGCTGGCCGCGGCCGACGACCCGGACGCGCGCCGCGCCGAGCTGATCACCGAGTACGAGGACACGCTCGCCAACCCCTACATCGCGGCCGAGCGCGGCTACGTCGACAACGTGATCAAGCCGTCGGAGACGCGCGGGCAGGTCGTCCGGGCGCTGCGGGCGCTGCGGGAGAAGCGCAAGACGCTGCCGCCGAAGAAGCACGGGAACATCCCGCTGTGACCGGACGGACGGGACGCACCGGACGGCCGGGGCACCCGGCGCGACACGCCCGGCGCGCCACCCGCCGCCCGTTTTCGGCCCGGCCGGAAGCAAGGAGGACGCGTGACCGCTGAACCGAAACCGTTTCTGCAGGTCGTACGCGGTGACCCGACGCCCGAGGAGGTCGCGGCGCTCGTCGCCGTGCTGACCGCGCGGGCGGCGGCCGCCGCGGCGGCCCGCGACGGCCGCGGCCCCGCCCGTCCGTCCCGCTGGGCCGACCGGTCCCGGCTGGTGCGCGGCGCCGCGGGCACGGCCGTCCCGCCGCGCGGTCCGGGGGCCTGGCGGGCCAGCGCGCTGCCGCGCTGACGACGCCCGCGATCGGCCGGTCGGCGGGCGACACACCCGCCGACCGGCCGAAACGACATGTAACCGTGGTTCGCGCCCAGTGCGGCCCTCCACACGAATAGGGTGGAAGGCCATGGCCACCTCGGAGTTCGTCCCACAGCCCGCGCGCTACGCCATCTTCGTCGACGCGGGGTACCTTTTCGCGGCCTCCGGGGCCCTGCTGCTCGGCTGCGGTTCCCGGCGCGAGTACCGGGTCGCCGCCGAGAAGCTGATCAAGGCGCTGACCAGCCATGCCGACGACCAGTTGCTCGGCGAGCTGCTGCGCGTGTACTGGTTCGACGCGGCGCCGAAGAAGCAGCCGACCGTCGACCAGCGGGTCATCGCGAACCTGCCGCTGGTGAAGCTGCGGCTCGGCAACCTGAACGCGCAGGGCCAGCAGAAGGGCGTGGACGCGCAGCTCCGCGCCGACCTGGAGGCCCTCGCCCGGCACCGCGCGATCACCGACGCGGTGCTGCTCGCGGGCGACGAGGACATGCTGCCCGCCGTCGAGGCCGCCCAGCGGTACGGCGTCCGCGTGCACCTGTGGGGCGTCGAGCCGACGCACGGGTCGAACCAGGCCGAGTGGCTCGTCTGGGAGTCCGACACGGTCGAGGTGCTGCCCGCCGACTTCCTGCGCCCGTACTTCACGAAGGCGAAGGTCCTGCCGGTGCCCGCGCCCGGCACGGCCGCCGCGGTCCGCGAGGCCGCCGAGCGCCGCACCAGCCCCGTCCCGTCCCCGTCCCAGGTGTTCGCCGGACGTCCCCCGGCGGTGAAGCCCGCGGCCGCCGCGGCCGCCGTCCGGGCGGGGGCCGTCCCGGTGCCCGCGGCGAACGCGACGCCCGCGACCGTCGCGGCGTCCATGAACACGACCGCCGGGACGCAGTCGGACGGCCGGCTCGGCCCGGACCGCGACCACATGCTCGAGATCGGCGAGCACGTCGCCCAGAAGTGGATCTTCGAGCGGGGCCGGGACAACATCCGCGACCTGCTCCCCGGCCCGATCCTGCCGCCCGTGATCGACAAGGAGCTGCTGATCGAGGCCGAGAAGGAGCTCGGCGGCTCCCTGCGCCCCTACCAGGAGGCCCGCACCTGGCTGCGGGACGGCTTCTGGGAGCGCGTGTACCGAGAGTTCGGCATCGGCATCGGCAAGTCCGACTAGGCACGCCCCGTCCGCCGTACACGTTTCGCGATTGCACGGACACGGCGCGTCGCCGCCCGGTAACGTCCCCGCCGGGGGTGAGGGGCCATGCTTCGACGGCGACGCCGCGGCGCCCGCACCGCGCCGCCGCTGGGCGGCGCGCTCGCGGTGACCGCCGCCCTCGCCGCCGCCTGCCAGTCGCCCGTCCCGTTCCACCGCCCCGGCGAGGGCCGCCCGGACGCGCCGGTCGTGGGCCTCGGCGGCGCCGCGCCGTACGTCGAGCTCCGCACGCCCCGCCCGGCGCGGGACGCGGCACCGCCCGTCGCGCCCACCGGCGGCCGGGTGTACGCCGCCACCGGCGCCGGCATGCTCGCGCCCGCCGCGCGGAACCTGCCGCGCCGCCTGTACGTCGCCACCGGCCCGACCCTCGACGTCGTCGACCCGCTCCGGCTCCGCGTCGTCGACCGGCTCCCGACGGGCGGCGCCGCACGCGTCGTCCCGTCCTGGGACATGCGCCGCCTGTGGGCCGCCGACACCCGGCGGGGCGCGCTCGTCCCGGTCGGCCCCGCCGGTCGCGGGCGCGCCGTGCCGGTGCCCGACCCCGCGGGCCTGTACTTCACCCCGGACGGCGAGCTGGCGCTCGTCCTGTCCCGGTGGCCCCGCCGGGTGGGGATCCGCGACCCCCGCACGATGGCGCCGCGCGCCGCGATCCCGCTGCCGTGCGCCGCGCGGCACGCCGACTTCGCGCCGGACGGCCGCCTCGTCGCGTCCTGCACCGCCGCGGGCGCCCTCGTCGCCGTGGACGTCGCGGGCCGCCGCGTCGCCCGGACGCTGCGGCTGCCCGCGGGGGCCCGCCCCGGCGACGTCCGGCTCTCCCCCGACGGGCGCGCGTTCTACGTCGCGGACGCCGCGAACGGCGGCGTGTGGCTGGTGGACGCGGCGACGTTCGCCGCCGCCGGCTTCCTGCCCACCTCGCGGGGCGCCGCGGGGCTGGCCGTCAGCCGCGACGCCCGCCGCCTGTTCGTCGCGGGCCGCGACGTCCTCGCCGCGATCGACTTCCGGTCCCGCCGCGTCGCCGCCCGCTGGCCGCTGCCGGGCCGCGCCGCCCCGATCCTCGGCGGCGTGTCGTCCGACGGGTCCGCGCTGTGGCTCGCCGCGCCGTCCGGCGTCGTGTACGCGGTCTCGACCGCGACCGGCCGCGTCATGCACCGCGTCCGGGTGGCCGGCCGCCCGACGTCCCTGGTCGTCCACCCGCAGCCGGGCCGCTACTCGCTCGGCGGCACCGGCCTCTACCGCTGACCGCCCCGCCGGACGGGACGGGTCAGCGGGCGGGGGCGCGGGTCCATTCGGGGACGAGTTCCTCGATCAGGGCCTCCGTCTCGGGCTGCAGCCGGTCGAACAGGGGGTCGCGGCCGAGGCGGGTGCGGAGTTCGTCGACGGCGATGCGGACCTGCGTGTGGTCGCCCATGGCGTGCGTGGCGCGCAGGAGGTCGCGCCAGAGGCCCTCGTCCTCGGGGGCGAGGCGGAGGCCGGCGCGCGCGGCGGCGACGGCGCCGCGGGCGTCGCCCTCGTCGAGGCGCAGGACGACGAGGCGGTGCGCGACGTCGATGATGCGGGCGGCGGCCTCGTACTCGAGGTCGTGCCCGGCGAGCCACGAGTACCGGCCGCGGGGACGGTCGGCGAGCAGCGGCCCGCGCACGAGGTCGAGCGCGTACGACATGTAGGCGGCCTCGGACGCGGGTTCGGCGGCGGAGCGCCACACCAGCCAGCGGAACACGGCGAGGTCGACGCGGACCTCGGAGCCGAGCCGGATGCGGCCGCGCTCGTCGTAGTACAGGTTCGGGCGGCCGCGCGCGTCCCGGCCGAGCCAGTCGGAGACGCGGGCGACGCAGGCGTCGCGGACGCCCGCGCTGACGCCGCGCGGCCAGATCGCCCCCGCGAGGACGGTCGGGTGCACCCCGTTCGGGTGCGCGGCGAGGAAGATGAGCAGCTCGGTGCACAGCTCGCGGCGGCTCTCGTCCATCGGGCCGGGCGCGACGACCTCGATGGGCCCGAGGATCCGGATGTCAACGGACGACTCGCGCACCTCGGGCGGCTCGCCCGCGTCGGGCAGCGGGACGGACTCGACGGCGCCCGCCGCCCGGAACAGCTCGAACACCCCGCGGTACTGGTCGTCGGTGACGAGCTGGGCGTCGACGTCGAAGCCGAGGACGCCCGCGTGCAGGCGCTCCGCCTCGTCGAGGTCCCACGTCCAGGTGGCGCCCGGGACGTCGCCGGGGACGATGTACCCGGCGGCCATCCGGGTGCCGGTGCGGGCGAGCGCGACGAGCCGCTCGGCGTCCTCGGGCCCCGGCTGGTCGGCCATGATCAGGTAGTGCGGCATCCACGCCTCGCCGAACACGCCGCGGCACCGTCCGGTGAGGACGGAGTCGACGCCGGACGCGGCGAGCGCCTGCCGCACCTCCTCGGCGCGTCCCTCCAGTTCGGGGAGGGCGTCGGACAGGTGCGGGACGGCCCGGACCCGGTCGGGCGCGATCTCGGTGAGGCCCTCGCCGAGTTCGTTGTCGAACCCGACGAGCGTGATCCGCATGTGGTCGGACCAGCGGTTGGTGGCGAGTTCGAGGGCGAGCGCGGCGAGCGCCGCGCGGCGCACCGGTTCCGGGCCGCGCAGCGCGATGAGCCCGTGCGCGGCCTCCAGGTCGACGAGGATCCGGCCGTTGGCGTTGGTGCCGATGGAGACGAGCCCCGGGTAGGGGGCGAGGACGTCGGCGAGGTCGGACGCCTCCAGGCCGGGCATCGCGTCGGCGCGCAGCCGCCACACCTGGCCGTCGTCGTACGCCTCCCACGGCGTGGGCGGGTTGCGGTCGGCGGGCGCGATCCACAGGTCGAGGCTGCCGCGCCCGAGGTGCACCCCGAACACGGTGGGCATGGCGCGGCCGCCCGCCGCCATCGACTTGGACATGTGCCGCAGGCCGAGGTCGAGCAGCCGGGCGCCGTCGTCGTCGGCGCCGAACCGCAGCGCCCGTTCCGCCTCGGCGGCCCGCCCCCGCGGCCGGACGATCATGTGGCCGAACGCGCGGTGCCACATCTGCGCGCGGCGGCGGCGGCCGAGCGCGGTGAGCACCCCGGCGGCGAGCAGCGACGCGACGGCGAGGCCCTGCGGCCATTCGAGGTCGAAGGTGAGGTCGAGGTCGAGCGAGGGCCCGTCCCGTCCGGCGTCGTCGGCGGCGTCCCGCTGGCCGGGGACGGGCGCGCCGCCGCTGCCCGCGCCGCCCGTCATCTCGCCGGACGGCGGGACGGACGCGGGCGGGTCCTCGGCGGGGCGCGGCGCCTCCTCCCCGTGCGCCGGGTCGGCGGGCGCCGGGTCGGCGGGCGCGTCGGGCGCCGGTGCCGCGGGCGCCGACGCCTCCGGCGCGGGCGCGTCGGGCGCGGGCGCCGCCGGGGCGGGTTCGGGCTCCGGTTCCGGCTTCGGCCCGTCGGGGACCGCGTGCCCGTACCGGTAGTACTCGGCGAGGTCCTCGGCCGGGACGACCTGCGCGCCCTTCGCGTCCGCGGGCATCTCCAGGATCCACCCGGGACGGATGAGGCTCGCGATCGTCAGGCGCGTCCCGTCGGGCTGGACGTGCCCCTTGTTCAGTTCGTAGATCTCCTTGTACCGCCGGCCCTCCCCCAGGCACTTCTCGGCGATCTCCCAGAGGCTCTCGTGGTGGCGGCCCTCGGGCGGCTGCACCCGGTAGATCTTCGTCGTCGCGGCCTTCTGCATCGGTTCCGCCGTGAGCGCCGCCCCGCCGGTGTCGGGGGACGTCGCCGCGACGGGGCGCGCGGCCGCCGGGTCCGGCGCGCGGTGGAACTCCTGCGACTGCGCCTGGACGGGCGGTCCCTGCGTGAGCCCGCCGCCGGAGAACGCGGGGACGATCGCGGTCGCCGTGGTGAACAGCAGCAGCGCGGTGACGACGAGCCGGTGCACGAGCGACTGCGTGCCGCCCGCGAGCGGCACCCGGGCGGGGACGCCGACGCCGCGGACGCCCGCGTACACCTCGACGATCACGCAGACGGCGAGCTGCAGCCACGCGAGCCAGACGAGCGCGACGAGGATCGTGATCAGGGAGCCGGGGCCGACGCGCCGGGTGAGGTCGTCCAGTGTCGGCGGCTCCGCCGGGATCGGCGACCCGAACAGGGTGAGCAGCGCGAACGGGACGCCGGCGAGCAGCGCCGCCAGCGCGATCAGCGCGCCGATCCCGGCGAGGACGTCGCCCGCGCTCCTGCGCCCCCGCACCCGCCTGTGCCCGTGCCGCGTCACCATGGCGCTCTCCGGTCCCTGAACGTGCTCGACATCGTAGAACGGCGCCTCATGGGTCGTCTGCTCATAGGTCGTCTGCTCACCGGTCGTCTGCTCATAGGTCGTCCGCCCCGGTGACCGGACGTGCCGTGGCGTCCGACGTCATCGTGAACTCGCCGAAGCCCGGGAAGATCGCGAGGAACTGCGGGCGGACGGTGATCCGCACGGTGACGGTCACCTCCTGCGTGGACGCCGCGCAGTCCGCGCCCGCCACCTCGTCCCCGTACGCGGTGAGCAGTTCGCAGGCGGCGGCGCGGGCGCGGCCGGGGTCGACGACGGGTTCGCCGGTCGCGCGCAGCGCGGCGAGGTCGATCTCGTTCGCGCCCGCGCGGGCGGCCTGCTCGGCCATGTCCGCGGCGCGCTGCCGCGCGTGGATGGCGAGGCCGCCGTCCACGAGGAGGCCCGCGAGGAGGAAGACGACGGGCGTGAACAGGACGACGTAGAGGGAGACGGTCCCCCGATCGCGGGACGCGTCGGCGCCGGAGCGGTCGATGGTCGTCACAGGCCGCCGCCTCCGCCCCGGTAGGTGTAGGTGTCGACGGGCGCGACGGCGCGGCCGACGAGGCGCTTGGTCCCGGGGAGGCCGATGAACGCGAGGTCGCCGAGGTCGACGTCGCACGCGATCTCGACGACGACGCGGCCGCCGGGGCCCCAGCCGGACACGTCCGTCCGGACGCTCGGGCCGCCCGCGCACCAGGACGTGCCGCGCAGCCCGGCGGCGGCGGTGTCGGCGGCGAAGGCGCGGGCGGACGCGGCGCTGCGCGCGATGGACGCGGCGCGCGCGGCGTCGCGGGCGGCGCCGTCCATCTGGCTCTGCGCGTCGACGAGCCGCCCGGCGCCCGCGAGGATCAGCAGGAACGCGACGAAGATGGGCGTGACCAGCACCATCTCCAGCGACATCGACCCCCGGTCGGCGATCCGCGCGCGCGGGTTCACGGGGCGCCCCCCGCGCAGGAGGTGCCCTCGCCGACGTCCGGCCGGAAGCACTCGATGGGCCCCTGCGACCGCTGCGACACGTGGAACGTCATGAACGGGATGACGGCCACGGCCTCGCCGCGCACCTCGACCCAGCGCTCGTCGTTCGCCTCGCCGGCCGTGACCGACAGCCCCTCGAGCAGGTTCGGGCCGACCTCGCGCACGTCGCTCTCCGCCCGCGCCACCGCGGCGCCCTCCCAGCCGCCGCCGGGCGGCGCGGTCCGGGCGACGCGCGCGCCGGACTGCGCGGCGGCGAGCGCGACGTGCCGCGCGTGGAACACCATCGCGAACTGCACGACGGTGAGCAGGACGAGGATGAGCACCGGGGTGAGCAGCGCGAGCTCCATCGACGACGCCCCGGAGTCGTTCGTCCCGAGGCGCCGGACGAACCGCCGCACCGCGGTCAGCCCGTGTTGATGCTGTTGGCCTTGTCCTGGACCTTCTGCATGATGATCCCGCCGATCGCGATCGCGATGGCGGCGAGGATCGCGGTGATGATCGCCCATTCGATCGCGGACGCGCCGCGGCTGCGCTCGTCCTCGTCGCGCAACCGGGCGAGCCGGTCGTCGAGCAGGGCGCGCAGGTAGACGACGGACGGGTCGTTCATCGGGTTCGGCGGCCTCATCGCTGCACCTCCAGGGGGGCGGATGTCGGGGTTCGGTTCACGGTTCCGGTCGAGACGTTCGGTTCATGCGCTCAGCACCCGCATCAGCGCCGGGTACGCGAGGAAGACGAGGAACCCGGCGCACAGGAAGAGCTGCGCGACGAGCATCGACTGGGAGCGCTCGCCGGCCTTGCCCTCCAGTTCCGACAGTTCCCGGCTGCGCATGGACGCGGCGCGGGCGGCGAGCGACTTGCGGATCTGCGCGCCGTCGTCGGCGACGAGGGCGAGCGCCCCGGCGAGGTCGCGCAGTTCCGCGACGTCCAGCTCCTCGCCGAGGCGGCCGAGGGCCTGCCAGGGGGTGCGTCCGGTGATGCGGGCGTTGCCGAGGGCCTCGCGGATGCGGTGCATCCCCCAGCCCTCGCCGACGTTCGCGGCGCTGACGAGCGCCTCGGGGACGCCGCGCCCGCCCGCGAGGTTCATCGCGACGAGGTCGAGGAACGCGCCGACGACGTGCCGGAAGTCCTGGCGGCGGGCCTGCGCCTCCTGCTTGAGCTGGAGGTCGGGGAAGAAGAAGAACAGCAGCGCGAACAGCCCGCAGATCCACACCGGGATCTGGACGGACGTGCCGAGCCCGAGCAGCGCGAAGTAGGCGACGACGAGCGGGGCGAACAGCAGCGCGGCGGCGGGCAGCAGGAACTTCGTCGCGAGGAACGCCTCCAGCGACCGCTCGGTGATCGCCAGGTCGGCGCGGACGGAGTGCAGCCGCCAGCCGCGCGCCTCGCAGAACCGGGCGAGCTCGCCGCCGAGCCGGGCGCGCAGCCCGCCGACCCGTTCGAGGGTCGGGGAGATCCGGCCGGGCGGCGGCGCGTCGAGGTCGCGGCGGCGCGCGGCGTCCAGCGCGGCCATCCGCGCGGCGAGGCCGGGCCGCGCCGGGAACAGCGCCCGGACCAGCAGGTACAGGCCGGCGCCGACGACGGCGCCCGCGGCGAGCGCGGCGGTCACGGGCCCCCACCTCCCCCGGCGTCCATCGCGTGCCGTCCCCGCAGCGGCTCCGTCTGCCAGCCCGCGACCGTGCTCGGGACCTCCCCCGGGACGCCCGGGCGGGGCGCGTTGCGGGGCTCGCTGAGGAACCGCGCGGGCAGCTCGTACTTCGACAGCCGCCGCAACCACACGAACGCCGCCGCGTACAGGGCGACGACCAGGCACAGGACGAGCTGGCCGAGCAGGTCGTCGTACGGTTCGACGTACGAGCGGTTGAACACGGCGAGGCCGATCGCGGTGCCGACGGAGACGCCGACGACGATGCGGACGGACCGGCGGGTGGAGCGGCGGTCGGCCTCGACGCGGCGCCGCATGTCGAGTTCGGCGCGGGCGGACGTCGCGAGCGCGCCGAGCATGTCGCGCAGCCCGGGCCCGCGCAGCTTCGCGTTCAGGATCAGCGCGGCGATCACCAGGTCGGCGGACGGGTCGTCGAGGTCGTCGGCGAAGCGGCGCAACGCCTCCGGCATCGGGACGCGGGTGTGCAGCCGGTCGACCAGTTCCCGCAGCGGCCGCTGGAGGACGGGCGCGGCGGCGCGCTGCGACGCGGGGATCGCCTGCTCCAGCCCGACGGCGCCCGCGATGGTGTCGCGCAGCGACTCGGTCCACCCGGCGAGGGCCTCCAGCCGCGCCATGCCGCGCCGCTCCTCGGCGGCCCCGCCGACCAGGCCGTCCCAGCCGAGGACGAGCAGGCCCGCCCCGACGGCGGCGATCGGCCAGCGGGTGACGACCAGCACGGCCGTCCCGGCGAGGACGGCGAGCGCGGTGCGGGTGGTTAGGGTGCGGGCGAGGTCCGCGCGGCGGCGGCCCTTCGCGGGGCGGGGCCGGGCGGGCAGGCCGCGCAGCGCGACGCCCAGCAGCAGGACCCCGCCGCCGGTCAGCGCCCCGGCGAGGACGGCGAGCAGCACGTCCGGCGTGACCATCAGCGACCGCCCCCGCACGCGGCCGGGCGCGCGCTCACCACGCACCGCCGGACGGGTCGTAGCCGTACTGGGCCAGCTCGTCGATGCAGGTGATCGGCGCGGCGGGCATCGCGTGCCCGTCCGGTCCGGGGGCGAACACCTCCGAGGACAGCACCCGGCCGTCCACGCCCGTCACCTCGCGGACGCTGGACACGAACCGGCGCAGCCGCCCGCCGTGCGCGTACTCGTTGCGCTTCTCGATGAACACGACGAAGTCGATGGCGCCCGCGATGAGCATGTGCGTCGCCTCGACCGGGAGCCGCTCCTCCGACTGGATCGCGTACGTCGCGATGCGGTTGAACACCTCGACGGACGAGTTCGCGTGGATCGTCGACAGCGACCCGTCGTTGCCCTGCGTCATCGCGTTCAGCATCGTGACGATCTCGTCGCCGAGCACCTCGCCGACGATCACCCGGGACGGGTTCATCCGCAGCGACCGGCGCACCAGCTCGGCCATCGAGATCGCGCCCTGCCCCTCGGAGTTCGGGAGCCGCTGCTCGAACGCGACGCAGTTGGGGTGCAGCTCCGGGAACGCGTCGAGCCCGAGTTCGAGGGCCCGTTCGACGGTGATGAGGCGTTCGTGCGCCGGGATCTCGTTGGCGACGGCCCGCAGCAGCGTCGTCTTCCCCGCGTTCGTCGCTCCGGCGATCATGATGTTCTTGCGGGCCAGCACCGCCGCGCGGAAGAACAGCCCGAGCTCCCGGTTGAACGTGCCGTTCCCCACGAGGTCCGCGAGGAAGACCTTGCCGAGCCGCGCGCGCCGGATCGACAGCGCGGGCCGCACCGTGACGTCCATGACCGCCGACAGCCGCGACCCGTCCGGCAGGCGCAGGTCGAGCTGCGGGTTCGCGGTGTCGAACGGGCGGGACGACAGGCCGCTGTAGGCCGCGAGGATCTGGATCAGCTCGACCAGTTCCTCGTCGCTCTCCGCGACGGGCTCGCCCATCACCTCCCGCCCGTCCGCGTACCCGATGAACACCCGGTCGCAGCCGTTGACGTCGATGTTCTCGATCTCCGGGTCCTCCAGCAGCGGCTGGAGCCGGCCGACGCCGAACAGCGCCGCGTGGACGCCCGCGGCGAGGGCCTCCTCCTCGTCGGCGTTCGGCGGGCGCCGTCCCGAGGTGATCTCGCCGCGCGCGAACTCCTCGAGGACCTGGCCGATCAGCGCGCGGGCGAACTGCCGCTCGTCCTCGCCGGACATGGGGGCGAGGCCGTGCGCGGCGTCGAGGCGGCGCTGCTGGGCCAGCCGGTCGCCGACCTCCTGCCGGAGCCGTTTGACGAGCCCGTGGTCCATCAGCGCCTCCCCTCGGCCTGCGGCGCGCGCGGACCCGGGACGTCCTCGGCCTGCGGCGGCGGGGCCTGCGCGGTGATCGGGCCGGGCCGCGCGGCGGCGTCGCGGCGCGGGGACGCGGCGACCCGGCCGGCGAGCTCACCCGCGACCTCGCGCGCCGAGCGGATCAGCAGCGAGCGGTCCAGCCGCCCGCCCCAGCGGCCCGCGAGCAGGTCGGCGCCCTTGGGGTCGAGCGCGAGCCCGCCGAGGACGGTGACGGGCGGGGCGGGCGGGCCCGGTTCGCCGGACGCGCCGGGCCCGCCGGACGCGGCGTCGTTCGTCCGGTCCCGGGCGCGCGCCGCCCCGGCGATGATGCGGTCGACCTCGGCGACGGAGCCGCGGAAGTCGCGCGGGTCGGCGAGCACGAGCACCCCGAGCGGCGGGCCGCCGCGCAGCTCGGCGCTCAGCGCGGACACGCGCTCGCGCAGGTGGGCGACCTGTTCGAGGGTCGCGCGGGTGAGCAGCACGACGAGGTCGGCCTCGCGCAGCAGGTCGGTCAGCGGGGAGCCGGCGCCGAGCCGCCCGCAGTCGACGATGACGTCCACGGGGTCGAGCCCGGCGAACGCCCGGCCGAGCGGCCCCCACAGCCACGTCATGGCCTGCGCCTGCTCGGCGTTGGTGATCCCGACGAGGACGTCGAGGCCGCCGACGAGCCGCTGGCAGTGCTCGGCGATCTGGTCGGGGCGCAGGCCCCGCCGGGCCGTCGCGGCGAGGCTGAGCAGCCCCCGCGACGGGTTGAGGATGCCGCCGTTCCCGGCCTCCTCGGCGGCGGGCAGCCGGTACACGAGGTCGCCGCCCGCCTGGTCGCACTCGGCGACCAGCACCGGGCGCGGCCACACGGCGCCGAGGGCGACGGCGGCCGTGGTGACGCCGGGCGCCCCCTTGTCGGCCGCGAGCGCGATGACGGCCACGGTCAGTTCCCGCCCGTGCCGGTGCCGGGCGCGCCGCCGGGCGTCCCGGCGCCGCCGGACGGCTGCCCGCCCTGCGGCGTCGTGCCCTGCGGCGTCGTGCCCTGCGGCGTCGTGCCCTGCGTCGGGGTGGTGCCCTGCGTCGGCGTGCCCTGCCCGGCCCCGCCCCGCGCGGGCGCGCCGCCGGGCGTCCCGTCCGCGGGCGGCGGCGACGCGCCGCCGGACCCGGCCTCGGTCCCGGGCGGGATCAGCGCGATCGCGACGGCCCCGGCGGACGCGGCGCTCGCGACCGCCGCGGCCTCGCCCGGCGGCACGGCGACGTCCACGGTCGTCATGCCCGAGCTGAGCCGCTCGCCCGCGACGGTGTTCCCGCCGCCGCCCTCGCCGACGCCGACCACGATCGCGTCCGCGGCCAGGACGGTCCCGGGCCGGGGGCCGCCGCCGCCCTCCTCGCCGCCGCCGACCGCGTACACCGTGACGTGCTTGCCCTCCACGACGCCGCCCACCGGGAGCTGCCCCGGTTTGAGCGCGAGCCCGACGACGAGGCGTCCGGACGCGGCGTCGTTCGTCCGGCTGATCATCGCGTTGGTGAGCAGCGTGCCCTCCACCAGCGGGACGGTCGCGTAGTGCCGCGTCACCGCCGCCGCCTCGGACCAGCTCAGGTACTCGATGCCGGTGTCGCCGATCGGCACCTCCCGCAGCGCGCCCGGCGGGATCCGCTGCCCGGCCGCGACGGGCTGCGCGATCACGATCGCGGACACCCGGTCGCCGCTGGCCGTCACGAGGTAGGCGCTGGCGAGGGCGCCGCCGAGGATCAGCAGCACCGCGAGGGCGGCGAGGGCGGGCTTGCGCTCCCGCGGCGGCGTGGGGAGCCGTTGCCCCCCGGAGGCGCCGAGCCCGGAGCGGCCGAGCCCGGGCGCCCCTCCGGAGGCGACGCCGGACGGGCCTCCGGCGGCGGTCGACTGGTTGGCCTTCATGGCGCTGCCCACGCGCTCCTTCCCGCCCCGCCGCGGACCCGCCACACGGGTCCGCGCGCAACATCGAGCGATCCATGCTTGCGGGGGCGGCGTCGCCGCGTCAATGGATTCGGTGAGGCCGAGCCTTTAAAAGTGCACACATACCGCATTGACCAGGCATTTCGCCGATCACATCAACACTGACCAGGAGTCACATACGTCGCCAGATTTCCAGGTCGAGCCCGTCCGACCCGTTGACTTCCTTCCGCGCGGGCGGTTCGGGGCGCCCGAGAACGCGGCGCGGCCCGGCCCGTACCGAAACAATGATGCCGCTGCCGGACCATTTCGTCCCCGGCCCCCGGCGTGCTCCTGGATGTTCTCGGGGGCCATTACGGCGGGGTCGAGATGTCGGCCTCAGGCGCCCGCGGGGTCCTGGCCGGTCCCGGCGGCGGCCCGCAGGTCGGCCAGGACCGCCGCCCACGCGGGCGGCCCGGCCTGCGCCATGGCGTCCAGCACCTCGGCGGGCACGGCCGCGGCGAAGACCGCGTACATCTCGGCGGAGACGCCGTCGAGCAGCATCCCGAACATCACCGGCACCCGTTCCGGGGGCACCGCCGCCAGGCCCATGCCGCCCACCTCGGCCCACTCCCCGGCGGTCAGGTGCCGGTCGATGAGCGCCAGGGCCTCGGCCTCCTCCAGGGCGAGATGCTCGCGCAGCGGGGGGATCATCGCGTCCAGGGCGTCGAGGACGTCCTTGCGCCGCTCCTCGCCGGGCCGGGCCGCCAGCGCGGCGAGCGACGCCTCGACGGCGCGCAGCCGCCGGTCGACCTCCTCGTGCTGCGCCGTCATCACCGCGGTCAGGGCCCCGGTCCCGGCCGGGTCGCGCGCGGCGAGCTTGGGCCAGACCAGGGCGTCCTCGCTGCCGTGGTGGGCGTGCAGCAGCTCGATGAGGAACGTCCCGTGGCCGGTGATGCGGCGCGCCCGCTCGGGCACGTCCGGCGGGCCCGTCACCGGCAGGGCGGCGACCAGCGCCCGCAGCCGGTCGAACTCGCGCCGGTACATGTCGTGGACGGCGACCATGTCGCGGCTGTCGGCCCGGGGCGGCAGCGGGATCGCGCGGAACGCGCCGCCGGGGTCGTAGCGGTCCTTGGCGCGCAGCAGCCGCGCCGCGTTGGGGCCGTAGGCGTGCTCCGCCCCGGCCGGGTCGTCGTCGCCGAGCAGGTTGGCGTACGTGCCGGGCAGGGCGTGCGGCGCCAGCGCCTCCCACAGCCCGCGCACCCATGCGCGGTGCGCGTCGGCGGACGGGTCGTCGGCCCGCCACACGGCGATGTTCTCCACCAGGAGGTGCGGCCGCCGCTCCCCGTACGCCGTGGCATCGGCGGGGACGCGCGCCGCCGCACCGTGCAGGCTGTGCAGCGCCACCGCCGAGTGCGGCGACTCCGCCGCCGCGGCGCCCTCGGCGAGCACGGCCGCCGCTTCGGGCGTCAGCTCGGCGAGGGTGCGCGGCCGCACCTCGACGTGCCGTCCGGCCGGGAACAGCGCGTCGGTGCCGGCCATCAGCGCGCTCTGCTCGGCCGGCCCGAACTGCTCGAACACCGGGGCGCCCAAGGGGGCGAGCCGCGCCAGGACCGCCTCGCCCGCCGCGGGGTCGCCGCACCAGGTCGGCGCGACGAACAGGACGCGCTCTCCCGTGGGCGCGGTGATCAGGCCGCTCTGGACGGTGAGTTCGTCCGGCCCGTCGAGCGCCAGTCCGGCGACCGCGACCAGGCCCGGCGCGGCCCGGTCGAGCGGGTAGAACAGCATTCCCGACAGCAGCCCCGGCACCCGGTGCAGCCGCACCCGCAGCCGGGTGACCACCCCGAAGTTGCCGCCGCCGCCCCGGACCGACCAGAACAGCTCGGGCTCGTGGTCCGCGGACGCGGTGACGATCCTGCCGTCGGCGAGCACCATGTCCACGGAGAGCAGGCTGTCGGCGGCCAGGCCGAGCGCCCCGCTGAGCGGGCCGTAGCCGCCGCCGAGCACCAGCCCGGCGAAACCGACCGCGCCCGCGGTGCCGGCGGCGACCACCAGGCCGTGCCGCTCCGCCGCCCGGGCCACGTCGATGGACGGCGTCCCGCCGCCCACGTCGGCCGCGCCCGTCCACCGGTCGACGGTGACGCCGCGCAGCCCGCGCAGGTCCACGACCACGCCGCCGTCCGCGAGCGCGGCGCCGCTCCAGCCGTGGCCGCCGCCGCGGACCGACAGCGGGACGTCCAGCTCGCGCGCGGCCCGTACGGCGGCCGCGACCTCCGCGGCGGTGGTGCAGGCGACGACGGCGGCGGGGGCGGCGTCGACCGCGCCGTTCCACAGGCGGCACACGGCGTCGCGGACGGGGCCGGCGGTGTGCACGGTCTCGGGGTTCAGGACGGCCCGCAGATGCCGGGCGACGTGTTCGGGGTCGGTGCGGTGTCGCGTGGTCATGGCCTGTTCCTCCGTGCCGGTGCGGCGGCGCCGTCCCCGGCTGTAGATGCAACACTCTGTTGCTTTAACGCTAACAGCGGCCCTTGGCTAAATGCAACAAGTTGGTGCGTTTGGTAGCGTGGGACGATGCACGGCGAGCCGGAAGACCAGCCCGAACAGCTCCGCACCGATGCGGCGACCAGGCGGCCCGGCGGGCGCACGGCCCGTACCGCGAAGGCGGTCCTGGACGCCACGATCGGGGAGCTCGGCGAGGTCGGCTACGCCGCGCTGCGCATCGAGGCGGTGGCCGAGCGGGCGGGCGTCAACCGGGCGACGATCTACCGGCGGTGGGGCGACAAGCCGAGCCTCGTCGCCGCCGCGTTCACGGCCCGGCAGGTCGAGATCTCGCCGCCCGCGGACACCGGCGATCTGGCGGAGGACCTGCTCGCCTTCCTCCGCGAGGTCCGCCGCGGCTTCGACAGCCCCTGGATCACCGCGCTGATCGGGGAGACCGGCTCCCGGACCGCCGACAACGCCGGGCCGCGCCGGGCGCTGGACAAGATCTGGCCCGCCCGCTTCCGGCTGTCGCGCGAGATCTTCGTGCGGGCGGTCGAGCGCGGCGACCTCCCGGCGGACAGCGATCCGGACCACCTCGTCCAGGCCGCCGCCGGGCCGCTGTACTTCCGCCGGCTCATGCTCGGCGAACCCCTCACCGACGACTTCCTGCGGCGGACCGCCGCCCTGGTCATCGCCGGTGCACGGCGCTCCTCGGGCGAGCGGCCCTAGGTCCGGGGCGTTTCGAGGCCGATGAGGCGGCCGAGGAGCGCCATCGAGTGGTCGAAGTGGGCGGCGCCGTCCATGATCGTGTTGTTGAAGGTGCCGAACAGCTCGAAGCTCACCGTGCCGAACAGGCCCGACCACGCGGTGACGGCCCGTGCCGCGACGTCGTCCGGCACGTCCATGCCCACGCCGTCGCGGATCCGGCCCATGTCGGCGGCGATGGCGGACGGCGCGGGCGGGCAGGGGCCGAGCGGTTCGAGGGCGCCCGCCGCGCGCGCCTCGGTGACGATCCGGGCGTACACGCGCGTGTCGCGGAGGGCGGCCGCGACGGTGTCCTGCGGGGCCCGGTAGCCGGGCACGGGTGAGCCGTACAGCAGCGCGAACTCGTGCGGGTGCGCGAGCGCCCATTCGCGGACGGCCCGGCACACCGCGAGCCACCGCTCCCCGAACGCGTCCGGACGGTCGCCGCGGACGGCGTCGTCGGCCCGTTCGACGGCCGCGCCGAGGGCGTTGTACCCGTCGATGATCAGGGCCGTCAGCAGGTCGTCGCGGCTGGGGAAGTACCGGTAGATCGCCGAGGACACCATGCCCATCTCCCGGGCGATGGCGCGCAGCGACAGCCCCGCCGCGCCGTCCGTCGCCAGTTGCCGCCGGGCGATCTCGGTGATCTCCGCGATCAGCTCCGCGCGCACCCGTTCCCGTGCCGTCCGTCCAGCGCTCATGCCGCGAGGTTAGCAGAGCGCCGGAACAAAACGAGAGCGCCGCTCTTGACGGACGGCGCACTCGTCAGAGAGCATTGCTCTCGAAACGGAACGCCGATCCCGAACGGGACGGGCGCTCCGCGAAGCGACGGAACGCCGTGAAGGAGCAGGGACCATGGGCAAGCACGTGATCGCCGGAGCAGGGCAGGTCGGGACGAAGCTGGCCGAGCGGCTGGCGGAGCGCGGGCACGACGTGACCGTCGTGACGCGGTCGGGATCGGGCCCCGCGGGGGTCGAGCGGATCGCCGCGGACGTCGCGGACCGGGGGCGGCTCGCGACGATCGCCAAGGGCGCCGACACGATCTACAACTGCGTGAACCCGCCGTACCACCGGTGGGCGCAGGCGTGGCCGCCGATGGCGGCGTCGTTCCTCGGCGCGGCCGAGGACACCGGGGCCGGGCTGGTCACGCTCGGGTGCCTCTACGGGTACGGACCGGTGGACGGCCCGATGACCGAGGACACGCCGCTCGCCGCGACCGGGACGAAGGGCCGGATGCGGGCGCGGATGTGGGACGACATGCGGGCCGCCCACGAGGCCGGGCGGGTGCGGGTCACCGAACTGCGGGCGTCCGACTACTACGGGCCCGAGAGCACCGACCAGGCGCACCTGGGCGAGGTGCGGTTCGTGAAGCCGCTGCTCGCCGGCAAGCGGGTGATGTTCGTCGGCGACCCGTCGCTCCCGCACGCCTGGACGTACCTGCCGGACGTCGCCGAGGCGCTCGCGATCGCGGGGACGGACGAGCGGGTGTGGGGCCGCCCGTGGCACGTCCCGACCGGCCCGGCCGTGTCGGCGCGCGACGTCGCGGAGCGGCTGTGCGAGATCGCGGGAGCGCCGCGCCCCCGGGTCCACGAGATCCCGCGGGCGGTGCTCGGGGCGATCGGGGCGGTCAACCCGATGATGCGCGAGCTGAAGGAGACGCGGTACCAGTTCGAGAAGCCGTACATCCTGGACTCGTCCGACTTCCAGCGCACTTTCGGCATGGCGCCGACGCCGCTGGACGCGGCCCTGCGGGAGATCATCCGGGCGCGGTGAATTCCGGAACGCCGATTCGACCGCCGGGAATGCCCGAAAACCGCCTCCCATGCTGCGGATACGTGTCGTCCTGCCCAGCCGGGAAGGGCTCGTTAATTAAGCTGTCCCGGACGGCGGCGCCGGAATCGGAACGGCGCACGATGGAGGGGCTTCGATGCGGATCTCGTTCACGGCGCTGACCGGCGGCGGGCCACGGGACGTCGTGGTGAACGTCGACGCGGAGGCCACCGTGGACGGGGTCGCCCGGTCGCTCGCCGCGGCGCTGGAGGGGCGCGCGCAGCAGGCGTCGGTGACGGTGCCGACGCCGCGCTTCTCCAAGGACGCGCTGCAGCGCAGCGGCGGCACCGCGCCCCCGGCGGAGCGGCGGGCGCTGTGGATGGACGGGCGGATGCTCGACCCGCAGGCCCGCGCGGTGAAGGAACTGCGGGACGGCGCGGTGGTGGCGGTCGAGCGGGACGCCGCCGCCGCGACCGTGGTCGCGGAGCCGTCCGGGCTGGTCGAGGTGCGCGTCGTGGGCGGGCCGGCGGCGGGACGGGTGCACCGGCTCGGGCTGGGGGCGAGCGTCCTCGGGTCCGGCGACGACGTGGACGTGCGGCTGGACGACCCGGCGGTGCGGCCGCGGGCGCTGCGGGTGACGGTCGCGCCGGACGGCGTGCAGGTGGCGCCGTCCGCGCCCGGCGCGGAGCTCGACGGGGCGCCGCTGGAGGGCCCCGCGGCCTGGGCGCCGGGCGGGATGCTGTCGGTCGGGGCGAGCGTGCTGACGCTGGCGCCGGGCGCGGCCCCGGACACCCACCTGGAGCCGCTGCCCGAGGGCGGCATGGCGTTCAACCGGCCGCCCCGGCTGGCCCCGGCGCCGCGCGCCCGGCGGCTGGAGGTGCCGCGCCGGCCGGAGCGCAACCCGCGGGAGCGGCTGCGGCTGTTCGGCGCCCTGCTGTTCTCGGCGTTCGGGCTGGTCATGGCCTTCGCGCTCGGCCAGTGGTGGTGGGCGCTGTTCGCGCTGGCGTGGCCGCTGATGACGGTCGGCGAGTGGGTCGGCGACCGGCTGCACGGCCGCAAGTCGTACAAGAAGGCCCTCCGGGAGTACAACGACAAGGCGGGACGCTTCGACGGCGAGCTGGACCGGCTGCGCCGCGAGGACGAGGACGAGCGCCGCGCCCTGCACCCCGACCCCGCCGAGGTCCTGCTCACCGCGACCGGGCCCCGGCGGCGGCTGTGGGAGCGGCGCCGCGACGACCCGGACGCCCTGCACCTGCGGGTCGGCCTCGCCGACCTGCCCGCGCGCGTCGAGCTGGTCGACGGCGGGGCGGGCGAGGGCGCGCCGGTGCCGGTCCCGGTGGCGCGGCAGGTGCCGGTGGCGCTGCCGCTGGCGGACGTCGGCGTGCTGGGCCTCACGGGGCCTCGCCCGGCGTCGCGGGCGCTGGCCCGCTGGCTGGTCGGGCAGGCCGCGGCGCTGCACAGCCCGCGCGACCTGGCGATCGTCGTGCTGTCGGCCGAGCCCGACGCGGCCGACGAGTGGAACTGGGTGCGCTGGCTGCCGCACTGCGCGCCGCGCGAGGACGAGGACTGCACGGCGCTCGTCGGCACCGACCAGTCGTCCATCGCGCACCGCATCACCGAACTGGCCATGCGCGTGACCGAGCGGCGGCGCGCGTCCCAGGCCGAAACCCAGTTCCTGGGCGGGCAGGCAAAGCCCGCTGACGCGGTCCCGTACAACATCCTGATCGTCCTGGACGGGGCGCGCGCGCTGAGGCGCGTCCCCGGCATGCCCATGCTCCTGTCGAGGGGCGCGGAGTACGGGCTCTACGCGATCTGCATCGACGACGAGGAACGGCTGCTGCCCGAGGAATGCAGCGCCGTCGCGTCCTGGGACCCGCAGTACCCGGCCGTCGTCCACCTCCAGGGGCAGGACCTCGACGCGGTGGGCCCCGTGCTCGCCGACCAGGTCTCCCCCGCCTGGACGGACCGGGTGGCGCGCGCGCTCGCGCCCGTCCGGGACGTGTCCAGGGAGGACGCCGACGAGTCCCTCCCCGCGAACGTGCGGCTGCTCGACCTGCTCGCCATGCCCGACCCCACCGCCGAGGCCGTCCTGCAGTCGTGGACGCGGACCGGCGGGCGGACGACCCGCGTCCCGATCGGCGTCGGCTCCGCCGGGGCCCGCGCGGGACGGGCGGGCCGCGAACCGTACGAGATCGACCTGCGCACGGACGGCCCGCACGGGCTGATCGCCGGGACGACCGGCGCCGGGAAGTCCGAGCTGCTGCAGACGCTCATCGCGTCGCTCGCGGTCGCGAACCGGCCGGACGAGATGACGTTCGTGCTGATCGACTACAAGGGCGGTTCGGCGTTCGCCGAGTGCGCGAAGCTGCCGCACACCGTCGGGATGGTCACCGACCTGGACGGGCACGCGACGGAACGCGCGCTGGAGTCGCTGGCGGCCGAGCTGCGGCGCCGCGAGGTGCTCCTGCTGGAGTCCGGGGCGAAGGACATCGAGGACTACGTCGACGGGCGCACGCCCGCGTCCGCGCCGATGCCCCGGCTCGTCCTGGTGATCGACGAGTTCGCCGCGATGGTCGAGGAGCTGCCCGACTTCGTCGCCGGGCTCGTCGACATCGGCCGCCGGGGCCGCTCCCTCGGCGTCCACCTGATCCTCGCGACGCAGCGGCCCGCCGGGGTCGTCACCGCGGACATGCGGGCGAACACGAACCTGCGGATCGCGCTGCGGGTGACCGGCGCCGACGACTCCACCGACGTGCTCGACTCGGCCGACGCCGTGCAGATCCCGAAGTCGCTGCCGGGCCGCTGCTACGTCCGGTCGGGCGTGTCGGCGCCGCACGCCGTGCAGTCGGCCCGGATCGGCGGGCGCCGGCCGGGCACGGCCGCGCGCCGCACGACCGTCCTGCCGCTCCCCTGGCAGGGCCTCGGGCACCCGCCGCCCGCGCCGCGCGAGGCCGCCGACGACGCGGCCGCCGTCACCGACCTGGCCGTCCTCGTGCAGGCCGTGGACGAGGCCGCGCGGCGCGCCGGGATCGCGCGGCAGCCGTCGCCGTGGCTGAACCCGCTGCCCGAGCAGGTCCGGCTGACGCCGCGGACGGCGGCGGGCGGGTCCGTCGTGGACGTCCCGCCGATCGCGTTCGGCATCACCGACCTGCCCGCCGTCCAGTCGCGGGAGGAGCTGGCGCTCGACCTGGCGTCCGGCGGCCACCTGTACCTCGCGGGCGCGGCCCAGTCGGGACGGTCGACGGCGCTCCGCACGATCGCCGGGTCGCTCGCGGGGGCGTGCTCCCCGTTCGACGCGCACCTGTACGCGGTCGACTGCGGGGCGAACGCCCTGCTGCCGCTGGTGGCGCTGCCGCACTGCGGCGCGGTCGTCACCCGCGACCAGCTCGACCGCTGCGAGCGGCTGATCACCGCGCTGTCGGCGGAGGTCGCGCGGCGGCAGCAGCTGTTCGCGGAGGCCGGGTTCGCGTCGCTGCCCGAGCAGCGCGCCGCGGTCGCCGCCACCGACCGGCTGCCGTGGATGGTGCTGCTCCTCGACCGCTGGGAGGGCTTCCTCGGCGCGTTCGAGCACTACGACTACGGCCGGCTCGTCGACCAGATCCTGCGGCTGCTGCGGGAGGGCGCCGCGGTAGGGCTGCGCGCCGTGTTCACCGGCGACCGCTCCGGCCTGTCCGGGCAGGTCTCCACCGTGTTCGACCGGCGGCTGATCCTGCGGATGGCCGACCCGAACGACTACGGCTACGCGGGCCTGCAGGACCGGCACGTCCCGGCCGCGATGCCGCCGGGCCGCGCCCTGGAGGCGACCGCGCCGGGCGCCCCGCCGCGCGAGTCGCAGATCGGGCTGCTCGGCGACGACCCGTCCGGGACGGCGCAGGTCGCGGCCCTGCAGGAGATCGCGCGCGGCTGCGTCGCCCGGTACGGGCGGCTGCCGCGCCGCCGCCGCCCGCTGCACGTGGACGAGCTGCCGGTGCGGGTCACCTACCGGGAGGCGATGGCGCTGGACGCCGAGTTCCTCGCGCCGTCCGCGCTGTGGGCGCTCGTGGGGGTCGGCGGCGACACCCTCGCGCCCGTCGGGATCGACCTGCTGAACGAGGGCCCCGGGTTCGCGGTCGCGGGGCCGCCGCGCTCGGGGCGCTCGACGACGCTCCGCACGATCGTCCACTCGCTGCTGGACCCGGCGGTCGGCGGCGGGCTGGTGCCGGTGGTGCTGGTGACGCCGCGCCGGTCGCCGCTGCGGCTGCTGTCGGGGCGCCCCGGCGTGCTCGGCGTCCTCGCGTCCGACGCGGACGCGGGCGACCTCGAGGCGGCGATCGGCGACGAGCACCGGTACGTCGTGGTCGTGGACGACGCCGAGCTGCTGGACGAGACCGACCTCGACGACGCGCTGTGCGACGTGCTGCGGACGGCGCGGGACGGCGAGCACGCGGTCGTCATCGGCGGCACGACCACCGACCTGGGGCGCGGCTACCGGGGGTTCCTCGCGGACGCGCGGCGGTCGCGCTCGGGCGTCCTGCTGTCGATCGAGTCGGCGGACGACGGCGACCTGTTCGGCCTGCGGCTGCCGCGCAACGCGCCCCTGGCGGGGCCGAGCGGGCGCGGGCTGTTCGTCGCCACGGGCACGACCACGCAGATCCAGGTGGCGCTGCCGCCGCCGGTGACCGGCGACTGACCTGCGGCGAAAAGGAGCGGGCCCCGGCCTCGGGGGGATGGGCCGGGACCCGCGGCTCGGGGGCGAGGCGTCAGCGGGTGGCGGCCTCGATGTTCTGCTGCGAGCGCTTGATGTCCTGGCTGCCCTGCTCCAGGGCGATGGCCATCTTGTCGAAGGCGGTCTTGGCCTCGGCCCACGCGGCGCGGAACCGGTCGGCGCCGGGCCCCCACCAGACGGCGCTGGAGCTGACCGTGCGGCCGTTGAGGTCTCTGATCAGGGCGTCGAGGTTCCGGCCGTGCTTGGCGAAGATCCGGGACAGTTCCTCGAGCTCGCCGATGTTGGCGCCGCGCTTGTCACCGCTCATCACTGTGGCCTTTCGTAAAGAATGGCGCCAGCCTACGCCCGCAGGATCATCGGAATCCAGTGCCACGCGGGCGATCCGCCGGAGATAGGCGGACATTTCCGCCCTGCTGCGCTGACCGGATGTGGTCGTAACGCGGCGGCGCGCACGCCTTCGGCCACGTCGGGAGCGGCGCTCCGCACGCTTGTGACCCGGCCAATTACCGTGCGTCAGAAAACATTCAGGGCCCGGCCGCCCGGCGCTTTCCGGGCATTCACCCGGCCGCGCGGACCGGGTCGTTCACGGGCCGGACGTCCGGGTCGAGGACCCGTTCGCCGATCAGCGTGAGCCGCCCGTCGATGTCCTTGAACTCGAACCGGCGCCGCACGTCCTGCCGCATCTTGCCGGTGTCGTACCGGACGACCGTGTGCTCGACGGCCTCGAGCGTCACCACGTCGCCGTCGCGGACCGCGCTGGCCTCGTCGAGCGTCGTCCGCGCGCCGGTGTAGGCGGGGCCGCCCGCGACCGGCGCCCGGTTGCGGTTCTCCAGCTCGCGGAGGGCCTTGGCCTGCACGCGCGCGACCCGCGGGGAGATCCGGACGCCGAGGATCTCCTCGGGGAGCCGGGTGCGGTCGCGGTCCCGCGTCTGCACGAGGGCCTGCGAGCGGTGCTGCAGCAGCGTGTTCGCGACGGCGGCGAGCTGCTCGGTCGTCTCGCCGTCCACCCGGGGGGCGCCGCGGCGCATCGCGGACGAGGGCACGGGCAGGCAGGCCGCCGCGATGGCGACCGCCAGGAAGACCCGCAGCCACAGGCGCACCATGCCTCCTCCTCCCACTGATCATTGGCGAAGATACACGCCGTCCCGGGGACGCGTCCGGGCTCGCGCGAAACCGGACGAATCCCCTTGCCGACCGGGGGTTCCGGCGCCCCCGCGCCAGCCCGCCCTAAGGTTGGAATGAAAACCGTTCTCACTGTGTTGACGGGGACATGAAGCAGCACATCCACCCGGAGTACCGCCCCGTCGTCTTCCGCGACCGCGCCGCCGGCCACGCCTTCCTCACCCGGTCCACGGCCCGCACCGACCGGACCGTCGAGTGGGAGGACGGCCGCACCTACCCGGTGGTGGACGTGGACGTCTCGTCGGCGAGCCACCCGTTCTACACCGGACAGGGGCGCGTGCTCGACACGACCGGAGCGGTCGAGAAGTTCAACCGCCGCTACAACCGCTGAGAACAGCCGCATCGAACAGGCGCGCCGGACGCGCGCGCTGAGACATGCGCCACTCCGGACGGACGGCGCGGGCGGGGCCGCGGACCATGCGCCCCGTCGGCCCCGCGCGCCGCGCCGCCCGCCCGTCCGAGGGCCCGCATCCGCCCGGGTGCGGGCCCTCCGCGCGTCCGGCGGTCCCGCTGGCCGGGACGCGCGAATCCCGCCTCCACCCCGGTGAACGCGGCGGTCGGGCCCGTATAAGGAGGGCCTTACGAAAACCTCAAAGGGCGGTTATCTAGACTGCGCGGTGCGAGGTTGAGGGAGGAGACCCACGTGCGCAAGGTCCTGATCGCCAACCGCGGCGAGATCGCGGTCCGAATTGCCCGTGCCTGTAGCGACGCAGGGTTGGCCAGTGTCGCCGTGTACGCCGAGCCGGACCTGGACGCGCTGCACGTGCGGGTCGCGGACGAGGCGTACGCGCTCGGCGGCTCGACGGCGGCCGAGAGCTATCTGGACATCGAGAAGCTGCTGAAGATCGCGGCGGAGGCCGGCGCGGACGCCGTCCACCCGGGGTACGGCTTCCTGTCCGAGAACGCGGACTTCGCGTCCGCCGTGCAGAACGCCGGGCTGACCTGGATCGGGCCGCCGCCCGCCGCGATCACCGCGCTGGGCGACAAGGTGCAGGCGCGGCACATCGCGCAGAAGGTCGGCGCGCCGCTGGTCGCGGGCACCACCGACCCGGTGTCGGGCGCCGACGAGGTCGTCGCGTTCGCGAAGAAGCACGGGCTGCCGATCGCGATCAAGGCGGCGTACGGCGGCGGCGGGCGCGGGCTCAAGGTGGCCCGGACGCTCGAGGAGGTCCCGGAGCTGTACGAGTCGGCCGTCCGGGAGGCGGTCGGCGCGTTCGGCCGCGGCGAATGCTTCGTCGAGCGGTACCTGGACAAGCCGCGGCACGTCGAGACGCAGTGCCTGGCCGACAAGCACGGCAACGTGGTCGTCGTGTCGACCCGTGACTGCTCGCTGCAGCGCCGCCACCAGAAGCTCGTCGAGGAGGCCCCGGCGCCGTTCCTGTCGGAGGAGCAGCTCGAGCTGCTGTACACCTCCTCGAAGGCCATCCTGAAGGAGGCCGGGTACGTCGGCGCGGGCACCTGCGAGTTCCTCGTCGGCCAGGACGGGACGATCTCGTTCCTCGAGGTCAACACGCGGCTGCAGGTCGAGCACCCGGTGACCGAGGAGGTCGCGGGCGTCGACCTGGTCCGCGAGATGTTCCGCATCGCCGACGGCGAGGAGCTCGGCTACGGCGACCCCGAGCTGCGCGGCCACTCGATCGAGTTCCGGCTGAACGCCGAGGACGCCGGGCGCGGCTTCCTGCCCGCCGTCGGCACCCTGAGCGCGTTCGACCCGCCGCACGGGCCGGGCGTCCGGCTCGACTCCGGGTACGTGACCGGGCAGACGGTCCCGCAGGCGTTCGACTCGCTGATCGCGAAGCTGATCGTCACCGGCGCGTCCCGCCGCCAGGCCGTGGAGCGCGCGCGCCGCGCCCTCGCCGAGTTCACGATCGACGGGATGCCGACCGTCCTGCCGTTCCACCGCGCGGTGCTGGACGACCCCGCGTTCGTCCCCGCGGACGACGCCGAGCCGTTCGCCGTCCACACCCGGTGGATCGAGACGGAGTTCGACAACACGATCCCGCCGTTCGAGGCGGTCCCGGCCGACGAGGAGGCCGCGGGCGAGCGGGAGCGGGTCACGGTCGAGGTCGGCGGCAAGCGCATCGAGGTCGTGCTCCCGGCGGGCCTCGGCGCGTCGGCGGCCGGCGGCGCCGCGGCCGGGCAGGCGCCCGCCAAGCGCCGCGCGGGCAAGAAGGGCGCCGCCGCGCAGGCGTCCGGCGACTCGCTGGTCAGCCCGATGCAGGGCACGATCGTCAAGATCGTCGCCGAGGACGGCGCGACCGTCGAGGCGGGCGACACGGTCGTGGTGCTCGAGGCGATGAAGATGGAGCAGCCGCTGACCGCGCACAAGGCCGGGACGATCACGGGCCTGTCCGCCGAGGTCGGCCAGACCGTCACGGCGGGCGCGTCCATCTGCGACATCAAGGACTGACGTCCGGCGCCGCTCGGCGATTTCGCGATCCGGGTGCCGCTCCCCCGCCGGGGACGGCACCCGTTCGCGTTTCCGGGCCGGGCCCCCCGGGGACGCCGGCACGCTGTGTAGCGGACCGTCTCCGCACCGGTTCGGGATTTTCCGAAAAGGGACATGACGGGCTGATTGTCTGGCTCTCCGGCGAGGCAGACTAGAGACATGAGCTCCGACAACCGGACCGCCCGGACGGCTCGTCGCATGGCGCTTCCCGCGCTCGTGGCGGGCGTCGTCGCGGCCGGTCTCGCCGCCCCCGCCGCCGCCTCGACCCCCGACACCGCGCGTCCCGCCGCGTCCGCGTCCGTCCAGCACGTCGCGGCCGCCCCGGCCGCGCCGCAGGCCCCGCAGGCCGCGCCCGCGCGGGCGGGCGACACCGTCGGGCAGATCGCCAACGGGCTGGTCGACTCGCGGCTGTACGTGACGAGCAACGCCGGGAACGCGCTGAGCGCGGCGGACCGGCAGCAGGTCGAGTCCGCGCTGAACGGGCTCGGCGACGCCGACGTCCGCGCGGTCGTGGTCGACGACGGCATCACCCAGCAGCAGATGGGGCAGATGCTCGTGTCCGTCGCGAACCGCGTCGGCGAGGGCGAGACGTACGTCGGCGTCACCGCGAACGGGCGGCTGATGGCCGGGATCTCGCAGAACCTGGACGAGGGCGAGATCAACCAGATCATCACCCGCACCAACGGCCAGCCGCTCAAGGACCGGATCATCGACTTCGGCGAGCGGGCCGAGAAGCGGGTCGACGAGAACTCCGCGTCGGCGGCGACCGTCGGGTACGTGATGCTGGGCCTCGTCATCGCGCTGGTCGCGGCGGCGATGTCGGTGTTCCTCGTGTCGCGGCGGCGCCGGCAGGAGCGGCAGGCCAGGGAGATGGCGGAGCTCAAGGAAGGCGTGGAGGAGGACGTCACGCTCCTCGGCGAGGACATCGCCGGGCTCGACCTCGACGTCATGGACAAGAAGCTCGACCCGGCGATCCGCGCCGACTACGAGCACGCGATGAACTCCTACGACGAGGCGAAGCGCGCGACGGACCGCGCCGCCCGTCCCGAGGACATGCAGAACGTCACCCGCGCGCTGGAGGACGGCCGGTTCTTCATGCTCGCGACCCGCGCCCGGCTCGCGGGCGACGAGGTGCCGGAGCGGCGCGCCCCCTGCTTCTTCAACCCGAACCACGGCCCGTCCGTCCAGGACGTCGTGTGGGCGCCGCCGGGCGGCACGGCCCGGTCCGTCCCGGCGTGCGCGGCGGACGCCCAGGCGGTGCTGGGCGGCGGCGAACCGGACGTCCGGATGGTCCCGTACCACGGCGCGCGGCGGCCCTACTACAACGCGGGCCCGGCGTACGCGCCGTACGCGGGCGGGTACTACTACGGCTACGGCGGGTTCGACCTGCTGACCGGCATGATGGTCGGCACCATGCTCGGCTCGATGATGTCCGGCGGGTTCGGCGGCTACGGCGGCGACATGTCCGGCGGATTCGGCGGCGAGGGCGGCGACGTCGGCGGCGGCTGGGACTTCGGCAGCGGCGACTTCGGCGGCGGTGGCGGCGGATTCGGCGACTTCGGGGGCTTCTGAGGGGCCGCGATGCCGCGCATCCCAGGCGACCCCGGGCCGTGGGGCCAGGTGCGGTACACGCTCGGGCTGCGGCTGCCGCCCGGCAACCGCGACTGGGTCCGGCACGAGCTCACCGACGCCGGGTGGCGGGGCCGCCTGCTGTGGCGGCACGTGTGCCTGATGATCCCGGTGTGCGCGGTGCTGGCGCTGCTGCCCGGCCCCTGGTGGGTGCACGTGTCGGTGCCGATGATGGCCATGTCCGCGAGCCTGCTGGCCGTGGCGATCACCGCGGACGAGCTGCGCCGGTCGCGGATGCGGCGGCACGGCATCGCCGAGCCGCCCCGCATACGGTGAGGGCATGAGCACGGCACCCGTCCCCGCACTGTACTGGCGCATCCTCGGCATCAACGGACTGATCTTCGCGCTCGGCACCGCGGCCCTCGCGCTCGCGCCCGTCACCGTCTCCTCGATGGTGCTGCTGCGGGAACTGCCCGTCCTGCTGGTCGGGCTCGCCGTGATGATGCTGGCGAACGCGCTGCTGCTGCGCGCCAGCCTCGCGCCGCTGGGACGGCTCACCACGCTGATGGCGCGGATGGACTCGCTGAGCTCCGGCGACCGCCTCGCGACCAAGGAGAGCGGCGACCTGTTCCACCTCGTCGACGAGTTCAACTCCATGCTCGACCGCCTGGAGGTCGACCGCAGCACCGGGACGGCGATGGTGCTGGACGCCCAGGAGGCCGAGCGGCGCCGCATCGCCCAGGAGCTCCACGACGAGATCGGCCAGACGCTCACCGTCGCGCTGCTGGAGCTGAAGTCGGTGGCCGACCGGGCGCCCGGCGAGGTCGCGGCGGAACTGCGCGGCGTCCTGGAGGTCGTCCGGTCGAGCCTGGACGAGGTGCGGCACGTCGCACGGCGGCTGCGTCCGGGCGTCCTGGACGACCTCGGCCTGACCAGCGCGCTCATCGCGCTGCCCGCGGACTTCTCGGGCGGGCCGCACGTCACCCGCGACGTGCAGACCGGGATCAACGGGGTCGGCGCGGACGTCGAACTGGTCGTCTACCGGATCGCGCAGGAGAGCCTGACGAACGTCTGGCGGCACGCCGGCGCGCGCCACGCCGAGCTGTCCCTGCGGCAGGCCCCGGACGGCGGCCTCGTGCTGCGCGTCGCGGACGACGGCTGCGGGCCGCCCGAACGGGCCGGGGCGGGCATCCGCGGGATGCGGGAGCGCGCGATGCTCGTCGGCGCACAGCTGTCGATCGGCGCGGCGGACGGCGGCCGGGGCACCGAGGTGCGGCTGGTCGTGCCGCCGAAGGGCGCGCGCCGCAGGCAGTACCCGGTGCGGGACTGACGATGGCCGCCGGCCGTCCCGTCCCACGCGGGGGCCGGGATCAGGGTTCGACGAGCCCGACGCGGATGGCGTACTTGGTCAGCTCGACCCGGTCGCGCATGCCGAGCTTGCCGAGGACGTTCGCGCGGTGCCGGTCGACCGTCTTCACGCTGATCGTGAGGATCTCCGCGATCTCCTTGGACGAGTGCCCCTCGGCGATCAGCTTGGTGATCTCCTCCTCGCGGGGGGTGAGCAGCTCCTCGCCGTCCCGCGCCCGGTTCAGGTACTCGCGGACCAGCAGCGTGACGGCCCCCGGATACAGGAACGACTCCCCGTGCGTCGCCGAGCGGATCGCGTTCAGCAGGTCGCGGTCGGCCACCGACTTCAGCACGTACCCGGACGCGCCCGCCTTCAGCGCCTCGAACAGGTACTGCTCGTTGTCGTACATCGACAGCATGAGCATCTTGACGCCCGGGAAGCGGGCGGCGATCTCCCGCGCGGCCTGCAGGCCCGTCATGCGGGGCATCGCGATGTCCAGGATCGCCAGATCCACCTCGCTGCGGGCGATCGCGTCGATCGCCTCCGCCCCGTCGCCGGCCTCGGCGACGACGGTCATGTCGGGTTCGGCGTCCAGGATCACCCGCAGCCCGCGGCGGATCAGCGCGTGGTCGTCGGCCAGCAGGATGCGGGTGGCGGACTCCCGAGCGTGCAACCGATCACCTCCGGTCTCCGCCTCCATCCTAGGTGCGCGCCTCCTCGGGCACCCCCGTCCGGCCTGCAGATACATGCTTCAACCAGGCAGATGTGGGTGTTACACCCGATAACGATGTGATCCACCGCCGAGAAAACTGGTCGATGTACGCAGAAAGGGGCGGACATATGGCACAGCGACTCGGCGGCGGGCACCGCCCTCCGCTCAAGGCTCCCAAGAGGCCATCGTCCTGCGACGGGACCGTCCCCGGCGTGAGGAGGAGGGACCTATCAGCCCGAAGAACCAGGCTCTCCGGGAGCCGAAAGGACGTCATGCTAGCGCGGGACATCGCCATCCAGGTGCCGACCGTGACGATGAACGACTCGATCGCGCACGCGATCCAGGTCATGGCGCTCGGCCGGCTGCCCGGCCTGATCGTGCTGGACGAACGGCAGCGCCCCCGGGTCGTCCTGCCCGGAACGCAGGTGCTGCGGCTCGCGGTGCCCGTCGCCTACCAGGAGGACACGGCGCTGACCCGCACCGTGGACGAGGCGCACGCGGACGTGTTCTGGCACGAGATCCAGGACAGGACGGTCGGGGCGTGCATCGGAACGCACACGCCCCGCCCGGTCATCGTGAAACAGTCGGCGACGCTGCTGGAGCTCGCCACCCTGATGGCGCGGCAGCGCAGCCCGCTGGTCGCGGTGGTGGACGACGCGGGCCTGCTGGCCGGCGCGGTCACGCTCGACCGGCTGCTGTCCGCCCTCGCGCTGGCGCGGCCGGACGACTAGGCGGGGGCCTCGGCGGAACGTCGGCCGGTCCCTGTCGGGGGCCGGCCGACGTCTGCCGCCGGGACGGTGCCCGGTGAGCGCTCTCGCGGCGCTCGCCGTCTTCGTCATCGCGTTCTTCTTCATCGCGACGGAGAAGGTCGACAAGACCAAGGTCGTCCTGATCGCGGCCGGGGTGATGACGGTGCTCGGGCTCACCCCCGGCGCCGACGTCTTCTTCTCCGAGCACGACGGGATCGACTGGAACGTCATCTTCCTGCTGCTCGGCATGATGATCATCGTCGGGATCATCAAGAACACCGGGGTGTTCGACTTCCTGGCGATCTGGGCGGCGAAACGGTCGAAGGGCAAGCCGTACCGGCTCATGGTGCTGCTGATGCTCATCACCGCCGTCGCCTCGCCGTTCCTGGACAACGTCACCACGATCATGCTGGTGGCGCCGGTGACGGTGGTCGTCTGCCAGCGGCTGCGGATCTCGCCGATCCCGTACCTCATCGCCGAGGTGCTGGCGTCCAACATCGGCGGGGCCGCCACCCTGATCGGCGACCCGCCGAACATCATCATCGGCAGCCGGGCGGGACTGACGTTCAACGACTTCCTCGTCCACATGGCACCGATCGTGGTGATCATCTTCATCGCGTTCGTGCTGCTGTCGCGGGTGCTGTTCCGCAAGTCGTTCAAGTACAACCCGGAGTACGCGGCCGAGGTGATGTCGCTGGACGAGCGGAAGGCGATCACCGACACCGGGCTGCTGATCCGGTGCATGGTCGTCCTCGCCGGCGTGATCGTCGCCTTCGGCCTGCACTCGGTCGTGCACGTCGAGCCGTCGGTCGTCGCGCTCATCGGCGCGGGCGTCATGCTGCTGGTCACCGGGGCGGACGTGCCGGAGGTCATGCGGGAGGTCGAATGGTCCGTGCTGGTCTTCTTCGCGGGACTGTTCGTCATGGTGGCCGGTCTCGGGCACACCGGGGTCATCGAGACCATCGGCACCTGGGCCGTGGACACGGTCGGCGACGACTACTTCGCCGCCGCGACCGGCCTGCTGTTCGGCTCGGCCGTCCTCGGCGCGTTCTTCGACAACATTCCCTACACGGCGACGATGGCGCCGATCGTGGAGGGACTCGCGGCGACCGCCGATCCGCAGACCGGTGAGGCGCTGTGGTGGGCGTTCGCGCTCGGCGCCGACTTCAGCGGCAACGGGACGGCCATCGCGGCGAGCGCCAACGTGGTCGCGATCGGGATCGCCGCCAAGAGCGGCCACCCGATCAGCTTCTGGCAGTTCACCAAGTACGGGATCATCGTCACCGTACTGAGCACGCTGATGGCCTGGGTCTACGTGGCCCTGCGCTACTTCACCTGACGTCGCGGTCTCCCGCCGATCGGGCGCGCCCTTCCCGGCGTGCCCGATCGGCGCACCCGCTCAGTACGCGTGCTCGGTCATCAGGCGGCGGCCCGCCTCGGTGATGCTGCCGGACAGCGACGGGTACACCGCGAAGGTGTGCGCCACCTGGTCGACGGTCAGGTGCTGCTGCACCGCGACGGACACGCCGAGGATCAGCTCGCTCGCGCGGGGCGCGACGATGACGCCGCCGAGGACGATGCCGGTGGACGGGCGGCAGAACAGCTTCACGAAGCCGTCCTCGAACCCCTGCATCTTGGCGCGCGCGTTCGTGAACAGCGGCAGCATGACCGTCCGGGCGTTGACCTCCCCCGAGTCGACCATCTGCTGGGTGACGCCCACCGACGCGACCTCGGGGTCGGTGAAGATGTTCGACGCGACCCACCCGAGCTTCAGCGGCTGGACGGCCTCGCCGAGCGCGTGCCACATCGCGATCCGGCCCTGCATCCCCGCGACGGACGCGAGCATCAGGATGCCGGTGCAGTCCCCCGACGCGTAGATGTGCGGGACGGACGTCCGCGACACCTTGTCGACCTTGACGAACCCGCGGTCGTCGCACTCGACGCCGACGTCCTCGAGCCCGATCCCGGTCGTGTTCGGGATCATCCCGACGGTCATCAGGCAGTGCGAGCCCTCGACCTTGGTGCCGTCCTCCAGCGTGACGATCACGCCGTTCCCGGACCGCTCCACGCTCGCCGCCCGCGACCGCGACATGACGTTCATGCCGCGCCGCAGGAAGACCTCCTGCAGGACGGACGCGGCGTCGGCGTCCTCGGTCGGCAGGATGCGGTCCCGCGACGACACCAGCGTGACCTTCGACCCGAGCGACAGGTACGCGCCGGCCAGCTCCGCGCCGGTGACGCCGGAGCCGACGACGATCAGCTCGGCGGGCAGTTCCGGCAGGTCGTAGAGCTGCCGCCAGTTGAGGATGCGCTCGCCGTCGGGCTCGGCGCCGGGCAGCACGCGCGGCGTGGCGCCGGTCGCGATCAGCACGATGTCGGCCCGGATGCGGCGCTCGCCGACCGCGACGACGTGCGGCTCCACC
Organism: Spirillospora sp. NPDC052242; assembly: GCF_040679555.1. Taxonomy (NCBI): domain Bacteria; kingdom Bacillati; phylum Actinomycetota; class Actinomycetes; order Streptosporangiales; family Thermomonosporaceae; genus Spirillospora; species Spirillospora sp. NPDC052242. The sequence continues at coordinate 64,125 of NZ_JBFAUZ010000005.1, forward strand.
AGCCGCGCCTCCCCGCGGACGATCTTCACCTCCTCGTACGCGAGCCGTTCGGCGACGTCGAACGACTGCGCCCGCGCGAGGTCCTTGACGCGCTTGTTCACGGTGGCCATGTCGGCTTCGAGGCCGCCGACGATCCCGTCCGGGCCGCCGCTGAACCGCAGCCCGAGGGCCTCCGACTCCGACATGACCGCCATCCGGGTCGAGGTGGCGATGAGCGTCTTCGAGGGCACGCAGTCGGTCAGCACGCACGCCCCGCCGGGACCGTCGCGTTCCACGACGGTCACATCGGCGCCGAGCTGCGCCGCGACGAGAGCGGCCTCGTAACCGCCCGGTCCTCCTCCGATGATGACGATGCGGGTCATACTTCCGATTCTTTCCTACTCAACGCAGTGACAAGTCCAACCGCGGACATCGGCGCCGCCAAGGCGACCTGCGGCGTCGCGTGGCGTAGCCTTGGGCGGCGTGGCACTGTACGCGGCGTACGCCTCCAACATGGACCCCGACCAGATGGCGCTCCGGGCCCCGCATTCGCCGATGCGCGGCACCGGGTGGCTCGCCGGCTGGCGGCTGACCTTCGGCGGGCAGGACAAGGGCTGGGAGGGTGCTCTCGCGACCGTCGTCGAGGACTCCGCCGAGCAGGTCTTCGTCGTGATCTACGACGTGCCGAGCTGGGACGAGAAGGAGCTGGACGCCTGGGAGGGCGCGGCCCTCGGCGTGTACCGGAAGATCCGCGTCCGGGTGCAGACCCTCGACGGCGACGCGCTCTGCTGGATGTACGTCCTCGACGACTACGAGGGCGGGCTGCCGTCGGCGCGGTACCTGGGCATCCTCGCCGACGCCGCCGAGGCCGCGGGCGCCCCGGACGACTACGTCAAGGAGCTGCGGAACCGTCCGTGCGCGTCGATCGGTGATCAGTCGATCGGTGATTAAGCGCGGCGCGGGCTCCCCGGTAGTGTCGGCTTTGTGAGCAACGACGCTTTTACCTTGGCGCGCTCCGCGGCGGACGAGCTGCGGGCGCGCACGTCCATCGACGCGTTCGACGTGGCCCTGGTGATGGGCTCCGGCTGGGTCCCGGCCGCCGACGCGCTCGGCGACCCGATCGCCGAACTGCCGGTCACGGACCTGCCGGGGTTCCCGCCGCCGGCCGTCGAGGGGCACGCGGGCCGCATCCGGGTGGTGGACGTCGCCGGGCGCCGCGCCCTGGTGTTCCTCGGCCGCACGCACCTGTACGAGGGACGCGGCGTGGACCCGGTCGTGCACGGCGTCCGGACGGCCCTCGCCGCGGGCGCGGGCACGATCGTCCTCACGAACGCGGCGGGCGGGCTGCGGCCGGAGACCCAGCACGTCGGCGAGCCGGTCCTGATCTCCGACCACCTGAACCTGACGGGCGCGAACCCGCTGGCCGGCGCCGACTTCCTCGACCTGACCGAGGCGTACTCGGGACGGCTGCGGGCCCTCGCCCGCGAGGTCGACCCGACGCTCGCGGAGGGCGTGTACGCGGCGTTCCGCGGCCCGACCTACGAGACGCCCGCCGAGATCCGGATGCTGCGCACGCTGGGCGCCGACATGATCGGCATGTCGACGGTGCTGGAGACGATCGCGGCCCGCCGGGGCGGCGCGGACGTCCTCGGCATCTCGCTGGTCACGAACATCGCGGCGGGCCTGTCGGACGAGCCCCTCGACCACGAGGAGGTCCTGGCCGCCGGCCGCGCCGCCGCGGGCCGCATGGGCTCCCTGCTCGCGACCGTCCTGTCGAAGCTGTGAGCGGCCTCTCGGTGCGCGACCTCCGCGAGGCCGCCGAGGAGTGGCTGGCGCAGGATCCCGATCCCGACACGCGCGCCGAGCTGCGCGACGTCCTGGACGCCGGGGACGAGCAGGCGCTCGCCGACCGGTTCGGGTCCCGGCTGGAGTTCGGGACGGCCGGGCTGCGGGGCGAGCTTGGCGCGGGGCCGAACCGGATGAACCGGGTCACGGTGCTGCGGGCCGCCGCCGGGCTCGCCGCGACGCTCCCGGCGGGCTCGCACGTGGTCGTCGGGTTCGACGCCCGGCACAAGTCGGACCGGTTCGCCGGCGACACCGCGGCCGTCCTGACCGGCGCGGGCCACACCGTCGAGGTGTTCGCCGAGCCGGTGCCGACGCCGGTCCTCGCGCACGCCGTCCGGACGTCCCGCGCGGCGGCGGGCGTCATGGTGACGGCGAGCCACAACCCGCCCCGCGACAACGGCTACAAGGTGTACTGGGGCGACGGCGCGCAGATCGTGCCGCCGCTGGACGCCGAGATCTCCGCCGCGATCGACGCCGTGGGCCGCGTCGACGACCTGCCCCTCGGCGCGCACTGGGACGTCCGCGACGATCCGGCCCCGTACCTGGACGCCGTGTCCGGGCTCCGCCTCGGCGACGCCCGCGACGTCTCGGTCGTGTACACGCCGATGCACGGCGTCGGGTTCGACGTGCTGCACGCGGCGTTCGTCCGCGCGGGGTTCCCCGCGCCCGTCGCCGTCCCCGAGCAGGCGGACCCGGACCCCGACTTCCCGACCGTCGCGTTCCCGAACCCGGAGGAGCCCGGCGCGCTCGACCTCGCGCTGGCCCTCGCCGCCGAGCGGGACGCGGACCTCGTGATCGCGAACGACCCGGACGCCGACCGGTGCGCGGTCGCGGTGCCGGGGCCGTCCGGGTGGCGGGTCCTCACGGGCGACGAGGTGGGCGGGCTCCTCGCCGAGCACGTCCTGCGGCACACCGCGGGCGGCGACCGGCTCGTCGTGACCACGATCGTGTCGTCGTCGCTGCTCGGGGCGATCGCCCGCGCGCACGGCGTCCGGTTCGCCGAGTCGCTCACCGGCTTCAAGTGGATCATGAAGGCGGGGACGCGCGCCGACCGGCTCGTGTTCGGTTACGAGGAGGCCCTCGGCTACAGCGTCGGCGACGACCGGGGCGTCCCCGTCAACGACAAGGACGGCATCGGCGCGGCGCTCGCGGTCGCCGCGCTCGCCGCCGAGGCGGCCCGCGACGGCCGCACCCTGCTCGATCTGCTCGACGACCAGGCCCGCCGGTACGGGCTGCACGCCACCGCGCAGGTGTCGGTCCGGGTGGACGACCTGTCGGAGATCGCGGCGACGATGGCCCGGCTGCGCGCCGCACCGCCCGCCCGCCTCGGCGGGCGCGCCGTCGAGACGTTCGACGACCTGTCCCGCCCGGCGGACGGCCTGCCGCCGACCGACGGGCTCCGGTTCCGCCTGGAGGGCGGCGCGCGCGTGGTGATCCGGCCGTCCGGGACCGAACCGAAGCTCAAGTGCTACCTGGAGGTCGTGGAGCCCGCGAAGGACGACGTCGCGGACGCCCGCGGGCGCGCGGAGACCTCGCTCGAAGTCCTGCGCCGGGGGGTCGCCGAGCTGGTCAGTTGACGAACGCGAGGACGCAGCACGCCAGCACGGCCGCGCCCGGGACGGCCAGGGCCGCGACCGCCGGGATCGACCACGACACCGAGCCGCGCACGTCCTCGGCGTCCCGCGCGGCCGCGGCGGCCTTGTCGGGCGCGCCCGACCGGGTCTTCGGCCGCTGCCGGTCCCGCATCTCGTTGAGCCGCTCCGCCGCGTACCCCGCCGGGGTGCGGCCCTTGACCTGCGCCCCCAGCTTCGCGTCCTGCTTCCGCGCGCGCGCCTCCGCCTTGGCCTGCGCGCGGGGCGACGTCTGGTGCACCCACGCGCGCGTCTGCAGCTCGTCGCCGTCCGGTCCGGTGAACCGCACGACGATCGCCTCCCGGCCCTCGATCGACCGGACGGCGCCCCACGGGGCCCGCGCGTCCCGCAGCGGGTTCCGGACGGTCAGCGCCTCGTCGTCGCCGACGATCGCCGGCCGCAGCCCGACCGTGTAGGCGATCCCGCAGCCGAGCAGCAGGAGGGCCGCGATCGTGTACGTCGTCAGCGAGTACTCGGGGTCACCGGTGAAGCCGAAGACGAGATCCGCGATGTTGAGCGCGGCGAACGCCAGCCACGCGAACGCGGCCACGCGCCCGCCGGTGGAACGAATCGTCATGCTCGCATCATGCCAGGGGCCGCGTCCCGCTCCACTTCCGCTGCGCGAACCCCGGCTTGATCACCCCGTTGATCAGCTCCAGCCGGTCGTTGAACGGCGCGAACGCCGACTTCATCGCGTTCACGGTGAACCACTGCAGGTCGTCCCAGCCGTACCCGAACGCGTCGACGAGCTTCGCGAACTCCTCCGACAGCGTCGTCCCGCTCATCAGCCGGTTGTCGGTGTTGACGGTCACCCGGAAGTGCAGCCTCCGCAGCAGCCCGATCGGGTGCTCCTCGATCGACTTCGCCGCGCCCGTCTGGATGTTCGACGTCGGGCACATCTCCAGCGGGATCCGCTTGTCCCGGACATAGTTCGCGAGCCGCCCGAGCTGCGGCTCGGACCCCGCGGCCTCGATGTCGTCGATGATCCGCACGCCGTGCCCGAGCCGGTCGGCGCCGCACCACTGGATCGCCTGCCAGATCGACGGCAGCCCGAACCCCTCGCCCGCGTGGATCGTGAAGTGCGCGTTCTCCCGCTGCAGGTACTCGAACGCGTCCAGGTGCCGGGTCGGCGGGTACCCCGCCTCCGCCCCCGCGATGTCGAACCCCACCACGCCCGCGTCCCGGTACCGGACCGCCAGCTCCGCGATCTCCTTCGACCTCGCCTGGTGCCGCATCGCCGTCAGCAGCGCCCCGACCCGGATCCCGTGGTCCCGGCCGCCCCGCGCGAAGCCGTCCAGCACCGCCTCGACGACCTGCTCCAGCGGCATGCCCGTCCGGGTGTGCAGCTCGGGCGCGTACCGCACCTCCGCGTACACGATCCCGTCGTTCGCGAGGTCCTCCGCGCACTCGTAGGCGACCCGCGCCAGCGCGTCCGCCGACTGCATCACCCCGACGGTGTGCGAGAACGTCTCGAGGTACCGCTCCAGCGACCCCGAGTCCGACGCCGCCTCGAACCACGCCCGCAGCTTCCGCGCGTCCGTCTCGGGCAGCCCCGCGTACCCGGTCTCCTCCGCCAGCTCCACGACCGTCTCCGGCCGCACCCCGCCGTCCAGATGGTCGTGCAGCAGCACCTTCGGCGCGCGCCGGATGTCCTCGAGAGTAGGCCGCTCGTCCATCTCAGAAATCTACCCGGGAAACCCGTCCCCGTCTCCCGCGCCCGCCGGGCCGTCCGTCCGCCCGGCGGGCTTGCGGGCGAGGAGGAACGCCTGGGCGTGGCGCTCCGCGTAGGGGCCGTCCTCGTCGGGTTCCCGGACGAGCCGGGCCCGGACGTCCAGGCCGGTGCGGGCGAGCAGGGCGGCGACGTCGCCGGGGCGCCGGTAGTGGAAGTCGAGCGCGATCGCGTGGTCGCCGGCGCGCGTCCGGCGCGCCGTCCCGTCCCCGGCCTGGAAGGCGAGCAGCAGGTGGCCGCCCGGCGCCAGGACGCGGTGGAACTCGGCGAACGCGTCCGGGAGGCGCTCCGGCGGGACGTGAATGATCGAGTACCAGGCGAGGAGGCCGGCGAGCGAGCCGTCCGGCAGGGGGAGGTCGAGCAGCGAGCCGACCTCGAAGCGCAGGTCCGGGTGCGCCGCGCGGGCGACCTCGATCATCCGCGGCGACAGGTCGACGCCGGACGTCCGGACGCCGCGCGCGTGCAGGTACGCGGTGATCCGGCCGGGGCCGCAGCCCACGTCGGCGACCGGACCGGGACGGACGTGCTCGGCGAAGCCGTCGAGCATCGCCCGGTCGAGGGGTTTGGCGGCCAGCTCGTCCCGGATCCACGCGGCGTAGTCGGCGGCCATCGCGTCGTAGGAGGCGCGCGTGTCCACGAGGAATCCCGCTTCGCCCGGTGCCGGAGATTCCGCTTCGCTCGGTGCCACGGCCCCACGATAGAGACTTACCGTGTACGGGTAGAGTGCGCCCGGAGGAAGGATCGATGACCCCACGGACCGACGCCGACGAGCTGACCGAGCGGCCCCGCGTGCCGCTGAGCCGGCGGCGGGTGCTGCGCGCCGCCGTGGAGCTCGCCGACCGCGACGGCCTCGACGCGCTCACCATGCGCCGCCTCGCCCAGGAGGTCGGGGCCGAGGCGATGTCGCTGTACCACCACGTCGCGAACAAGGAGGCCGTCCTCGACGGCGTCGTCGAGGTGGTGCTCGCGGAGATCGCGGCGGCGGTCGGGGACGTCGCGGCGCCGGCCGCGGCGGACGACTGGCGGGGGGCGCTGCGCGCGCGGATCCTCGCCGCCCGGGAGGTCTTCCTCCGCCACCGCTGGGCCCCGGCGGTGCTGGAGAGCCGCACCACCACGAGCCCGGACGTCATCGCGTACTACGACGGCGTCGTCGGGATCCTGCGGGCGGGCGGGTTCTCGTTCGACCTGGCGCACCGCGCGCTGCACGTCCTCGGCAGCCGCGCGCTCGGGTTCACGCAGGAGCTGTTCCAGCCGGACGGCGCCGAGGCCCCGGACGCGGAGGCGGCCGCCCGGATGGCGGAGCGGTTCCCGAACATCGCGGGGATGATGGCGGACGCCGTCCACGACGATCCGGACGGCACGCTGGGCTTCTGCGACGACCAGTTCGAGTTCGAGTTCGCGCTGGACCTGATCCTCGAGGGGCTGGAGCGCCGCCGCACCGCCGGCGCCTGACTTTTTTCCGTACGTCTCTCCACACGTCTCTTTCCGCATGCGCCCTTGACCGCCTTACGGCGTACGACTACCTTACGACGTACGACACCCTTACGTCGTACGAAGGTGGCCCGACGGGGACCGCCCGGACGGAAGGAAAGGCGCCGTGCAGGCATGGAGCTGGGACCGCTACGGCCCCCCGGACGTGCTCACCCTCAAGGACGTCGACGAGCCGGGCATCGCCCCGGAGGAGGTGCTCGTGCGGGTGCGGGCGGCCTCCGTGAACCCCTACGACTGGCGCCACCTGCGGGCGCACCCCAATCTGGTGCGGCTCAGCATCGGGCTGCGGCGGCCGAAGCCGGGCCTCGTCCTCGGCGCCGACCTCGCGGGCGTCGTCGAGCGGGTGGGCGACCGCGTGACCGATCTGGCGCCCGGCGACGAGGTCTTCGGCGAGGTCCGGCTGGGCGCGTTCGCCGAGGCCGTCGCCGTCCCGCGCGACCGGCTGGCCGTCAAGCCCGCCCGCCTCTCCTTCGAGCGGGCGGCGGCGGTGTCGATGGCCGCCCACACCGCGCTGCAGGGGCTGCGGGACGTCGGCGGGATCGCCGCCGGGCAGCGGGTCCTGATCAACGGGGCGTCCGGCGGGGTCGGCACGTTCGCCGTCCAGCTCGCCCGGACGTTCGGCGCCGAGGTCACCGGCGTGTGCAGCACCCGCAACGTGGACCTGGTGCGCTCCCTCGGCGCGGACCACGTCGTCGACTACACCCGCGCCGACTTCACCGAACGGGCGGGCCGGTACGACCTGCTGCTGGACATCGTGGGCGACCGGTCGACGGGGCGGCTGCGGCGCGCCCTCACGAGCCGCGGCACCCTCGTGATCGTCGGCGGCATCGCGTCCCCGCGCCGCGGCCTGCTCGGGCCCGCCGGGCAGATCGTCCGCGGGGCCCTGGTCGCCCCGTTCGTCCGGCAGCGCATCGCCCACGTGGGCTGGAAGCCCAACTCCGCCGACCTGCGGTTCCTGGCCGACCTCATGGAGAAGGAGGAGATCACACCCGTCATCGACCGGACCTACCCGTTCGCCGAGCTGCCGGAGGCGGTGCGCTACGTCGAGCGCGGCCACGCCCGGGGCAAGGTCGCCGTCACCCTCTGACGTCGCGGCGCGGCCCGGCCCCGGACGGGCGTCAGCGCCGCCGCAGCGACGCGTCGAGCAGCGCGGGCGGGGTGTCGAACTTCTCGTGCGGGGCGAGGTCGACGCCCGGGGCGACGATCTCGTCGATGGCGTCCAGCACGTCGGCGGGCAGGACGGTGTCGCCGGCGGCGACCTGGGAGTGCAGGTGCTCCAGGGTGCGGGGGCCGATGATCGCGCTGGTCACGGCCGGGTGCGCGGTCACGAAGCCGAGCGCGAGCTGCACCATCGTCAGGCCCGCCTCGTCGGCGACCCCGGCGAGGCGCTCGACGGCGTCGAGCCGGGCCCGGTTGTGCGGCAGCGACAGGTCGAAGCGGTCCGGCAGCGACTTCGCGCGGCTGGTGGCGATCTCCCGCCCCTTCCGGACCGCGCCGGACAGCCAGCCGGAGGCCAGCGGGCTCCACGCCAGCACGCCGAGCCCGTACTCCGCGGTGACGGGCAGCACGTGGGCCTCGATGCCGCGCTGCAGGATCGAGTAGGCGGGCTGCTCGGTGACGTAGCGGCTCAGGCGGTGCTCGCGGGCGGCCCACTGCGCCTGCACGATCCGGTACGCGGGGAACGTCGAGGAGCCGAAGTAGCGGATCTTCCCCGCCCGCTGCAGGTCGGTCAGCGCCGCCAGCGTCTCCTCGTCGCTCGTCCGCGGGTCCCACCGGTGGATCTGGTAGAGGTCGACGTGGTCGACGCCGAGCCGGCGCAGGCTGTCGTCCAGCGCGGTGACCAGCCAGCGCCGCGAGCTGCCCTGCCGGTTGCGCTCGTCGCCCATCGGCATGTTCGCCTTCGTGGCGAGCACGATGTCGTCGCGGCGTCCCGCGATGGCCTTGCCGACCATCTCCTCCGATTCGCCCCGCCCGTACATGTCGGCGGTGTCGATGACGTTGATCCCGCTCTCGAGAGCGGCGTCGACGATGGCGGTGGCCTCGTCCTGGGTGGTGCGTCCGATCGCGCCGAAGTTCATCGCGCCGAGCGCGAGGGCGCTGACCTGCACGCCCGTCCGTCCAAGAGTGCGGTACTGCATGGCGTGGTCCTCCGATCAAGGGGCTTGGGTCGACGGCCGGTTCCCGCTCTGCCATCATGGACGAAGCGGAACCGTGTCCCGTTTGACGATACGGAACACTGTCCCGTTTAGCAAGCCCGGCATGGCGGATGGAGGCACGGTGAACGACGACCGGGGCGCCCGGCCCAAGCGCGCGGACGCCCGGCGCAACGAGAAGACCCTGCTCGACGCGGCCGCCGCGGCGTTCGTCGCGTCCGGCGTGGACGCGCCGGTGCGCGACATCGCGGCCCGTGCCGGGGTCGGGACGGCCACGATCTACCGCCACTTCCCCACCCGCGCCGACCTGATCATCGCCGTCTACCGGCACCAGGTGGAGTCCTGCGCCGAAGCGGGCCCCGCGCTGCTGGAGAGCTCCGCGTCCCCGCACGCCGCCCTCGGACGCTGGATCGACCTCTTCGTCGACTTCCTGGTCACCAAGCACGGGCTCGCCGCCGCCCTGCGGTCCGACCAGGCGGGCTTCGAGGCCCTGCACGCCTACTTCCTCGACCGCCTCGTCCCCGTGTGCGCCCGGCTGCTCGACGCCGCGGCCGCCGCCGGCGAGATCCGCCCCGGCCTGGACGCCTACCAGCTCATGCGCGGCGTCGGGAACCTGTGCATCGGCGCCGACACCGACCCCCGCTACGACGCGCGCCGCCTGGTCGAACTCCTCGTCGCGGGCCTCGGCCGTCCCGCCTGACCCCGGCGGCGGCCGTCCGCTAGGCGTCGCGGCGGCGCAGCGCGGTCAGCCCGGCCGCGAACGACGCGAGCCCCCACAGCACGAGGACCAGGAGGGCGACCGGCGCACCGTAGGGGTCGTCCGCACCGGTCATCAGGACGGCCCCGGCCTCACCCGGCATGAAGTCGGCGAAGGACTCCAGCCACGAGGAGCCGATGACGCCCAGCAGTTGGGGCACCGCCAGCAGCACCAGGATCAACGTGGTGATGGTGCCCGCGGCGCTGCGCAGGACGGCGCCCAGGCCCACGCACATCACCGCGAGGAGCGCGAGGTACAGCCCCGCGCCGAGCGCCGTGCCGAAGAGCTGCCCGGCCGAGTAGTCGCCCGGCGCGCCCATCAGCGGCGCGGCGACGAGCGAGCCCAGCACACTGAAGACGAAGCCCGCGACGACCACGGCCGCCGCGACGACCAGCGTCTTGGACAGCAGCATCCGCCCGCGGACCGGGACGCTCTGCAGCGTGGTCCGAATGGAACCGCTGGAGTACTCGCCGGTGAGCGCCAGAGTGGCGAGCACCACCACGGTCAGCTGCGAGATCAGGAACGCCTGCGACGCGTGGTGCGGGGCCGGCATGGTGACGTCGACGCCCTTCGCCGCGCTGGCGGCCGCCGACGAGCCCACCATCGCCGCGAAGCCCACCGTGAGCAGCAGCCCCATGGCGAGGTTCCACCAGGTCGCGCGGACGCTCCTGAGCTTCGTCCACTCGAACGCGACGGCGCCCTTGAACCCGCCGCCGCGCGGGACCGTTGTCGTCGTCATGTCACGCCCTCCGGTTCGGGGAGCCGTACTCGACGCTGGCGGCCGTCAGCTCCATGTACGCCTGCTCCAGGCTGGCCTTGCGCATGCTCAGCTCATGGACGCGAACCCGCTGCTCGAACGCGAGATCACCGATCTGCTCCATGGTGCCGCCGACGACGATGAGCTCCCCCGACGACGCCTCCACGCTCATCCCCGCCCGCTCCAGCGCCCGTCCGAGCGTGCCGGGCTCCGGCGTCCGGACCCGGACGGCGGTGAGCGAGCTGCCCGCGATGACGTCCTCGATCGGGGCGTCGGCGATGATCCGGCCCCGGCCGATGACCAGCAGGTGGTCGGCGGTGTCCTGCATCTCGCTCATCAGATGGCTGGAGACGAAGATCGTCCGTCCCTCCGCGGCGAGCGAGCGCATCAGCTCGCGCACCCAGCGGACGCCGTCCGGGTCGAGCCCGTTGACCGGCTCGTCGAACAGCAGCACCTTCGGATCGCCGAGGAGCGCCCCGGCGATCCCGAGCCGCTGCCCCATGCCGAGGGAGAACGACCCGATGCGCTTCCGGGCCACCTCGCCGAGCCCCACGATCTCCAGCACCTCGGCGACCCGGGACGCCGGGATCCCGTTGCTGCGGGCCAGGCCGAGCAGGTGGTGGCGGGCCGATCGTCCGGGATGCCCGGCCCGGGCGTCGAGCAGCGCGCCCACCTCCCGCATCGGGTGCCGCAGCTCCGCGTACCGCTTGCCCGCCACCAGCGCCCGTCCGGCCGTCGGCGCGTCGAGACCGACGATCATCCGCATCGTGGTCGACTTGCCCGCACCGTTCGGGCCGAGGAACCCCGTGACCTTCCCCGGCCTGATCTCGAACGAGAGGTCCGACACCGCCGTCTTGCCGCCATAACGTTTGGTCAACCCGTCCAGGGTGATCATCCGGCTCCTTCCGTCATCACGCACACGACGCTAGGGAGCCGGCGGCCGCCCGCTCATCGGCCGAACGGCAACGGCCGCACCCGACCTTCGGCAGTCCGCGCACCTTCCGGGAACGGCGGCGGGCCGCGCCCCCGGGACGATCGCGTCAGCGGACGGTCTCGGCCTGCTCCGACCGGACGTCCGCCGCGGCGGGCTCGCCGCGGGCGGCGGAGCGGGCGGCGGGGATCGCCGCGGCGATCAGCGCCGCGACCAGGGCGACGCCGCAGCCGCCCAGCAGGGCGACCCGGAAGCCGTTCTCGGAGGCGAACGTGCGGCCCCCCATCGTCGTGGTCATCTCCGCCAGGACGACGCCGACGGCGGCGGCGCCGATCGAGGTGCCGAGCGAGCGCATCAGCGTGTTGAACGCGTTCGCGGAGGCGCTCTCGGCCTGCGGGACCGAGCTGAGGATCAGCGCGGGCATGGCGCCGTAGGCCAGCCCCACCCCGCAGTTGATGACCATGAGGCCGAGCATGAGACCCCACGCCGTCCCCATCAGCGGCAGCATGGCGCCGTAGCCGAGCGCCAGCACCAGGATGCCGCTGATCAGGGTGAACTTCGGGCCGCGGGCGTTGGTGAGCCGCCCGCCGAGCGGCGAGACGAGCATCATCATGATGCCGCTGGGCGCCATCCACAGCCCCGCCGCGAGCATCGACTGGCCGAGGCCGTAGCCGGTCGCCTCGGGGAACTGGAGGAGCTGCGGCACCACCAGCATCGCGGAGTACATGCCGACCCCGACGAAGATCGAGGCCACGTTCGTCAGCAGCGTCCGCGGGCGCGCCGTGCTGCGCAGGTCGACGATCGGCTCGCGCGTCCGCAGCTCCCACGCGCCCCAGGCGAGCAGGGCCGCGACGGCGACGGCGAACAGCGCGATCGTCGTCGCGGAGCCCCAGCCCCAGTCGCCGCCCTTGGAGAGGGCCAGCAGGAACGAGACCAGGCCGATGGCGAGGCCGACCGCGCCGACCGCGTCGAACCGCTGCCCCTTGGCGGCGGGCGGCACGGACGGGATCAGGAACCAGATCATCACGGCGATGGCCAGGGCGAGGACCGTCGAGGCCCAGAACAGGACGCGCCAGCTCGCGAACTCGGCGACCGCCGCGGCGATCGGCAGGCCGAGCCCGCCGCCGATGCCCATCGAGGCGCTGACCAGCGCGATCGACGTGCTGAGCCGCTCCATCGGGACGACGTCGCGCAGCAGGGCGATGCCGAGCGGCACCATGCCCATCCCCATGCCCTGCAGCCCCCGTCCGATGATCATCGGGACGACCGAGGACGACAGCGCGCACACGACCGAGCCCGCCACCAGCGGCACCGAGCAGGCCAGGAGCATCGGGCGCTTGCCCACCAGGTCGCCGAGGCGGCCGGACACCGGCACGCACACCGCCCCCACCAGCAGGGTCACGGTGACCACCCAGGCGGCGTTGGACGGCGTGGTGTCCAGGATCCTCGGCAGATCGGCGAGGAGCGGGGTCACCAGTGTCTGCATGACGGCGGCGACGGTGCCCGCCAGGGCCAGCGTGGCGACCACGCCTCCCGCTCGGTCCGGCGACCGGCCCGCGGGCATGGAATCGTGCATGAAAGGAGCTCCTCGCCTGTGTGTCACCGTTCAGGTCTCGACGCCGGCCCGAGGCCGCACACCCGGAGACGAATATGCATCGTACACATGGACTGTAACGTACATACGATGTGGTGAGTGCACATCGCCATGGGATGCTGATCACAGGCACTCGACGTCGCGGCGCCCGAACGCGAACAGAAGGGACACCAACGGCAGATGACCCGCCCCACCTACGAGGTCGAGTACGAGCAGATGCTGCTCAGCCGGCACGAGCTGCTCCGCCGGCGGCCTCAGGCCCTGGATCGCAGCGCCTACGTCCTGCTCAGCCGCATCCGCGTCCAGGGCCCCATGTCGATCGGCGAACTCAGCGACGCCTTCGGCCTCGACGCGTCCACACTGAACCGGCAGACGGCGGCGGCCATGCGCGCGGGACTCGTCGAGCGCATCCCCGACCCGACCGGCGGCATCGCCCGCAAGTTCCGCATCACCGACAAGGGCACCCGCATGCTCGACGAGCAGCGCGAGAGCATCGTGCGCAGCCTCGACCGGGTCATGGCGGACTGGAGCGACGACGACATCAGCGCGTTCGCCGCCTACCTGCGACGCTTCAACCGCGACATCGAAACCCTGTCGCAGCGCCCCTGGCCCCGCCCTTGAACCCCCGCGGACACACGGAACGGGCCGCGATCGCGCGGCCCGTACCCGTTGCCGGTGTTCAGCCTTCGGACGCCTTCGCGTACGCGCCGATGCCCCCTGCGAAGTCGAACATCACGCACGGTTCGTCGCCGACGACCCAGGCGTCGTGCCCGGGCGTCACCACGAAGACGTCCCCGGGCCCGGCCTCCTCCTCGGTGCCGTCCCGCATGACCACGTGGATTCTGCCCTTGACGACGTAGCCGTTGTGGTGGACCTCGCACAGGTCGGTGCCCGCGATGTCCTTCACCGACTCCGTCCAGCGCCAGCCCGGCTCGAAGGTCGCCCTGCCGAAGACGAGTCCCGGCAGTTCGACGAGGTCCAGGTGTCCCTTGGGGAAGTCGCGGCGCTCGTCCGGCTTCTCGATGTTCTTGGAGTCGATCATGATGGCCCCCTTATCCATCACCGCCTCCCACGTTTCTCCTGACCCGGGACGCGCACAAGAAAGCGGGGGTAGATCCCTAGCCGACCGGGAACCGGAGGCCCCTCCCGCCGTCGGCGGCGTGCAGGTCGAGGGCCCGGGGCGTGAACCCGCGGGGAACGTCGAACACCAGGTACCCCCGGACGGACGCGCCGGGCCGCAGCGTCCACGCGGGGTGCGTCCGCCGCCCCTTGGCGAGGAGCACCCCGGCGCGGTCGGCGTCCTCGCCGTGCAGCCGCTGGATCCGCGCCTCGAAACGCGCCTCCGCCGACCCCGTGTTCGCCACGACCACCCGAACCCGGCACATCACGCCCCGGACGACGATCCTCTTCACCGTGCGTCCGCATTCGGGGGCCGACGCGGTGAACCGCATGTCGCCGTCCATCACCGGCACGTCGAACGCGGCCTCCACCGGACGGTCGAGGTAGCGCCGGACCTCGCGTCCCCCGAGCACGGCGCCCGCGAGCAGCGCCGGCACGAGGAGCATGAGGACGAGCCGCGGACCGGTCGTCCGCCGCCCCGACAGCCGGACGTCGCGCATGGCGAGCCAGCCGATCTGCAGGGTGACGAGGAGATCGGCGACCGCGATGAGCGGCAGCAGCCAGTCCGCGGCCGCCCGCCGGTAGCTCGTGAGCACCAGCAGGGCGACGGCCGCGGCCAGGAACTGCACCCCGACGACGGCGGCGAACGCCTGCAGGACGCGGCGCACGGGACCGATCGGCCGCGGGGCCGCGACGGCCGCCCGGTACGGGTCGTCCGGTCCGGCGAAGTCCGGCCGCGTGATCTGAGGATCCGACACCCGCCGCAGCGTACGGTTCGGCACCGACGAAGATCGACTTCATAACCGGTTCCGGACGGCGCATTCCACGGAATGGGTCAGAGCGTTTCGGCCCCCGACCGGGCGGTGATCTCGCCGACCCGGTTGTACTGGTCGAATTCCAGCCCGATCGTGAAGTCCGGCCCGGTGATCGTCAGCTTGGCGTGGTCGGGCGTGAACGCCGCGCCGAGCCCCCGCAGCCGCGCGTAGCTGTGGACGGCGCGGCGGTGGTCCCGCAGCCCCAGCTCGGCGATGGACTGCTGGAGGACGCGCATGACGCGCGGGAACTCGGGCGGCGGGAGCCGGAACTCCGGGTGCTCGATCAGGAACGCGGCACGGGTGCCCGCGCCGACGTCGGCGTGGTAGTGCGTCCAGCACCCGGAGACGACCTTCGCGGCGTCCAGCAGCGCCCCGGCGACCCGCGCCGGTTCGAACCGCGGTTCCGCGGGCCCGCCGGGCAGCGCGCCGAACGGCACCTCCGCCGCCGCGAGCTGCTCGATGCCGTGCTGCCGGCCGAACTCGCGCACCCGGACCGAGTGGGCCACCAGCGGCTCCGCGTAGCCGGACGGGTTCGCCCAGGCCCACAGCCACGACCCCGGCCCGGGCGCCGCACTGCCGAGCAGGTGCACCCGGCTGCAGACCAGGTCGCGGCTCCCGGTGAACTCGAACCGCTGTTCATGCAGGTCGACGTGCCAGTTGTGCTCCCCGACGACCTCCTCGAGGCGCACCTGGTGTTCGAGGGAGAAGATCGCCGCGTCGTCGAGAACATTGGCGAGTGTGATCACTTCGGACATGCGGGCAGGCTAGTGGTACGAACGGACATGACGTGGACGAATGCAGCGCTTCCAGCCGGTACCGCCCCGCCAGCTCCAGCCCGCTCCGCAAGACGCCCCTCCCACCCTCGCCATCGCCCCGGCACCCCCGCCACCGGCACCGGAGCGCGGCCCCGGGACGCCAAACTCGGTCAGCTCGTGGATCAGCGCCTGCCGGACGATCTCGTCGTCCTCGACCAACAGAACCATCGCCATGACCGCCAAATAGAACAATCTTCGTGTTCACGGCGTTGGAACGGCCGGTCGGGCGGCCGGGGTCAGCGCGGGGCGTAGCCCTCGGCGATGAGCCGTTCGGCGAACCGCGCGTAGGCGGCCGGGTCGGACGGGACGGCCGTCGCGAGCCCGTCCACGTACCGGTTGTACATGCAGAACGCGGCCGCGATGAGCACCGTGTCGTGGATCTCGACGTCGGTCGCGCCGGCGGCGCGGGCGGCCTCGACGTGTTCTTCGCCGACCTCGCGCCCGCCGCGCTGGACGGCCGCGGCGATCGCCAGCAGCGCGCGGAGCCGGTCGGACACGGGCGCGGTGGCCGGGTCGGCGTGCACCTGCTCGACGAGCGTCGTCCCGCCGGGGAGCTGCGCGGCGGCGCACGCGCCGTGGGTGGAGGCGCAGTAGCGGCACCCGTTCAGCTCCGACACGTACGCGCCGATCAGCTCGCGCTCGCCGCGCTCCAGCGGGCCGGGGCCGCGCAGCAGCGTCTCGGCGAGCACCGAGAGCGGCCCGGCCGTCTCCGGGCGGAACCGCAGCAGCGAGGGCAGTCCCGGGATGCCGTCGTCCAGGTCGATGTGCGCCAAATCCTGCCTCCCGCCGGGCCTATCCGTATCGCCCGATACTGCCGGGTCGGCGGTCAGGAGGGTAGTTTTCTCGCCACTCCACAAAAGGTCATGGTCTCCTGCGGCTCCCCCCACGGGCTGGGCTCCGGACGCCAGCGCGGGCACGACACCACCCCGGGTTCCAGCAGCTCCAGCCCGTCGAACAGCGCCTCGATCTCCTTCGCCGTCCGCGCCCGGATGAGCTGCGGCGTCCCGCTGGAGTTCCACGCGTCCGTCGCCGCGCGCGTCACGTCCACGTCCAGGCAGGCGTGCGAGAGCGCGACGACGCTGCCGGGCGCGAGCGCGTCGGTGAACGTCCGCAGGATCCGCCGCGCCTCGCCGTCGTCGGTCACGAAGTGCAGCAGCGCGAGCATCATCAGCGCGACCGGACGGCCGAAGTCGAGCGTGCGCGCGGCCTCGTCCAGGATGCGGGCGGGGTCGCGGACGTCCGCGTCGACGTAGTCGGTCGCGCCCTCCGGGGTGCCCGCGAGCAGCGCCCGCGCGTGCGCGAGGACGAGCGGGTCGTTGTCGACGTACACGATGCGGCTCTCGGGCGCGACCCGCTGCGCGATCTCGTGCGTGTTGTCGACCGTGGGCAGCCCGGTCCCGACGTCGAGGAACTGCCGGACGCCCAGGTCGCCGGCCAGGTGCCGGACGCACCGGCCGAGGAACAGCCGGTCGCTGCGGGCGGCCGACACGATCCCCGGGACGTCCCGGGCGACCCGCTCGCCCGCGGCGCGGTCGGCCTCGTAGTGGTCCTTGCCGCCGAGCCAGTAGTCCCAGACGCGTGCGGAGACCGGCCGGTCCGTCTGGAAACGCTCGTCGGGGGGCATGTCGACCTCCTCGTCAAGGAATGTCGGGACGACAGTACAGTGCGGCCCCGGACCGGTCAGCGGAGATCGAGATCCCGGCGGCGGAAGCCGGCGAACCCGGCCGCGACGAGCGCCGCGGCGACCAGCGTGAGCACCGCCAGGGGCGTCCAGCGCAGGTCCGCGCCCGGCAGCAGCGGGACGTGCCCGAACGGGGACAGGTCGTTCATCCATCCCGGCAGTCGCAGCAGCCCGCCGAACGTGGTGACGAAGACGGAGTACACGACGACCGCCCACGCGACGGGCATCGCGCGGGGCGCCAGGCCGAACAGCGCGAGCGCCGTCCCGCCCGCGATCCACACCGCCGGGACGTACGCGAGCGCCGCGCCCACCGTCCCCGGCAGCAGCCCCGCGTCGCCGACCGACACCGCCGCGGCGGCCCCCGCGCCCAGCCCGGCGAGCAGCAGCATCAGGACGCCGCCCGCGAACGCGACGGTGACGTGGCCCGCGAGCCACCGGGTCCGCGACACCGCCGTCGCCAGCACCGGCTCGGCCCGTCCGGCGGTCTCCTCGCTCCGCGGCCGCTGCATCGCCAGGATCACCTGGACGCCGCAGACCGCCGCCAGCATGGACGTGATCACGCTGACGAACCGGTCGGCCAGCGACGAGCCGGGCAGCGAGCCCACCCATTCCTGCAGCGCCGCGTTCTCGGCGATCGCGTCCCGCACGTCGCCCGCGAACGCCCCGTACACGGCGCCGAGCGCGGCCATCGACACGGCCCACCACAGCAGACCGGCGCGCTGGAGCCGCAGCGCCAGCCCGAGCGAGGTGCCGAGGGACGCCGACGCGGTGCGCGGCCCGGGACGCGGCGGCAGCAGGCCCGCGCCGACGTCGCGCCGCGCCGCCAGCGCGAACGCCGCGGCGAGCAGGCCGCCGGCCAGCAGCAGGCACAGGACGAGCGGCCACCACCGCCCGTCGACGTACACCTTCGTGGCCTGCGCCCACCCGATCGGCGACAGCCACGACCACGCGCCGCCGCCCATGTCGCCGACGGCCCGCAGCGTGTACGCGACCGCGATCAGCGCGCCCGCGGCGCCGCCCGCGGCGCGGCCGTACTCGGTGAGCTGCGCGGTGACGGCCGCGGCGCCGGTGAAGACCAGCCCCACGGCGGCCAGCGCAGCGCCGAACAGCAGGGAGCCCGGCCACGTCACGGTGTCGATCCCCGAGCCGCCGAGGACCACCGCCATGAGCGCGCCCAGCGCGACGTTCGCGCCGCCCACCACGAGCACCGCGGCGGCGAGCGGCGCGTGCCGGCCGACCACCCCGGCGCGGACCAGCTCGGCCCGCCCGGCCTCCTCCTCGGCCCGGGTGTGCCGGACGAGCAGCAGGACGCTCATCAGCGCCGCGAAGATCGCGACGAAGCCGAGCAGCTCGTTCGCGAGCATCGCGCCGTAGGTGTAGTCGCCGAGGCCGTGCCCGGGACCGCTGAACGCGGCGCCCGCCGGGCTTTCCACCAGCTCGGCGCGGGACCGCCGGTCCGCCGCCGTGGGGTAGGTGGCGGCGAGGTTCGACGCGGTCGCCGCCGTGCCGAGCGACACGGACAGCAGCCACACCGGGATTCGGATCCGGTCGCGGCGCAGCATGAACCGCGCGAGCGTCCCGGTGCCGGTGAACGCGCCGCCCTCGCCCGCCGCGCGGCCGCCGGTCGCGGTGCCCGTTTCGGTCGCGACGGCCATCACGACGCCTCCCCGTCCCGCGCGGGCCGGCCGTCCGCGGCGCCCTCGACGGGCACCCCGTTCTCCGCGAGCTCGTCGCCGTAGTGCCGCAGGAACAGCTGCTCCAGCGTGGGCGGCCGGCTGATCAGCGTGCGCGGGACGAACTCGCTCAGCCGGCGGACGACCTCGCCGAGCCGCTCGGCGTCGACGTCGAACCGCACCCGGTCGTCCTCGGCGGTGAACCCGTGCACGCCGGGCAGCCCGTCCAGTCCGGTGACCCGGCGTTCGGTCTCGGCCTCGATGGTGGTGCGGGTCAGGTGCCGCAGCTCGCGGAGCGCGCCGCTCTCGACGATCCGGCCGAGCCGGATGATGCTCACCCGGTCGCACAGCTTCTCGACCTGGGCGAGGATGTGGCTGGACAGCAGCACCGTGCGGCCCTCCGCGGCCGCCTCGGCGATGCACTCCTGGAACACCGCCTCCATCAGCGGGTCGAGCCCGGCGGTCGGCTCGTCCAGGATGAGCAGCTCGGCCCGCGAGGCCAGGGCCGCGACCAGCGCCACCTTCTGCCGGTTGCCCTTGGAGTAGGTCCGTCCCTTCTTGGCGGTGTCGAGGTCGAAGCGGTCGCACAGCTCGTCGCGGCGCGCCCGGTCGAGCCCGCCGCGCAGCCGGGCCAGCAGGTCGATGGCCTGCCCGCCGGTGAGGTTCGGCCAGAGGTCGACGTCGCCGGGCACGTAGGCGATGCGGCGGTGCAGCCGCACCGCGTCGCGCCAGGGGTCGCCGCCCAGCAGCCGGGCCTTGCCCTCGTCGGCGCGCAGCAGGCCCAGCAGGATCCGGATGGTGGTCGACTTGCCCGCGCCGTTGGGGCCGAGGAAGCCGTGCACCTCGCCGGTGCGGACGGTCAGGTCGAGACCGTCCAGGGCGCGGGTCCGGCCGAACGACTTCACCAGGCCGGACACTTCGATGGGGAACGTGGAACTTGCGGTCATGACAACGCCTCGTGACGGGTGCGAACGATGGGGGTCCACGCGGGTGCGCGCGCCCTGCCGGGCACGGGCGCCCCGTGCTGGCGGACGGACGGCCGGGCGTCCTCGCCCGAGCGGCCGTCGGCCGCGTGCGCGCACCATGGGCCGTCCGGCCGGACCGCGGACGGACGGGGTACCGGGGGTGCGGGAGTACGGGGGTGCGGGCGGCGGGTCAGGCGGGCGGGTCGGAGTCGGCCTTGCGGGCGGCGGCGTCCGACGTGGGGATGCGCGGCCCGGTCGACTCGGCGAGCATCCGGTCCAGGGTGGCGCGCAGCTGCACGACGAGGTCCGGGGCCAGGATGTCGTCGGTGATGATGTCGAGCATCGCGCGCGCCATGCGCGCGTACCCCTCGGCGCCGAGCATGTCGGTGCCCAGCGCCCGCGACATGTGCTCGTGGATCACGGTGAGGCCGAAGGACAGGCCGGTCATGACGACCGCGTAGGCGTGCGGGTCGGCGGTCTTCGGCCGGGACAGCCCCGGGACGTCGCCGCCGAGCATCTCCTTGCTCGCCGCGACCGCGTCGTCGAACAGCTCGGCCGCCCCCGGCGAGCCGTCCACCAGCGCGCGGGCGAGGTAGCGCTGGAGCGGCAGCACCGCGTCCAGCGCCGCCGCGGAGTAGCCCGGGCTGCCGAGCCCGCCCGACAGGCCCTCCAGCTTCGTGCGCTTGAGGGTCTCGACGGCGTACTCGTCGCAGGCCCGGCGCAGCGCCTCCTTGGAACCGAAGTGGTGCTGCACCAGCCCCGGCGAGACCCCGGCCGCCCTCGCGATCCCGCGGATCGTCGCGCCGTTCACGCCGTGCTCGGCGAACTCGCGCAGCGCCGCGTCGCGAATGCGCGCGCGTGCCGTCAGCTCCTCGGCGGCCCGCCCGCGCATCTCGGTCACACCCCGATTATCCAATACAAGCGTTCAATGTGCAATACGCGTGTACCGCGCGGATGGTGACGCCACAGTGACATCACCCTTCCCCCGGGCAACGGGTCAGGACGGCGCCGCCGCGATCAGCCGGACGACGTCGTCGTACGTCGGCACGTCCGAACCGGGCGGCTCCCCCGCGACGCCGAGCGCGCTGGTCACGGCGGCGTGCAGCGCCGCGCGGAACGGCAGCGAGCCGCAGCTCACCCGGCCGACGCCCAGCTCCGCCAGCCGCGCGTAGCGGGTGCGGCCCGGCAGGTGCAGCACGTTCAGCGGGACGCCGGCCTCCGCGACCACGGCGGCGATGTCGGCGTCGTCCGCGATGCCGGGGACGAACACGCCGTCGGCCCCCGCGTCGGCGTAGGCCCGGACGCGGCGGAGCGTCTCGCCGAGCGACGGACGATCGCCGCCGAGCCAGTACGTGTCGGTGCGCGCGTTCACGAACACGCCGGGCGCCGCGCGCTTCACCGCCGCGACCACCGCCGCCAGGTGCCGCACCGGGGCGAGGCCGCCGCGGCGCCCGTCCTCGATGTTCACCCCCGCCACGCCGAACGAGCCCAGCTCGGCCACCAGCGCGGCGACCTCGTCCGGACGGTCGGCGAAGCCGCCCTCGACGTCGACGGTGACCGGCACCGGCAGCCGCGCCAGCCGCCGCGCCAGCGCGACCGTCTCGGCCCGGGCGTCGCCGGTCGCGTCGGCCTTCCCGGCCGCCGCCGCGACGCCGAGGCTGGTGGTGCCGACCGCGGCGAACCCGGCCGCCGCCATCGCCGCCCCGGACGCGAAGTCCCACGCGTTCGGCAGCAGCAGCGGACGCTCCCCGCGGTGCAGTTCGTGGAAGTTCACGGCCCGACCGTACGCCCGGATCGTTTCGGCGCCGGCCGAAGCGTCGCCCGTCCCGCAACCCGGACGGCGCGCCCGGTGTTCCCGGAGCGTCACCCGCGAGAGGAGCGAACGATGGACGCCTGGAGCGTCATGCAGAACATCTACGCCGCCGAGGCCGCCTACGTGGCCGCGGGCGGATACGGCAAGGCCGACTACGGCGAGGTCGCGGCCTGGCTGGACCCCGAGGTGGTGCTGCACCAGGCGCCCGGCCTGCCGTTCACCGGCACGGGAACGTGGCGCGGCCACGACGGCATGGAACGCTTCCTCGCGCGGTTCAGCGAGGTCTGGGAGTCGATGGAGTTCCTGGAACAGGAGCACCGGGGCGATCAGGACACCGTGGCGGTGCGCAACCGGGTCCGGTTCCGCGCGCGGGCGACCGGGCGGGAGGTCGAGACGGAGATCCTGCAGTGGATCACCGTCCGGAACGGCCGCATGCTCGAATGCCGCCCCTTCTACCGGGACCCCGCCGCCATCGCCGCCGCCTGCGACCGGACGAACGCCGCGTAGCGGGCACACGCGCCGCGGACGTATCGTTTCCCGGACCGAGAAGATCATTTACTCGTCTCGCCGGAGGCCCGCCGTGCTGTACCTCGTCCTCGCCTGCGACGTGCTCTTCTGGGTCTTCCTCGTCGGCGGCCTCGCCGCCCGCTACGCCGCCGGGCGACGCACGCTCGGCGGCGTCCTGCTGCTGTGCGTCCCGCTGATCGACGTCGTGCTGCTCGCGGCGACCGTCCTCAGCATCCGGAACGGCGCCGAACCGACCGTCTGGCACGGCCTGTCGGCGGCCTACCTCGGCATCACCGTGGTGTACGGGCACCGCACGGTCCGGTGGGCCGACGCCCGGTTCGCGCGCCGCTACGGCGAGGCCCCGCCGCCGCCCCGTCCGAAGCTCTACGGGCGCGCCGCCGTCGTGGACGCCTGGACGTCCTGGCTCAGGTTCCTGCTGGCCTACGCGCTGAGCGTCGGCCTCATGTTCGGGCTCGTCGTGCTCGTCGGCGGCCTCGACGAGGGCGCGCCGCTGCTGGTCTGGCTCAACCCCCTCACGAAGGTGCTGATCTACAGCCTGATCTGGCCCGTCCTGACGACCGTCTGGCCGGGGAAGGCGCCGGAGGCGGACGAGCGGGGCTGACTGTTCGCGCGCCGGTCGCCTCCGCGTCGGCCCCCGCGCCTGCCGTCGTTCACCGGCGCGCGGACATCCTCCTTTGCGATCACAAGGAGGGTGCATGTCCCGGACATTTCCCCGACGTCGATTCCTCGCCGCCGGCGGGGCCGCCTCCGCCGCGGCCGCCGGCGGCGTCCTGCTCGGCCCCGCGCTGGTCGGGCGGGACGGTGCCGCCGCGACCGTCCGCTCGTACGGCGGCGGCCCGCTCCCCCACGACCTGTTCACCCTCGGCGTCGCGTCCGGGGACCCCCTGCCCGACGGGTTCGTCCTGTGGACGCGCCTCGCGCCCCGCCCCGTCGACGGCGGCGGCATGCCGGACCGGCCGGTCGCGGTCGCCTGGCAGGTCGCCGAGGACGAACGGTTCCGGCGGGTGCGCGCGCGGGGCGTGCGGCTCGCGCGGCCCGAACTCGGCCACTCCGTCCACGTCGAGGTCGGCGGCCTGCGCCCCGACCGCGAGTACTTCTACCGGTTCCGGGTCGGCCGCGAGCACTCGCCCGTGGGCCGCTCCCGGACGGCGCCGTCCCCCCGGGCGGCCAACCGCGAGCTGCGGTTCGCGTTCGCGTCCTGCCAGAACTGGCAGGACGGCTACTACACCGCCTACGAGCACCTCGCGCAGGAGGACGTCGCGTTCGTCGCGTTCCTCGGCGACTACATCTACGAGTCCGTGCCGCGCACCACGACCGTCCGCACCCACGAGGGGACGGACGAGCCGTACTCGCTCGTCCAGTACCGCAACCGGCACGCGCAGTACAAGACGGACGCCGACCTGCAGGCGGCGCACGCCGCGTTCCCGTGGATCGTCACGTGGGACGACCACGAGGTCGACAACAACTGGGCGGACGAGATCCCGCAGGACCCCGACAGGCAGACGCACGAGGCGTTCCTCGCCCGCCGGGCCGCCGCGTTCCAGGCGTACTACGAGCACATGCCGCTGCGCCGCTCGTCCCGCCCGCACGGCCTCGACCTGCGGCTGCACCGCCGGTTCGGCTTCGGCCGCCTCGCCACCGTGCACGTCCTCGACACCCGGCAGTACCGCGGCGACCAGCCGGCCACCCTCGCCGAGGCGGAGGACCCGGCCCGCACGATGACCGGCGCCGCGCAGGAGCGGTGGCTGGTGGACGGCATGTCCCGCTCGGGCGCCCGGTGGAACCTGCTGGCCAACCAGGTGATGTGGGCGTCGAACGACCGCCGGGCGGGCGCCGAGCAGGTCTTCGACTTCGACAACTGGGACGGCTACCGGGCGCAGCGCCGCCGCCTGCTGGAGTTCTTCGGCTCCGGCCGCACCGCCAACCCGGTCGTCCTCACCGGCGACCGGCACGCCACCTGGGTGTGCGACCTCAAGCCCGACTTCGACGACCCGGCGTCCCCGGTCGTCGGCGCGGAGATCACCGGGACGTCGATCAGTTCCGGCGGCGACTCCGACCCGGCGTCGTTCCACCGGACGTACGACCCGATCATGGCGGAGAGCCCGCACTGGAAGTACATCGGGAACCGGCGGGGGTACGTCGTGTGCGACGTGACGCCGGCCCGCATGGAGGCGTCGCTCCGCACCGTGAGCTCGGTCTGGACGCCCGACGGGACGACGGTCGAGACCGCCGCGCGCTTCGCGGTCGAGGCGGGCCGTCCGGGCATCGAGGTGGTCGAGCAGGCCCCGCGCGCCCGCGAACTGCGCACGCTCGCGACGCCGCCGCGCCGCTACGACGTGGACGACGACCAGTTCTGACCGCCCCCGCTGTCACGTGCCCCCACCACCGGGGGCACGTGACACCGGCGGGTCACGCGGGGCCGTTCGGGTAGGGGGCGATCTCGCGTTCCCATTCGGCCGCGGCCTCCTCGAACCGCCGGGGCGCGAGCCGGCACCGGACGACGTACGGGCGGCCCGCCCGGCGCCGGTGGTCCCACGGCGGGGAGAACTCCAGGTCGAGGCCGATGGCCAGCGTCACCAGGCCGGACGAGAAGCCGGTGACGGCGACCGTGAGGTTGGGCTCGGTGAACCAGAGATCGCCGGGCGGCTCGGCGTCCGCGGGCGCGTGCTCCGGCCGGGCGGCGCCGCGCAGCCAGACCGGGACGTAGGCCGAGTCGGCGCACGTCAGGGCCGGGTAGCGGAACGTCCACGAGCCCTCGGGGCAGGTCGCGCCCCCCTCCACCATGTGCCAGCTGTACCGCTTGGCCG
The DNA here is from genome assembly GCF_040679555.1 of Spirillospora sp. NPDC052242. Taxonomy (NCBI): domain Bacteria; kingdom Bacillati; phylum Actinomycetota; class Actinomycetes; order Streptosporangiales; family Thermomonosporaceae; genus Spirillospora; species Spirillospora sp. NPDC052242. Next base: position 89,208 of record NZ_JBFAUZ010000005.1, read on the forward strand.
GATCGTCGGGGAACTGGTAACCGGTGACGCGCAACTCCACGCCATGCCCGGAAGCGTCGAACAAGCGCATCGGCCGAGTGTCCCAGAACCGCACGAGGACGTTCGTGCGGTTCGTGGCGGCCGCTGGACGGAGGCGTGCGCGTCCTCGGCCCAGCGGCCCGCTTCACTCGTCGGCAGGAATCAGAACCGGCCGCCGAAGAATTCGCTCAGGAGGCCGAAGCCGTGGTGGCCCATGCCAAAGTGGCCGTAGTGCCCCTTGTCGTGGTGCCCCTTGCCGTGGTGGCCCTTGCCGTGCCCGTGGCCCTTGCCGTGGTCGCAGTCCTTGTCGTGCTTCCAGTGCTTACCGTGCCCCTTGTCGTGCCCCTTGTCGTGGCCCCAGCCCTTGTCGTGACCCTTGCCGTCGCAGTGCTTGCCGTGGTGGCCCTTGTCGCAGTGGTCGCCCTTGTCGTGGCCCCAGCCCTTGTCATGGCCCTTGCCGTCGCAGTGCTTGCCGTGGTGGTGGCCGCAGCCGTACGCGCGCTCGTGGCTCACGGGTGCGGCGGTGGCGGCGGACGCCGTGGCGGCGAGGCCGACGAACGCGGCGAGCGTCGCACCGGTGGCGAGCACCAGGGCGGCGAAGATCCTGCGCATGATCGAGTCCCTTCGTCGGGGTTTGCTTCTTGCGCCCCGGGACTTCCCCATCCGTCACTCTTCGTAACTGAATAAATACTTTCCGCATTCGCGGGCGAAGTGCTACCGGACGTCCCTCACCGGGGCGGAGTTCGCCCGCGAGGCGAACGTCGACGCGTCGTGGCTGGAGCCGATGTACGACCTGGTGCGGCGGGCGGTCGAGGCGGGGCACGGCGAGCACGGCATCTCGGCCCTGTACGAGGTGCTCAAGCGCTGATCGCCGCCGCGGACGGGGGCATCGCGGAGGCGATTTGTTTGCCTTTGTTGGGGGTTGCCCCTTTCGGGGGGCGGTGACATCCCCCGAAGGAGGTGGTGAGCATGGCCAGGCATCGCGTGCACCGCCCCGGCTGGCCGCTGCTGGTGGGAGTGCTCGGGTTCGCGTTCCTCATCTACGTGTGGGTGTGGGCGTCGACGCAGGGCGGCCCGCCGTTCTGGGGCTGAGTCAGGTCTTGCGGGCGAGGATCCCGGCCAGGTCGAACGGGCGCTCCCCGGGGGCGGGACGGCGCGTCGCGCGGGCCGTCTCCGCGAACCCGGCGTCGCGCAGCAGCGCGGCCAGGTGGTCGGCGGGCCACCGGTAGGCCCGCGCGACCTTGTGGTCGAACGGGGTCGGGGTGTCGGCGCCCGCGAAGAAGCCGAGCAGGACGTGGCCGCCGGGGACGAGCACCCGGTGGAACTCCGCGAGGATCGCCGGGACGTCGTCCGGGTCCGCGTGGATGATCGAGTACCAGGCCAGGACGCCGCCGACCGACGCGGACGGGACGTCCAGGTCGGTCATCGTGCCCTCGTCGAAGCGGACGCCGGGGTGGGCGGCGCGGGCGTGCGCGACCATCGCGGGCGACAGGTCGATGCCGAAGGCGTCCGCGCCGAGGTCGCGCAGGTACGCCGTGTAGTGGCCGGGGCCGCAGCCGACGTCGGCCACCGGTCCCTCGACGGTCTCGGCGAACGCGGCGACGAGCGCCCGGTCGACGGGATGGTGCGTCCGCACGTCGCCGACCAGTTCGGCGTACAGGGGGACGACGGCGTCGTAGGCGCTGCGGGTCTCGTCGATCATGAGCGTCGACCCTACGGCACGGCGGGCGCGGACGGGCGTCGCCGCAGGTCGCGGAGGTGTGCGAGCGGCCGGGCGGGGTAGCGGCGATGCGTGGTGTACGTGCTCGCTCTCGGGGCGGCCGCGCTGTTCGGGCTGGGTTCGGCCGTCCAGCAGCGGGCGGCCTCGCGCGCGCCCGAGGGCCTGGTGCTGCACTGGCGGCTGCTGTGGTACCTGGTGCGGCAGCGGCTGTGGCTGGTGGGGGTCGGGACGGCCGTGGTCGGCAACGTCCTGAGCGCGCTGGCGCTCGGCAAGGGCGGGGTGGCGCTGGTGCAGCCGCTGCTGGTGACGCGGCTGCTGTTCGCGCTGCCGATCGCCGCGACGTGGGAGCGGCGGCGGCTGACCGGACGGGAGTGGGGCGGCGCGATCGCGATCTCCGGCGGGCTCGGGGCGTTCCTGGTGGCGGGCCGTCCGGAGGAGGGCGAGGCGACCGACGCGCCGATCTGGATCTGGCTGCTGATCGCCGGGCTGGTCGGGCTGATCACGGGCGGGCTGGTGAAGCTGGCGCGGCAGCTGGCGCCGGAGAAGGAGGCGCCGGTGCTCGGCGTCGGCGCGGGGATGCTGTTCGGGTTGCAGTCGGCGCTGACGGACACGGCGATGGGACGGCTGTTCGACCACGGGCTGCTCGCGCTGCTGCTGCACTGGTCGCCGTACGCGGTGGCGGCGGTGGCGGTGACGGGGACGCTGCTGCTGCAGAGCGCGTTCAAGCTGGAGCCGCTGGAGGCGTCGTACCCGCCGCTGGCGGCGGTGGAGCCGCTGGCCGGGATCGCGATCGGGCTGGGCGTGCTGGGCGGCACGGTCCGGGTGGCGCCGATGTGGCTGGCGATCGAGGCGGCGGGGCTGCTGGTCATGACGGCCGGGGTGTGGGTGCTCGCGAAGGCCGCGGTCGCGTACGAGCGGACGCTGGAGCGCGGGACATGAGGACGTCCGTCGCGGTCCTGGTGGAGCTGCAGCGGGACGCCGGGGCGGGCGGCCACGTGAAGTGCTGGGAGCGGTTCGCGGAGGCGGCGGCGCGGGACGATCCGGGCGTCGACCTCACGCTGTACGTGCTGGGCGAGCGGGACGGGGTCGAGCCGCTGTCGGACACCGTCCGGTTCGTCACGCTGCGTCCCGTGCTGGGGGACGGGCCGCTGGCGCGGCTGCTCGGCGGGGTCGACGCGACGGACCTGGCGCCGTACCACCCGGGGCTGGCGGTGCGGCTGCGCAAGCACGACGTCTGGCATCTGACGCACGCGTTCGCGTTCGCGGGCACGGCCGTCCGGCTGGCGGGGCGGCTGCCCGAACGGCCGGGGATGGTGTGCTCGCTCCACACCGACGTGCCGGTGCTGACGGCCGCGTACCTGCGGCAGCTGCGGGTGCCGGAGGCGGTCGCGGGGGCGGCCGCCGCGCTGGCCCGGCGGCGCCGGGACCGGCTGCTGCGGGCGTGCGACCGGGTGCTGGTCGCGACGCCGCCGGAGCGCGGCGAGGTCGAGGCGGTGGTGGGTCCGGGGCGGGTGTCGCTGCTCGGCCGGGGCGTCGACCTCGGCCGGTTCCGGCCCGATCCGGCGGCGCGGGCGCGGCTCGCCGCACGGCACGCGCTCGGCGCCGCGGAGACGCTCGTCCTGTTCGCGGGGCGGGTCGACGCGTCCAAGCGGGTGATGGTGGCGGGCGAGGCGGTGCGGCGGCTGCGCGCGGACGGGCGGGACGTGCGGCTCGTCGTCGCCGGGTCCGGTGCGGCGGCCGGGCCGCTGTCGGCGCTGCTCGGGGACGGGGTCACGCTGCTCGGCAGGCTCGGGCAGGACGACCTCGCGGAGGTGTACGCGGGCTGCGACGTGCTCGCGTTCCCGTCGCGCAGCGAGACGATCGGCAACGTGGTCGCGGAGGCGATGGCGTGCGGGCTGCCGGTGGTGCTGCCCGAGGTGGCGCTGACGACGACGTGGCTGGCGGCGCCCGGACGGGACGGCGTCGTTGTGCGGCGCGACGACCCGGCGGGCTGGGCGCGCGAACTCGCGGCGCTCGCCGCCGACCCGGCCCGGCGGGCGGCGCTGGGCCGGGCGGCGCTCGCGACGTCGCGGCGGCGGCACCGGTCGTGGGGCCGGGTGCTCGCCGAGGACCTGCTGCCGGTGTGGCAGGAGGCGGCGGGACGTCAGGTGGTGCGGCGCGCGATCTCCTGACGGTGCAGGGCCTGCAGCAGCGGGGACGTGTCGAGCGCGGCGATGCCGGTGAGCAGGATCAGCAGACCGAGGACGGTCACGCCGGACGGCAGCAGCCCGACGCGGATCCGCTCGTCGAACAGCAGGATGCCGAGGGTGACGGCGACGGCGGGCTCGGTGGAGTCGATCACCGGCATGGTGGCGGCGAGCGGCCCGGCCTGGAACGCGCTCTGGATCAGCACCAGCCCGCCGATGCTGGCGATCACCAGCACGTAGGTCTGCCAGGACGTGAACAGCGCGACGACGCCCGTCTCGATCTTGCCGACGGTCGCGGCGAGCAGCACCGACTGGGTGCCCATGACGAGGCCCGCGGCGAGCGCGATGAGGGACGCGCGGGGCAGCTCGCCCGCGTACCGGGCGGCGGTGAGGGCGACGGCGGTGGCGGCGAGGACGGCGGCGAGCGTCAGCAGCCACTCCTCCAGCGGAATGGGCTTCTCGCCGCCGCGCGGGTCGGCGGCGATGAGCGCGAGCGCGAGCCCCCCGGCGACGGCGAGCGCGCCGTACCATTCGCGGGCGCCCATCCGCAGGTGGTAGAGCCACACCGACAGCGGGATCGCGAAGACCAGCTCGGTGACGATCAGCGGCTGGACGAGGGCCAGCGGGCCGAACGCGAGCGCGAGCATCTGGAACCCGTACGCGGCGACGGCGAACGCGATGCCGAACAGCCACGTCCGGTCCCGGGCGAGGCCGCCGAGGAGCCGCACCGACATGGCCTCGCGGGACGGGCGCGCGCTGGCGGCGCGCTGCTGCAGGACGCCGGCGAGGGCGAAGCAGGCGCCGGCCAGGACGGCGGCGAGGATCGCTACGGGCACGGGGGAACGGTTCCCACCGGGCCCGTTCCCAACCCGTCAGCCGATCTTGCCGAGGACGAGCGGGTGCAGGTCGGGGGCGCCGCCGGGCACGATCTCCCAGGCGCCGTCGAGCGCGTCGAGGGCGCGCGCGATCCGCGTCTCGTCGTCGGTGTGCAGGGTGAGGAGCGGCCGCCCCTCGGTGACCGTGTCGCCCGGCTTGGCGTGGCAGGTGATCCCGGCGCCGAACGACACCGGGTCCTCCTTGCGGGCCCGTCCGGCGCCGAGCCGCCAGGCCGCGACGCCCACGCCGTAGGCGTCTAGGCGGGTCAGGACGCCCGACGCGGGCGCGGTGACCGTGTGCGTGACGGCCGCCGCGGGCAGCGGCGCGTCGGGGTCGCCGCCCTGCGCGGCGATCATGCGGCGCCACACGTCCATCGCGGAGCCGTCGCGGAGGGCGTCGGCCGGGTCCTTGCCGGTGATCCCGGCGGCGTCGAGCATCTCTCGGGCGAGCGCCACGGTCAGCTCCACGACGTCGGACGGCCCGCCGCCCGCGAGGACCTCCACCGACTCGGCGACCTCCAGCGCGTTGCCGACCGCGTTGCCCAGCGGACGGTCCATCGCGGTGAGCAGCGCGACCGTGCGGACGCCGTGGTCGGAGCCGATCGCGACCATCGTCTCGGCGAGCTCCCGCGCCGACTCGGGCGTCTTCATGAACGCGCCCGAACCGACCTTGACGTCCAGGACCAGCGCGCCCGTCCCCTCGGCGATCTTCTTCGACATGATCGACGACGCGATCAGCGGGATCGACTCGACGGTGCCGGTGACGTCGCGCAGCGCGTACAGCTTCCGGTCGGCGGGCGCGAGGCCGGTGCCCGCCGCGCAGATCACGGCGCCCGATTCGCGCAGGACGTCCAGCATCTCGGCGTTCGTGAGGGACGCCCGCCAGCCGGGGATCGACTCCAGCTTGTCCAGGGTGCCGCCGGTGTGCCCGAGCCCGCGCCCGGACAGCTGCGGGACGGCCGCGCCGCACGCCGCGACCAGCGGCGCCAGCGGCAGCGTGATCTTGTCGCCGACGCCGCCGGTGGAGTGCTTGTCGGTGGTGGGCCGGTCCAGCGCCGACCAGTCCATCCGCTCCCCGGAGGCGATCATGGCCTCCGTCCAGCGGGCCACCTCCGCCCGCGTCATGCCGTTCAGCAGGATCGCCATCGCGAGGGCCGACATCTGCTCCTCGGCGATCGCGCCGCGGGTGTAGGCGTCGACCGCCCAGTCGATCTGGTCCGGGGCCAGCTCGCCGCCGTCCCGCTTGACGCGGATGACATCGATGGCGTCCACGTGGTCCTCTCTGGTCGAACGATCAGCGGGTCATGAGGTCGTCGGGGCCGAACGCGTCGGGCAGGACGTCCGACATGGGCAGGATGCCGCGGGCCGTCTCCAGCAGCAGCGGCGGGCCGCCGTGCTCCCACAGGAGCTGGCGGCAGCGCCCGCACGGCATCAGCGGGTCGCCGTTGCGGTCGACGACGGCGACCGCGACCAGCCGCGGCGCCGCCGACTTGCCCGGCCCGTGCAGCGCCGAGACGAGCGAGCACTCCGCGCACAGCCCGACCCCGTACGACGCGTTCTCCACGTTGCAGCCGGTGATCACGCGTCCGTCGTCCACCAGCGCGGCGGCGCCCACCGGGAACCCGGAGTACGGGCAGTAGGCGCGCCCCATCGCCTCCCGCGCGGCACTGCGCAGGGCGGCCCAGTCGATCTCCATGAAAGCTATCTTGCCTCGCCCTTGCGGAACCGCAGCCCGTTGGCCGCCGGCATCCGGAGCCGCTGGCTGAACAGCGCCAGCACCAGGAGCGTGATCAGGTGCGGGGTGAACGACACCAGCTCCCCCGGGACGGTCTCGCTCAGCAGGAACCACGTGAGCAGCGCCATCGCCGACACGAGCGCCGCACCGGACGCGATGTACGCGCGGCGCACGGCGCGGCGCGCGGCGTCCGTCGCGGCGTCCGGGCGCAGCCGCCCGGCCCGCACCGCCTGCCAGACCGCGGCGCCGACCAGCAGGATCGCGGTGAACAGCAGCAGCGCGTGCACCGAGGAGCCGCCGCCGCGCACGTTCATCGCGTCGGTGTAGCCGAACAGCAGCGACCCCGCGGTGAGCCCGCCCGGCCGCCAGTTCCCGAAGATCATCGCGGCGAGGCCGATGAAGCCGCGCCCGTTCGTCTGGCCGTCCTGGTAGGAGTTCGCGGCGACCGTGACGAGGAACGCCCCCGCCATCCCGGACAGCCCGCCCGAGATGATCACCGCCGCGTACTTCATCCGGTACACCGACACGCCGAGCGACTCGGCCGCGTACGGGTCCTCGCCGCAGGACCGGACGCGCAGGCCGAACGACGTCCGCCACAGCACGAAGAACGACAGCGGGATCAGCAGCAGCGCGACCGCCGTCAGCGCCGACACGTCGCTCGTCACGCCGCGCAGGATGCCCGCGAGGTCGGACACGAAGAACCAGTGGTGCTTCTCGATGGAGCCGAGGACGTCCGGGCTCTTCCACCCGAACACCTCGCCGCCGGACAGGACCGGCACCGTCAGCGTCGAGATCGAGTCGACCGGCGGGGACTGCCGCTCGCCGCCGCCGAGCGCCTTCGCCTCCTCCGTCGCGAACAGCATGCCCGCGAGGAACTGCGTGAGGCCGAGCCCCAGGATGTTGATCGCGACACCGGACACGATGTGGTCGACGCCGAACGTCACGGTCGCGATCGCGTGCAGCAGCCCGCCGAGCGCGCCGCCGAGGATGCCGACCGCGACGCCGACCCACGGGCCCCACTGGTACCCGGCCCACGCGCCCGCCCACGTCCCGAGGATCATCATGCCCTCGAGCCCGATGTTGATCACGCCGGAGCGCTCCGACCACAGGCCGCCGAGCCCGGCGAGGAAGATCGGCACGGCCAGCCGCAGCGCCGCCCCGACCGTCCCGCTGGACGTCAGGTCGTTCGCGCCGTCCAGGGTGCGGACGAGCGACAGCAGCATCAGCAGCCCGGCGGCGATCAGCAGGTAGTGCGGCCAGCGGAGGCGGCGGCCGCCGTTCTTCGCGGCGGCGGCGCGGTCGGCCTGCGTGACGGTCACTTCGCGCTCCCCGAGGTCTCGGCCGCCAGGTCGTGGCCCGTGGCCAGCTCGACGGCCACGGCCCGCTGCTGCAGCCGGATCTCCCACCGCCGCATCAGCTCGTACACGATCACGACGGTCAGGACGACGACGCCCTGCATCACCCCGACGATCTCCTTCGGCACGTCCACCGCCTGCAGCACGTCCGAACTCTGGTCGAGGAACGCGAACAGCAGCGCCGCGAGCGCGATGCCGAACGGATGGTTGCGGCCGAGCAGCGCGACCGTGATGCCGGTGAAGCCGAGCCCGGCCGGGAAGTTCAGCGAGTACTCGTAGGAGCTCCCGAGCAGCTCCGGCATCCCGATCAGGCCCGCGATCGCCCCCGACATGATCATCGTGACGACGATCATGCGGCGGGCGCTGACGCCGCTGGCCTGCGCCGCCGACGGCGACAGCCCCGACACCTTCAGGTCGAACCCGAACCGGGTGAAGTTGATGAGGATCCAGAACACGACGCCGATGACGATCGCGAGCGGCAGCAGCCCGTACACCTGGCCGGGCAGGTCGATGCCGATCGACGCCAGGAACCCGTTCAGCGAGCCGACCCGCCCGTCCTCGGGGATCCGCGGCGTCGCGATGTTGTTGCTGCCGGGGCTCACCTCGGCGAGCCGGTCCTTGTGCAGCAGGTACGCGATCAGGCCGGTCGCGATCGCGTTCAGCATGATCGTCGAGAGCACCTCGCTGACGCCGCGCGTCACCTTCAGGACGCCCGCGATCGCGGCCCACACCCCGCCGACGACCATCGCCGCGACGATCACCAGGAACTGGCCGAGGGGGGCCGGGAGGGCGAGCGCGCCGCCGAGCGCGGCGGCGAGGAACGCGGCGAGCCGGTACTGGCCGTCCACGCCGATGTTCAGCAGGCCCATCCGGAACCCGATCGCGACCGCGACCGCCGACAGGTAGTAGCGCGTCGCCCGGTTCAGGATGTCGACGATCGAGTTCTCGGTCGTCCCGTACTCGACCATGCTCTGCACGGCCGAGAACGGGTCCGCGCCGGTGACCCGCAGCAGGATCATCGTGATGACGAGCGAGATCAGCAGCGCCACGACCGGCGCGCCGATCTTGAGGGCGAGGCCGCGCGGCCCCTTGCCCTGGAGGATCGCCTTCCACGCCGGGACGCCCTCGGGCGCCTCGGGCGCGGGCGGCTCGTCCCGCCCGGCCTTCGCCGCCTCCGGCTTCCCGGCGGCGTCCGACGCGCTCTCGGCGGTGTCCGGCTCCTTGCCCGCTTCCGGCTTCTTGCCCGCTTCCGGCTTCTTCGCCGCTTCGGGGGTCTCCGCGGCTTCCGGGTCCGGGTGTTCGGGGTCCTTGGGGTCGCTCATGCGGAGGCTCCGGCGCCGGTCATGGCGGAGCCGAGGTCCTCGGGGGTGACGGTGCGCGGGTCGACCTCCGCGACCAGCCGTCCCCGCAGGATCACGTGCAGGGTGTCGGACATTCCGATGAGTTCCTCTAGATCGGCGCTGATCAGCAGGACGGCGAGGCCCGCGGCGCGGGCGCGCCGCAGGTGGTCCCAGATGGCGGCCTGGGCGCCGACGTCGATGCCGCGGGTGGGGTGGGCGGCGATCAGCAGGCGGGGTTCGCCGGACATCTCCCGGCCGACGATGAGCTTCTGCTGGTTGCCGCCGGACAGCGCGGCGGCGGGCACCTCGATGCCGGGGGTGCGCACGTCGTAGTCGCGGACGATGCGGGTGGTGTCGCGGCGCGCGCCGCGCCGGTCGATCCACGGGCCGCGGACGTTCGGGGGCCGGGTCTGGTGGCCGAGGACGCGGTTCTCCCACAGGGTGCCCTCGAGGATCAGCCCGTGCCGGTGCCGGTCCTCGGGGATGTAGGCGATGCCGGCCTCGCGGCGGCGGCGCGTCGGCCAGTGGGTGATGTCGTCGTCGCCGAAGCGGATCGTGCCGGCGTCCACGGTGCGGATGCCCATGATCGCCTCGATCAGTTCGGTCTGCCCGTTGCCCTCGACCCCGGCGAGACCGACGATCTCGCCGCGGCGGATCCGCAGCGAGACGCCGTCCACCAGCGGGCGCCCCTCGGGGGTGAGCACGGTCAGCCCGCCGACGTCGAGCTGGACCCGATCGGTCGCGGTGGAGTCGCGGAGCTCCGGGGTGGGCAGCTCCGAGCCCACCATCAGCTCGGCGAGCCGGCGGGACGTGACCTCCTGCGGGTCGAGGCGGGTGGCGACCGTGGTGCCGCGCCGGATCACCGAAATCGTGTCGGCCACCGACAGGACCTCGTCCAGCTTGTGCGAGATGAACAGCACGGTCAGGCCCTCGGCCCGCAGCTCCCGCAGGTTGCCGAACAGCTCGTCGACCTCCTGCGGGACGAGCACGGCGGTCGGCTCGTCCAGGATCAGCACGCGCGCGCCCCGGTACAGCACCTTGAGGATCTCGACGCGCTGCCGCTCGCCGACGCCGAGCTTCTCGACCAGCACGTCCGGGTCGACGCGCAGGCCGTACGTCTTCGACATCTCGGTGATCTTCGCGCGGGCGGCGGCGAAGTCGATCCGGCCGAACCGCTTCGGTTCGGCGCCGAGGATGACGTTCTCCAGCACGGTGAGGTTGTCGGCCAGCTTGAAGTGCTGGTGCACCATGCCGATGCCGCGGGCGATGGCGTCACCGGGGCCGCGCAGCGACACCGCCTCGCCGTCGATCTCGATGGTGCCCTCGTCCGGCCGCTGCATGCCGTAGAGGATCTTCATGAGGGTCGACTTGCCGGCGCCGTTCTCGCCGCACAGCGCGTGCACCTCGCCGCGCTCGATCGTGAGGTCGACGTCGCGGTTGGCCACCACGCCGGGGAACCGCTTGGTGATCGACGCCAGCCGCACGGCCGGCACCTGGTCGGGCACGGGCGCTTCTCCTGCCTCGAACGTGCTCGGTGAAGGACGACCCTGGGTCAGGGTGACGGGGGGCACCGGACGCCGCCGCACGGGCGGCGTCCGGTGTCCGCGGGGCGGATCAGGCGCCGGACGGGACCTTGATCTCGCCGGAGATGATGCCCTTCTTCAGCTCCTCGAGCTTCGCCTTGATCTCGTCGACGTGGCCGCCGGAGGCGGCGTAGCCGACACCGTCGTTGGCGAGGTCGTACTCCTTCGGCCCCGCCTTGAAGGTGTCGTCCGAGACGCTCTTCACGAAGTCGTACACGGCGAGGTCGACCTTCTTCACCATGGAGGTGAGGATCTGGTCCTTGACCCCGGCCAGCGCGGGCTGGTTGTACTGGTCGGCGTCCACGCCGATGGCCCACTTCTTGGCGCCGCCGACGGTCTTGATGACGCCGATCCCGGCGCCGCCCGCGGCGTGGTAGATGACGTCGGCGTCGTCGTCGAGCATGCCCTTGGCGGCCTCGTTGCCGAGGCTGACGTCCTTGAAGCCGTTGAAGTTCGGCGGCTGGGTCAGGTACTTCGCCAGCACCTCGGTGTCGGGCTTCACTTCCTTCGCCCCGGCCTCGTACCCGGCCTCGAAGCGCTGGATGAGCGGGACGTTCACGCCGCCGATGAAGCCGATCTTGCCGGTCTCGGAGGTGAGCGCGGCGGCGGCGCCGACGAGGAACGAGCCCTCCTCCTCGGCGAAGCAGGCCGCGCCGACGTTCGCGCCCTCGACCTTGCAGCCGTCGGCGTCCACGACGAGGAACTTCGTCTCCGGGAACTCCTTCGCGACCTTGTTCACCGACGCGGTGTAGGCGAACCCGACACCGATGATCGGGTTGTAGCCCTGGTTCGCGAGCAGCCGCAGGCGGGACTCCTTGTCGGAGTCCGGCTCGTCCGGCTTGGCCGAGATCTCCTCGGTCTCGATCTTGAGTTCCTTGGCGGCCCGGTCGAGGCCCGCGGCGGCCGAGTCGTTGAACGACTGGTCGCCACGCCCGCCGATGTCGAAGGCCAGCCCGACCTTGAGGGCGCCGTCGCCGCCCTCGCCGCCGCCGTCCTCCGCCGTCTTGCCGCCGCACGCGGACGCGCTGAGCATCAGCGCCGCGCTCGTCACGGCGACGAGCGTCCTTCTGAATCCACGGCGCAAGGTAGCGCTCCTTCCGATCCCCACCACGGTGGCGACCGGACCGGCCGCCGAAAACGATGGGACGCTACCTCGGAAATCGCGCAAAACCGGCAGAGTGCGCGGTTTCGCAACAGCTCCGTTACCAACGCGTAGACAAGTCGCCACAGGTCATCGGCGGCGCGGTGTCCGGAAGGAGTGCCGCTCCGACGCGCCCTCAGGCGAGGGCGCCCTCGATCGGCTCGCCGTCGCCGGGCCGCCCGCCCTCCCACAGCGCGGTCAGCGCGGTGGCGCTCAGCACCCGGACGCCGACGGCGACGCAGCGCTCGTCCACGTCGAAGTCGCCGCGGTGCAGGTCGTACTCGGCGGGCGAGCCGGGGGCGCGGACGCCGAGCCGGGCGAGCGCGCCGGGCACCGCCTCCAGGTACCAGCCGAAGTCCTCGCCGCCGAGGCTCTGCGGGGTGGGCACGACGCCCTCCTCGTCCATCACCTGCGCGGCGGCGTCCCGGAACATCTGGACGCTCGTCGCCTCGTTCACCGTCGGGGGGACGCCCCGGACGTACTCCAGCGACGCCTCGACGTCGTAGGCGGAGGCGACCGACTGCAGCAGCGCCTTCATCATGTCGGGCGCCGCGTGCCACGCCTGGTCGTCCAGGCAGCGGACGGTCCCCTCGGCGACGCCGTCGTCGGGGATCGCGTTCGCAACCGACCCGGCCGACACCCGGCCCCACACCAGCGACAGGCTGGAGCGCGGGTCGACGCGGCGGGACAGCGCCGACGGCAGCTCGGTGACGATCTTGGCGAGGGCGTACACGAGGTCGGCGGTCAGGTGCGGGCGCGCGGTGTGCCCGCCGGGCCCGGTGACCTTCACGTACACCTTGTCGCAGGCCGCGGTGATCGGCCCGGTGCGCAGCCCGAGCTGGCCGACCTCGATGCGCGGGTCGCAGTGCAGCGCGAACGCCCGGTCGACGCCGACGAGGCCGCCCGCCGCCATCACGTCCAGCGCGCCGCCCGGCACCTCCTCCGCGGGCTGGAACAGCAGCCGGACGCGGCCCGGCAGCAGCCCCGCCTCGGCCTGCTGCGCGAGGAACAGCCCGGCGCCGAGCAGCATCGTCGTGTGGACGTCGTGGCCGCAGGCGTGCGCGACGCCCGGGACCGTCGACCGGTACGGGACGTCCTCCTTCTCGTCCTGCAGCGGCAGCGCGTCGATGTCGGCGCGCAGCGCGACCGTCCCGCCGTCGGCGGGGCCGATGTCGCAGAACAGGCCGGTGCCGCGCGGGAGGACCTGCGGCTTCAGCCCGGCCGCGCGCAGCCGGTCGACGATCTTGCGGGTGGTGCGGTGCTCGCTGTACCCCAGCTCCGGGTGCATGTGCAGGTCGCGGCGGAACGCGACGAGCTCGCCCTCGTGCCGGTCGAGGAACCCGTCGAGCTGCGGCTGGAGGGCGGCGCCGCCGAGGACGACCGGGGCGCCCGCGCCGGCGGCGCCCGAGGGGGCGGGGCCGGCGGCGGAGGGCGCGGTCGCGGGCGCCGCGGGGCCGCCGGCGGTGCCGGGCGCGGCGTCGCGGGCCGCGTCGCGGGCGGGGCCGGCGCCGGGTCCGCGGCCGGCCCCGGACGGGCGGTCGCGGCCCTCCGGGCCGGCGGTCGGTGGTTCGAGGCCGGGCATCACCCCGGGTCCCGGGTGGGTCATCTGCGCCCCCTGCGCGACGGCGGAGCCGAAGGGCCTCCGCCGGGTGGTCTCGATGTCGTCTGGACGGTTCTCGCGGTCCGCGCGGGCCTCGCGGGCCTTCCCTCGCTTGCGCGCACCGTCCGGGTCCTTACCTGAGTGTTCGCCGATCCCCGCCGCCCCGTTCAGTCCGCCGCCGCCCGGAGAGTCGTCCGGGCCGCCCGGTCCGTTCCCCCGGCCGTCCCCGGGGCCGGGTTCGGCGGGGCCGGGCGCCCGGTCAGGCCCCCGCACGGGAGACCTCCCCGAGCGTGACGAACCGGTCCTCGGCGAGTTCGGTGATCGCGACGTCCACGACGTCCTCCAGCGAGCCGCCGTCGGCGCGGACGGCCCGCTGGCGCTCGTACGGGGCGCCGTGGTCGAGCACCTCGCCGGCCACCTTCAGCTCCTCCGCGCAGCCGAGCCGGTCGGCGACCGGCTCCAGCTCACGGATCAGCTCGTACAGGTCGTCGCGCAGCGGGACGGTGTGCCCGCGGTCGTCGGTGATCACGATGGCGTCGAGCCCGTACCGGGTGGCGCGCCACTTGTTGTCGCGCACCACCCAGGCGGCCGGCCGCGGCAGCGTGTAGCCGCGGTCGAGCTGCTGTTCGAACAGCGTGACCAGGCTCTGGCACAGGGCCGCGGCCATGCCGACCTCGCGCAGGGTGGGGATGCCGTCGAACATCCGGATCTCGACGGTGCCGAAGTCCGGGTGCGGGCGGACGTCCCACCAGACCTCCTTGATGCTCCGGATGGTTCCGGAACGCAGCAGGGTGTCCATGTAATCCTCGAAGGCCGCCCAGTCGTCAAGCAAGTGGGGAGGACCGGCCGTCGGCAGCTGACCGAAGACGACGGCACGGCACGAGGCCAGGCCGGTGTCTCCGCCGCTCCAGAACGGGCTGGACGCGGTCAGCGCGAGGAAGTGCGGAAGGTAGGCCGACAGCGCGTTGACGATGGGGATCGCCTTGTCCGCGTCGGAGATCCCGACGTGCACGTGCACGCCGAACGTCTGGATGCGGCGGGCGAGCCACTGCATCTCCTCGACGAGGTCGGCGTAGCGCTGCATCGGGGCCATGACCGCGTCGCGCCAGTCGCTGATGGGATGGGTGCCGGTGCAGGCCAGTGCCAGGCCGCGGTCGGCGGCCGCGGACCGCAGCGCGGTGAGGGTGCCGGCCAGGTCGGCCTTGGCCTCGCCCACGGTGTGACAGATATCGGTCACGACCTCGACCGTGGACTCCATCAGCTCGTGCCGGATCCGGGGGTTGTCGCCGCCCTCGCTCAGCGCGGGCAGCGCGGCGAGCACACCGCGTGCGTCCTGCCGCAGGTGCCTCGTCTCCGCATCGACGAGTTGCAGCTCCCACTCGATACCGAGCGTAGCCCCGTTCGATGCGTTGAAGTCAATGGCCACGGCCAACCTCCGTCCACAATCGTTGCAGGTCGTTGCGTGGCACGTGGCGCAATTCAGCCAGCGGGTCCCTAAGCCTGGACAAACGCCGGTCCAGGTCACGTGTTCTCACCATGATGGCGCCCGTGTCCGTCGCCTCGCCGGACTCCATGCCCTTTGCCTGTCAATTGACTCTTCCGGGCGACCGCCGCACGGGCCGGGGCCATCCTTTTCGGTCATCCTTCCGGCCCACGGAACCCCACGATCGGACTAGTCAGCCCGTCCCAAAATCAGGTTCGTGACGGCCTGTAACCGATTCTAGTCGCCGTTGCTGCACCAAGAATCACCCTTCGTCCCTTCAGTCCCAAGTGTTGCAGGCTTGCCGCTTTCCGGTGCGGGTACCCCTTCGCCGGATAGGTCGCCTAGTCTGCGGGGGAGTCATGGGCGTTGGGGGCGATCGCGCTCCTGCGGAAGCGAGGAGCGTCGCGAGCGTGCACTCAGGACGATCGGACCGACAGGACGGTGGCGCGGGCGAGGCCCCGCGCCCGGGACAGCCCGCGCGTCCCACCCGGCCCGCGAGCCCGGAGCGTCCCCCGCGCCCGGAGGGCCCGCCCCGTCCCGAACGTCCGCCGCGCCCGGAACGCACCGCCCGGCTCGTCCGGCCGGTCGGCCGGCGGCGCAGGCTGCGGCGCACCGCGACGGCGATCGCGGTGCCGGTCGCCGTGGCCGCGCTCGTCGCCCCGCCCCTCCCCGCGCGCGCCGAGCCCGGACGTCCGGCGGCGCAGCGGACGGCCGCGCCCGGCGACCCGGTAGGCGGACCGCAGCTCGCGAGCGACGGCATCGTCGTCAATAAGGCGCCGGGGGTGCCGGAGCTGCCGAAGATCGAGGCGGCGTCCTACCTGGTCGCCGACGGCACCACCGGGAACGTGCTGGCCGCCAAGGACGCGCACGGGCACCACCTGCCGGCGAGCACGATGAAGGTGCTGACCGCCGCGGCGCTGATCCCCCGCCTGGACGCCGACCGGCTCGTCCGCCCGTCGCAGGCGGCGTGCGACGTCGAGGGGACCAAGGTCGGCCTGACCCCGAAGATGAAGTACAAGGTCTCCGACCTCTTCTACTCGCTGCTGATGATGTCGGCGAACGACTCGGCCGTCGCGCTCGCCGAGGCCAACGGCGGGGTGAAGAAGACCCTCGCCGACATGAACGCCTACGCGCGCAAGCTCAACGCGCTCGACACGGTCGCCGGGTCCACGAACGGGCTCGACAAGGACCTCGGCCTGGACGTCCGGACGCAGCACACCTCGGCGTACGACCTGGTGCTGATCCTGCGGGAGGGCATGAAGAACGCCGACTTCCGCGAGTACATCTCCCAGATCGACCACGACTTCCCGGCGCCGCCCACGAAGAAGGAGCGCAAGCAGGGCAAGAAGGGCGGCTACCCGATCCACACGCACAACCGGCTGCTGCCGGGCGAGCGGCACGAGTACGCGGGGATGCTCGGCGGCAAGAACGGCTACACGATCGCCGCGAAGCAGACGTACGTCGCGGCCGCGCAACGGAACGGTCACACCATCTACATCGCGCTGATGGGCGCCGAGGTGCAGCCGTCCGAACTCGCCACGCAGCTGCTCGACTGGGGCTTCGCGGCGAACGGCAAGGCGCAGCCGGTCGGGAAGCTGGCCGAGCCCGTGGGCGCCGAGAAGAAGGCCGATCAGTCGGGCGGCCTCCTGCCGGACGCGCCCCTGGCCGACGAGGACTCGTCGCGGACCTGGGTCGTCGTCGCGGGCGGCGCGGCGGGCGCCGTGCTCGCCGCCGGGACGCTCGTGCTGGTGCTGCGCCGCCGCAGGCGCGACGACCCGTTCTCGTAGGCCGCGCCGCCGGGACGTCCGCCGCCCGCCCCGCGCCCGGTGCCGCCGGGCTCGGGGCCGTCCCGCTCGTCCTGCTCGTCCCGCTCGTCCTGCTCGGTCTCCTCGATCTCGTCGTAGGCCTCCGCTTCGGCCTCGGCGGTGATGACGACGCGCCGGGTGGCCGTCCAGCCCGCCACGAACAGGACGAACCGGGACGCGACGTTCATCCACACCATCAGCCCGACGAGGACGGCGAACGACGCGTAGACCGGGTTCTCGGTGGTGCGGCTGATCAGCAGGCTCGCGACCTGCTTGAGCACCTCGAAGCCGATCGCGCCGAACACCGCGCCGCGCGCGATGCTGCGCCACGGGGCGCGGGCGCCGGTCAGCCGGGTGAACAGGACCAGGAAGATCACGGCGTTGAAGGACGTCGCGATCGCCAGCGAGAGCAGCCGCAGGGCGGTGCCGGCGCCGGGCACGTCCTCCAGGCCGAACCAGCCGAGGACCGTCCCGGTCGCGGCGCTCGTCACGGTGGAGGTCGCCATGCCGCAGATCAGGACGACGCCGAGCAGCGCGAGCACGGCGATGTCCCGCAGCCGCAGCAGGACGGGGTTGCCGCCGCCGTCCGGCTCGTTGCCCCACATGTCGCGCAGGGACTCGCGGAGCGTCTGGATCCAGCCGAGCCCGGTGACGAGCAGGCCCGCGATGCCGATGACGCCGACCGCCGTCTTGGACTCGGCGATCTGCTGCACCCGAAGCTCCTCGGACAGGCCGGGCAGCAGCGAGTTGATCGCCTCGACGAAGTAGCCGCGCACCTCGTCGCTGACGCCCACCAGGTAGCCGAGCAGCGCGTACGCGAGCGCGAGCAGCGGGAAGAAGGACAGGAAGCCGTAGCAGGTGAGGGCGGCGGCCAGGCGGTTGCCGCGCCGCTCCTGGTACCGCTCGAACGCGCGGACCTGATGGTCGAGCCACGGCCGGCGCGCGCGCTGGCGGCGCAACAGGTCTTTACCGTCGTTAAGGAGGGCCTCGCCGCGCCTTTGCACCCCGTTGATCACCTGCCGCATATGCGCAACGTACCCGGCCGTGCACACTCGAAAGCGGCGCGGCACCGCCGGGTTCCCCGCCGTTGCGTCACGGGCCGGGACGTCAGGGGGCGTCGGGGCCTTCGCGGCCGATGGCGGCGTCGCCGAAGAGGTAGTCGCGCTGCGGGCGCCACACGCCGTCGCGCCCGTGCTCGTAGAGGGCGAAGCCCCAGACGTCGAAGTCGGCGCGGAAGTCGGCGAGGTCCTTGAACGCGCGGTCCATGACGTCGTCGGGCAGGTGGTGCGCGATCGTCACATGCGGGTGGTACGGGAACGCGAGCGGACGTTCGAGGGGGCCCGACGAAACCCGCGCCTGCAGGCGTTCGCAGCCGCTGATCCCTTCGGCGACCGCCACGAACACCACCGGGGAAACGGGGCGGAACGTTCCGCTGCCGCGCAGCCGGATCACGAACGGGCGCTCGTCGCGGGCGACCGCGCGCAGGTGGCGGTCGATCACGCCGAGCGCGGCCGCGTCCACCTCCGTCGGCGGCAGCAGCGTGATGTGGGTGGGGATGGCGCCGGCGAGCGGGTCGCCGTAGGACGCGCGCCGCGCCTGCAGCCAGGACCCGAACGGCTCGGGGATGGGGACGGCGACACCGATGGTGCGGGCGTCCGGATGGGGCGGGACCGCCGCCATGCCGCCCACGAAGGTGTCGGCGATCGGCCGGTCCGCGACCGGCCGCTCGGTGGCGCGTCCCCCGGAACCGGCGTCGCCGGCGCCGGGCGGCCGGGGCCGGTCAGCGGCCACGTCCCACGAATCCCACGCGTTCGCGCACGGTGTCCATCGTCCGTGCGGCGACCTTGCCGGCGCGTTCGGCGCCGAGCGCGAGGAGCCGGTCGAGTTCGGCCTCGTCGGCCAGCAGCTCCCGCGTGCGCTCCCGGATGGGGGTGAAGGTGTCGAGGACGACCTGCGCGAGGTCCTTCTTGAACTGGCCGTACCCGGAGTCGGCGTACCGCTTCTCCAGGTCGGGGATCGGGGTGCCCTCCAGCGCGGAGAAGATCCGCAGCAGGTTCGTGACGCCCGCCTTGTTCTCCTCGTCGTAGAGCACGTCGGTGCCGGTGTCGGTGACCGCGCGCATGATCTTCTTGCGCATCGGGCCGGGCTCCTCGAGCACGTCGATGATCCCCTGCGGGGACGACGCCGACTTGCTCATCTTGGCGGTCGGCTCCTGCAGGTCGGTGATCTTCGCGGCGCCCTCGGGGATGAACGCCTCCGGCGGGACGAACGTGTCGCCGAAGCGGTGGTTGAAGCGGTTCGCGAGGGTGCGGGTCAGCTCCAGGTGCTGCCGCTGGTCCTCGCCGACGGGCACCCGCAGGACGCGCTCGCCGTCCCCGGGCTCCGGCGAGTACAGCAGGATGTCGGCGGCCTGCAGGATCGGGTACGTGAACAGGCCCACGGTCGTGTTCGTCTGGCCCTGCTTGGCGGACTTGTCCTTGAACTGGGTCATCCGCCCGGCCTCGCCGAACCCGGTGAGGCAGCCCAGCACCCACGCCAGCTCGGCGTGCTCGGGCACCTGGCTCTGCACGAAGACGGTGGCGCGCTCCGGATCGACGCCCATCGCGAAGAGCTGCGCGGCGGCGACCTTGCTGCGGCGGCGCAGGACGTCCGGGTCGTGCTCGACGGTGATCGCGTGGAGGTCGACGACGCAGTAGAACGCCTCGTGCGTGTCCTGCAGCGAGACCCACTGCCGCAGCGCGCCCAGGTAGTTGCCGAGGTGGAACGAGTCGGCGGTGGGCTGGATCCCCGACAGGACGCGCGGCGCCGCGGCGGGGGCGGTGGTGGGGTCGAACGCTTCGGGCATGTGCACGGACCGATTCTCTCAGGTGTCTGCGGAGGCGCCGCGTCCGGCGGCGCCGCTGACCGCCCGCGGGACGTCGCCCCGCGCGTCCCGCCCATCATATTCGGCGTTCCGCGGACCGGACGGTGCCCGCTTCGGGTTGCGGATAGCCTGGACGGCACCCCCCGCAGCGTCGCCCCACCGTCACCTCGAGGAGGCCGTTCGTGAAGCTGCTCGTCACCGGAGGCGCCGGCTACATCGGCAGCGTCGTCTCCGCCCTGCTGCTGGAGGCGCAGCATGAGGTCGTCGTGCTCGACGACCTGTCCACCGGCCACGAGGACGCCGTCCCGGCGGGCGCCCGGCTGGTGCGCGGCACCCTGCGGGAGCGGGCCGCCGACGTGCTCGGCGGCGCCGGTTTCGACGCCGTGCTGCACTTCGCCGCGAAGTCGCTGGTCGGCGAGTCGGTGCAGAACCCCGGCCTGTACTGGGACAAGAACCTCGGCGAGTCCCTCGCCCTGCTGGACGCGATGCGCGTCACGGGCGTCCCGCGGATCGTGTTCTCGTCGACGGCCGCGACGTACGGGGAGCCCGAGTCCACGCCGATCCTGGAGACCGACCCGACCCGCCCGACGAACCCGTACGGCGCGTCCAAGCTCGCGATCGACACGGCGCTCGCCGAGTACGCGCGGCTGCACGGGCTCGGCGGCGTCTCCCTGCGCTACTTCAACGTCGCCGGGGCCTACGGGACGCTCGGGGAGCGGCACACCGTCGAGACCCACCTGATCCCGAACGTGCTGAAGGCCGCGGGCGGCGAGGACGGCGCGCCGGTGAAGCTGTTCGGCGACGACTACCCGACGCCCGACGGCACCTGCATCCGCGACTACATCCACGTCGAGGACCTCGGACGGGCGCACCTGCTGGCCCTGGAGGACTGCGAGCCCGGCACCCACAAGATCTACAACCTGGGCAGCGGGACGGGCTACTCGGTGAAGGAGGTCGTGGACGTCTGCCGCGAGGTGACCGGCCGCGACATCCCCGCCGAGGTCGCGCCGCGCCGCGCGGGCGACCCGGCCGTGCTCGTCGCGTCGTCCGACCGGATCCGGAGCGAGCTGGGCTGGAAGCCGGAGCACGACCTGCGCGCCATGGTCGGCGACGCCTGGACCTTCATCCGGTCCCGGTGACCGCCGCCCCGGCGGCCGCCCCGCTCGCGGCCGCGTTCGAGAACGCGTACGGGCGGGCGCCGGACGGCGTCTGGCGGGCTCCCGGCCGGGTCAACCTGATCGGGGAGCACACCGACTACAACGACGGCCTGGTGCTGCCGTTCGCCCTCGCGCAGGGCGTCACGGTCGCGGCGGCGCGGCGGGACGACGGGATCGTCGAGGCCCGCTCCCTGCGGGCGTCCGCCGAGCCGGTGACCGCGCCCGTCGCGGGCGGCCCCGTCGTCGCCGAGGGCTGGCCGCCGGAGCGGGCGTGGGCCGCGTACCCGGTCGGCGTCGCGCGGGTGCTGCACGGCGCCCTCGGGACGGGCGGCGCCTCGCTGCTGATCGACGCCGACCTGCCGGCGGGCGCGGGGCTGTCGTCGTCCGCCGCGCTGGAGTGCGCGACCGCCCTCGCCCTGTGCGATCTGCACGGCGTCGAGCCGGACCGCCGGGAGCTGGCGGCGCTGGCGCAGCGCGCGGAGAACGAGCAGGTCGGCGCCCCCTGCGGGATCATGGACCAGTCGGCGTCGCTGCTGTGCACGCCCGGGAACGCGCTGCTGCTGGACTGCCGCAGCGGCCTGTCCGGGCAGGTGCCGTTCGCGCCGGGCGACGCGGGGCTGACGCTGCTGGTCGTCGACACCCGTGCGAGCCACTCGGTCGGCGGCGGCGACTACGGTCGGCGGCGCGCGGAATGCGAGGAGGCCGCGGCGCTGCTCGGCGTCCCCGCGCTGCGCGACGTCAAGGACCTCGCGGGCGCGCTCGGATCGCTGCGCGACCCGGTGCTGCGCCGCCGCGTCCAGCACGTCGTCACCGAGAACCACCGGGTGGAGGCCGCCGCCGGGCTGCTGCGCGCCGGGGCCGTCGCCGAGCTGGGCGCGATGCTGAACGCCTCGCACCTGTCGCTGCGGGACCAGTTCGAGATCTCCTGGCCGCAGGCCGACGCCGCCGTGGACGCGGCGCTGCGCGCGGGCGCCCGCGGCGGCCGGATGATCGGCGGCGGGTTCGGCGGCTCGGTGATCGTCCTCACCGCGACCGACCGCGCCGACCGGGTCCGCGACGCGATCACCGCCGCCTACGACGGGCGCGGCTGGACGGCGCCCGCCTTCCTGGACGCCGTCCCGTCCGAAGGCGCCCACCGCGCCGCCTGACCAAGACGGGTGCCTGCGAGCCGTTGCAACCGGCGGCCGGTGCCGGTCGGACGGCCGGGTCGCCGTCGTCGGGTGCGGCCGCCCGGACGGAGTCGCCGGGCGGCCGCGGGCGGGTCAGGCGGGGGTGGAGCCGTCGTTGGGGTGGTCGCCGGCCCGCGGGTCGTCGTCCTCGTCGCCGATCGACGTGTACCTGATCTTCGCGAGGAGGTCCTCGGCCTGCTGGGCCGCGTCGTCCTCGTTCAGGGAGCGGAAGCCTTCCGCGGCGGCGGTGGCCTGCTCGACGGCGGCCGGGAACAGCCCGGTCTGCGCGAGGATCCGCGCCGCGTCGAACGAGATCAGCGCCGTGTGCCAGATCCGCGCCGGTTCGTCCTCCGCGGGCAGGTCGGCGAGCGCGGCGCGGGCGTCCTCGATGCCGGACCCGGCCGCGTCGGCGTCGCCGCTCCACAGCCGGCACATCGCGGCGCGGCGCAGCGCGTTCACCCGGCCGTAGGGGTTCCCGGCCCGGCCGTACGCCTCGGCGGCCTCCGCGAACCGCTCCGCGGCGAGCGCGTCCCGGTCCAGGTTCGTCAGGACCTCGGCGGACTCGTCGAGGAAATGCCCCCGCGCCTCCTCGTTCCCGTCCTGCGCGGCGAGCCCCGCCATCGCGACGAACGCGTCCGCCGCGCCCGGCTCCCCGAGCTCCTTCTGCGCGTGCGCGATGATCAGCCGGCAGCGCCGCTCGCCGATCGGGTCGCCGTCCTCCCCGGCCACCCCGGGCAGGGCCTCCTCCGCGACCTCGGCCGCCTCCAGGTGCCGCCCGGCGCCCATGTACGCGGCGGCGAGGTCGACCCGCAGGTGGACGGCCGCCTCGTGCAGGCCCTCGGCGGTCCACGCCGCGACGCCCTCCACCAGGTCGGCGACCGCGTCGGCGGGACGGTCGGCGGACAGCAGCGCCCGGCCTCGCTCCCCGTGCGCCGCCGCCCGCATCGGCCCCGCCACCGTCGGCACCGCGAGGACCTCGTCGAGCAGCGCGATGATCTCCTCCGGCGATACCGCGTCCTGGTCCTCGGCGATCCGCCCCAGGATCTGCGCCAGCATCAGCGCCGCCGCCGCGACCTTCTGCGGCTCGTCCTGCGCGCGGGCAGCGTCGAGGCTGCGCCGCAGCGCCGCCGTCCCCTCCCCGACGTCGCCGGTGAGCACCAGCGCGCGGGCCCGCAGGAAGTCGGCGTCCGGGGCGCGGTAGGGGTCGTCCCCGGGGGCGATCCGGTCGAGGACGGCGAGCGCGTCGGCGGGCCGGTCCAGTTCGAGGTGGCCGCCCGCGAGCCGCAGCAGCGCCGACACGAGGTACCCGTCCTCGGCCGGGTGCGCGGTGAAGTGGTCGACGGCGGCCGTCAGGTCCGCCATGCCGTCCGGGTCGCCGGTGTCGACGCGCATCTCCCCCAGCCGGCTGAGCGTGCGGTGCCGCCGGTCCTGCTCGTCCAGGTCGGCGAACCGGCGGGCCGCCTCCCGCCAGGCCGCGATCGCGCCCGCCCCGTCGCCCGCGACGGCCCGCTCCACGCCGCGCCCGTCCAGCCTGCGGGCCGCCTGCAGCGGCGTCGGCTCCACCTTTTCCGCCACGGCGTCGAACCGCCGCCACGCCGCGACCGTCCGCTCCATGTCGCGGACGCTGCGGCGCCGGTCGGTGATGTCGAGCAGCTCGTCGAGATCGTCGATCGCCGCGACGTCCGCGACGCCGTCGGCCGTCCCGTCCGGGGCCGGGGCCGCCGGGGCGGGCGCGGCGGCCGGACGGCGGTGGTGCGCGGCCAGCGGCACGTACTCCGCGACCGGCTCCGCCTCGATGATCGCCCGCACCTTGTCGCCCTGCCGGGACGTGCCGTTGCGCGCGTCGAACCGGGCCGCCAGCTCCGTCGCGAACGCCGCCAGCTCCGCGCGCAGCCCGTCCACCGTGACGTCCGCCGCCGCGCGGTCGCCCGCCGCGGGCCGCCGCAGCGTCGCCGCCCCGTGCCCGGCCGCCGCCGCGCGGCCCAGCACCAGCGCCCCCGCCGCCGCGAACCGCATCGCCGCGTGCGGGTTCGGCGCCCGGTCCAGCCAGCCGAGGTGCCGCTCCAGGATCTCCAGCCCGCGCGCCCCGTTCCCGGTCAGCCCGCAGAACTCCAGATGCTCACCGATGTCCGCGAGATCCGCGAGCTGCGTCCGGTTCACCCGGTACGCGCGGCGGTGCATGTCCGCCGCCTCCGCGTACCGCCCCGTCCGCAGGTACACCTGCATGAGCGCCGTCTGGACGCCCTGCGGCTGCTCCGTGCACGTCAGCTCGGCGCCCAGCACCGGCGCCGCCACCTCCAGCGCCTCGTCGTACCGCCCCGCGTCGATCAGCTGGTACATCATCCCGGTCGGGTCGCAGCCCGCGCAGTCCGACAGCTCGTCGCGCTCCGCCGCCCGCCACTTCGCGAACCAGTCGAGCGCCGCCGCGTCCCCCACGTGCCGCGCCACCGCGCACCGGTAGTGGTAGACCGCCTGAAGGCTGTGCCCGCCCGCGCGGTACCGGCGCTCCATGTCGTCCAGCACCGCGTACGTCCGGTCCAGCGGAATCTCGGGAAACTTCGTCAGCGCGTTCACCACCGCCTTCATCTGCCACAGCAGCGAATGCGTCTCCCCGAACCGGCCCGGGTCGCGGTCGTGGTCGGCGAGGGTCCGGCTGAACGTCGCGAACGCCTTCGCCGGCTCCGCCCCGTAGTGGTACGCGTTCGTCAGCGCGATCCGCACCCGGAACGCCAGCTCCTCGTCGCCCGCCGCGTCCGCGCGGCGCAGCGCGTCCTCCACCAGGACGGTCTTCGCCTCCCCGTAGGGCAGCTCCTCCGCCCGCCGCATCAGCTCGTAGACGTCCTCAACGCTCACTGGTCCCCCTCCGGGGTGTGGACGGCCCACTCCAGCAGGCCGATGAACGAACGGTTCAGCGCGGCCGTGTCGATCGGCCGCAGCGGATGGTGGCCGAGCAGCAGCGCCTGCCCGTACAGCGCCTGGACGGCGACGTCGACCGGGCCCCCGTCACCCAGCGCGGTGATCCGCCGGGTCAGCGGGTTCCGATGGTTCAGCACCAGCTGCGGGCGCTCGATCCCGACCGTGCCGCCGATCGCGCCGAGGACGTCCGCCCACAGCTCGCCCGACTCCTCCTGCGCCCGCGTCAGCTCCTCCCGGAACCGCGCGTCGCGCGACGACAGGAACAGCGCGGGCAGCGACGCCGGATCGAAGTCGCGGACCACCACCTCGCACCCGAGCTTCTCCACCGCCCGCCGCGCCGCCGCCAGGAACGGCCGCAGCGCCAGCTCCGCCGCCGGATCCAGCACCCCGAACGTCGTCGCCAGCTCCGCCGCGTCCAGCCGCGCCATCGCGATGTCCGGATCGATCGCCGGAAGCCGCTCCACGATCTCCGCGTCGTGCACGTAACCGGCGTTCACGAGCCCCACGCCCTGCGCGCCCGCGACCGCCGACAGCCGCCGGAACTCGTCCACGCTCGTGGTGAACCGCCCGTCCGGATGCCGCCGCCGGAACTCCGACAGCGTCATCGGCCCCGCCGACGTCTCGTACTCCAGCCACCGGTCGACGATCCGCAGCATGTCGTCGTCGTGCAGCGCCATCGCCTTCACACCGAGATGATGCAGCCGCAGGAACCCCCGCAGCCTCGGCGGATCCGTCTCCGACAGCGTCACGAGCCACTGCCGCAGCGACTCCCCCAGCGCGTGCCGCGTCGCGTCCAGCAGCTCGTCGTCGTACAGCGCCTCACGGCTCGCCGTCGGCCGCAGCTCCCCCGCGTCCACCACGCAGCGCGCGAAGAACGCCCACTCCGGCAGCAGCCCCTCCACGCCCTCCGCCAGCAGCATCCGCTTCAGGTACACGCGGTGCGCCGACCGCGCCGTCGGCGCCACCGGCTGCGGCAGCACGAACGCCACGCCCGTCAGGCCCGCCTCCGCCACGCTCACGTCCACCACGTCGAACGGCGTGAACCCGTACAGCTCCTCGCAGTACGCCTCCAGCGCCCGCCGCCGCGCCGCCGGATCCGGATGCGCCGCCCGCCACGGCGGCTCCTCCGTCACCGCGACGCCGTCCACGGTCAGCTCCACCGGCAGCAGCGACCCGTACGTCCGCGCCAGCTCCGCCACCACCGGCGCGCTCAGCAGCTCCCCCGCGCCCGGACGCGCCCGCAGCGTCACCGTCGTGCCCGGCTCGTCCCGCTCGCCCGGCTCCACCCGGTAGCTGCCCTCCGACCGGCCCGTCCACCGGACCGCCCCGCCACCGCGCGCCGACCGCGTCACCACCTCGATCTCGTCCGCGACGAGGAACGCCGACAGCAGCCCGATCCCGAACTGCCCCAGGAAGTCGTGCCGCGCGAACCCCAGCTCGTCCCGCTTCGACGACCGTCCGATGGTGGCCAGCAGCGTGTGCACCTCGTCCGCCGTCAGCCCGACCCCGTCGTCGTGCACCCGCAGCGCCCCGCCGCCGGTCTCCACCCGCACCCGGCCGCCGCCGTCGCCGCGCGCCGTGATCGCGTCCACCGCGTTCTGCAGCAGCTCCCGCAGATACACCCGCGGACTCGCATACAGATGGCGGCTCAGCAGATCCACCACGCCGCGCAGATCCACCTGGAAAGCCTGATCCGCCACCCGGTACCTCCCCGATCTCCCCTGACGAGCGGAGGACACCATAGCGAGGCTTTGCGACGTTTCGTGATCGATTAAGACGCGAACGGGCCCCGGACCGTCCGACCGGTCCGGGGCCCGCCACCACGTGTGCTAGAAGATCAGATCAGGCCCAGCTTGCGGACCGCGTCCCGCTCCTCCGCCAGCTCGTTCACCGACGCGTCGATCCGCCCGCGCGAGAACTCGTCGATCTCCAGCCCCTGGACGATCTCCCACTTCCCGTCCTTCGTGGTCACCGGGAACGACGAGATCAGGCCCTCGGGCACCCCGTACGAGCCGTCCGACACCACGGCCATCGACGTCCAGTCGCCCTCGGCCGTCCCGTTCACCCACGTGTGCACGTGGTCGATCGCCGCCGACGCCGCCGACGCCGCCGAGGACGCGCCCCGCGCCTCGATGATCGCCGCACCGCGCTTGGCGACCGTCGGGATGAAGTCGTCCTCCAGCCACTTCTGGTCGTTCACCACCGCGGCGGCGCTCTTCCCGCCGATTTCCGCGTGGAACAGGTCCGGGTACTGGGTCGCCGAGTGGTTGCCCCAGATCGTCATCTTCCTGATGTCGGCGACGGACACGCCCGCCTTCTTCGACAGCTGCGCCAGCGCCCGGTTGTGGTCCAGGCGGGTCATCGCGGTGAACCGCTCGGCCGGGACGTCCGGGGCGTGCTGCTGCGCGATCAGCGCGTTCGTGTTCGCCGGGTTGCCGACCACCAGCACCTTCACGTCGTCCGCCGCGCCGGCGTTGATCGCCTCGCCCTGCGGCTTGAAGATCCCGCCGTTGGCCTCCAGCAGGTCACCGCGCTCCATGCCCTTCGTGCGCGGCCGCGCGCCCACGAGCAGCGCCACGTTCGTCCCCTCGAACGCCTTGACGGCGTCGTCGAAGATGTCGATGCCCTGCAGCAGCGGGAAGGCGCAGTCGTCCAGCTCCATCGCGGTGCCCTCGGCGGCCTTCACCGCCTGCGGAATCTCCAGCAGCCGCAGCTTGACGGGTACGTCCGCGCCCAGCAGGTGCCCGGACGCGATGCGGAACAGCAGCGCGTAACCGATCTGGCCCGCGGCGCCGGTGACGGTGACGGTGACTGGGGTGCGAGTCATTGCCTCTTCTCTCCTGCTGTGACCTGACGGGGCTGCTGTGACCTAGAAAGACTCAGGCGGCCCATCCCTGCGAACCCGACCGCCCAAGAGGCGCGCCGCCGCGCGGAATCTCTCGCCGTCGAGATAGTTCACCAGCAGGCTATACCGCGCGCCCGGACGGACGGCGGGCAGGTGCGCCCACCGGCATCGTTCGTCCGCCGGAAACGCGGAAGGCCGCCCCGGGATCCCCGGGACGGCCCCACAGCGGACGGCGGTCAGCCGTTGATCTTCTTCTGGAGGTTGGTGTCGAGCGCCTCCAGGAATTCTTGCGTCGTCAGGTAGGGGGTGTCCGCCCCGACGAGCAGGGCCAGGTCCTTGGTCATCTGGCCGCCCTCGACGGTCTCGATGCAGACCTCCTCGACCTTGCGCGCGAAGTCGGAGACCTCGGGCTGGTTGTCGAGCTTGCCGCGGTGCTCGAGGCCGCGGGTCCAGGCGAAGATGGAGGCGATCGGGTTGGTGGAGGTCGCCTTGCCCTGCTGGTGCTGGCGGTAGTGGCGGGTCACCGTGCCGTGCGCGGCCTCGGCCTCGACGGTCTTGCCGTCGGGGGTCATGAGGACCGAGGTCATGAGGCCGAGGGAGCCGAAGCCCTGCGCGAGGGTGTCGGACTGGACGTCGCCGTCGTAGTTCTTGGCGGCCCAGACGAAGCCGCCCTCCCACTTCAGCGCCGCCGCGACCATGTCGTCGATGAGCCGGTGCTCGTAGGTGAGCTTCTTGGCCTCGAACTCGGTCTTGAACTCGGCCTCGTAGATCTCCTGGAAGATGTCCTTGAAGCGGCCGTCGTAGGCCTTCAGGATCGTGTTCTTCGTGGACATGTACAGCGGCATGTTGCGCTCGAGCGCGTACCGCATCGTCGCCCGCGCGAAGTCGCGGATGGACGAGTCGTAGTTGTACATGCCCATCGCGACGCCGCCGCCGGAGAACTGGGCGATCTCCATCTCGATGGGCTCGCCCTCGTCCTGCGGCGTGTAGGTGATCGTCACCTTGCCGGGGCCCGGGACGACGAAGTCCGACGCCTTGTACTGGTCGCCGTGGGCGTGCCGGCCGATGATGATCGGCTTGGTCCAGCCGGGGACGAGCCGGGGGATGTTCGAGCAGATGATGGGCTCGCGGAAGACGACGCCGCCGAGGATGTTGCGGATCGTCCCGTTCGGGGACCGCCACATCTTCTTGAGGCCGAACTCCTCGACGCGGGCCTCGTCGGGGGTGATGGTGGCGCACTTGACGCCGACGCCGTGCTCCTGGATGGCGTGGGCGGCGTCGATGGTGACCTGGTCATCGGTCGCGTCCCGATGCTCCATCCCCAGGTCGTAGTACTTCAGGTCCACGTCGAGATACGGCAGGATCAGCTGGTCCTTGATGAATTTCCAGATGATCCGCGTCATTTCGTCGCCGTCGAGTTCGACGACCGGGCCCGCTACTTTGATCTTGGGCATGCTGTTGCTGTCCCTTTCCTACACCTGGCCAGCAGTCCTTGTAAGGCTCAACTGGCAAGGCTATCCGAGCGGGTTCGGAGGTCTAGACCTCACCCCCGGCGCGGACCCGCAGGGCAGGGGCTATCCGGGCGACCGGGCGCGGCGCCGGTTCAGCAGGAGCAGCAGGCCGCG
Organism: Spirillospora sp. NPDC052242; assembly: GCF_040679555.1. Classification (NCBI taxonomy): domain Bacteria; kingdom Bacillati; phylum Actinomycetota; class Actinomycetes; order Streptosporangiales; family Thermomonosporaceae; genus Spirillospora; species Spirillospora sp. NPDC052242. The sequence continues at coordinate 118,624 of NZ_JBFAUZ010000005.1, forward strand.
GCCCGCCATGGCGAGCGCGATCAGGACGCCGAAGGCGCCGGCGAGGACGAGCCCGGTCTTGTGCATCGGCGGGACGCTGAGGGAGACGAACGCGACCATCTCGCCGAGCAGGACGAGCGTCCAGCAGTCGACGGCGCGGCTGCGGACGGCGAGCATGCCGAGCTGCGACTCGGGCAGCAGGAGGCGGGCGAGGGCGCCGAGGAGCAGGGCGCCGGCGATGACGCCCGAGCCCTTGCGGAAGTAGTCGAAGGACGCCAGCGTCAGGCCGGCGGCGACGCCGAGGAGCACCATCAGGTAGGGCAGCCGGCCGAGCCAGTGCGGCGCGGCGGACCTCCCGCGCGGCGCCTTCCGCCTGCGCCGGTGCACCTGAGTGGTCATGTCCACACCGTAGTCCCATTCCGGTCACGGCGGCGCCGAAGCGGCCCGAAACCCCTGTGGCGTCGACCCTACTCGCCGGTAGGAGGGTGTGACGGCAGGGCGCCCGGGTAACCCGGACGACAGGGGTCGCTAACTAGCTGGGAGGACTGCCGTGGAGGGGCCGTTCATGCGGATCGAGGACAGCGGTGTGGTCATGCCGCTGCGCCCCGACGTCACGACGGTCGGGCGAGGGCGCGGAGTCGACGTCCGCCTCGACGACCCGAGTGTGTCCCGTTTGCACGCAGAGATCGTTCGGCGCGGCCCGTACGTCTACGTGGTCGACATGGGCCTGTCCCGCAATGGAACGCGGGTCAACGGCCGGCCGATCGCACGCCGCGTCCTGGAGGACGGCGACGTCGTCACCTTCGGCACCGCGCGGTGCCGGATGGGGGGCATCCCCCGGGAGGAGGTCGACCCGGACGTCGAGCTGCGGCGGGCGGTCGCGCCCGAGCTCACCCGGCGCGAGGTCGATGTGCTGACCTCGCTGTGCCGGCCCGCCCTGTCGGACGAGGCGTTCGTCGCGCCCGCCACCGCCCGCGACATCGCCGGTGATCTCGTGGTGACGGAGGCGGCCGTCAAGCAGCATCTGCTGCGCCTGTACCAGAAGTTCCGTATTCCCGAGGGTCCCAACCGCCGCACCCGGCTCGCCAACGAGGTCATCGCGATGGGCCTCGTCCGGCCGCTGCCGCCGGTGCACGTCCCGCAGGGCCGTCCCCCGATGGACGGCGGCCGCCCGCCGGGCGTGCGTCCGGAGGCGCGCCGTCCGGGGCACGGCACCGCCCACGTCACCCGCCCGGCCCCCAGCGCCGCGGGGAGGCGGGCGAGCTAGCGTTCACGGCCGCCCTCCATGGGCAGCGCAGCACCGGAGGGCGGCCGTGTTCCCGATCAGACGGAGCGTTCCGCGGCCTCGACGACGTTCGCGAGGAGCATGGCGCGGGTCATGGGGCCCACGCCGCCGGGGTTGGGCGCCACCCAGCCGGCGACCTCGCGGACGTCGTCGGCGACGTCGCCGGCGAGCTTGCCGTCGACGCGGGAGACGCCGACGTCGAGGACGGCGGCGCCGGGCTTCACCATGTCGGCGGTGATCAGGCCGGGGACGCCGGCGGCGGCGACGACGATGTCGGCGGCGCGGGTGTGCGCGGCGAGGTCGCGGGTGCCGGTGTGGCAGAGGGTGACGGTCGCGTTCTCGGTGCGGCGGGTCAGCAGCAGGCCGAGGGAGCGCCCGACGGTGAGGCCGCGGCCGACGACGGTGACCTCGGCGCCCTTGAGCGGGACGTCGAAGCGGCGCAGCAGCTCGATGATGCCCTTCGGGGTGCAGGGCAGCGGGCCGTCCTGCATGAGGACGAGCCGGCCGAGGTTCGTCGGGTGCAGGCCGTCGGCGTCCTTGGCGGGGTCGATGCGTTCGAGGACGCGCTTGTCGTCGAGGCCCTTGGGCAGGGGGAGCTGGACGATGTAGCCGGTGCAGGCCGGGTCGGCGTTGAGTTCGGCGACGGCGCGCTCCACCTCGTCCTGGGTGGCGTCGGCGGGCAGGTCGCGGCGGATGCTCTCGATGCCGACCTCGGCGCAGTCGCGGTGCTTCATGTTGACGTAGGAGTGGCTGCCGGGGTCGTCCCCGACGAGGACGGTGCCGAGCCCCACCGACACGCCCTGCTCGCCGAGCGCCGCGACGCGTTCGGCGAGGTCCGCTCGGATCTCGGCCGCGGTCGCCTTGCCGTCCAGAATCTGTGCCGTCATGCGTGTGCCTCCGCGCTGATCTCGGCTGATCTCGGCCACCCAGGCGCGCGGTGTCCGGACTGTCGATCGCTCCCCGGTGGTGATCCACCTTGCCCGCGCCAGTCGCGAACACCCATGGTAACGGGCCAGTGGGGTGCGGAAATCGGCGCCGAGTGGCCCTGCCGGGCGGTGGTTCGCGGGGCATACCGTTCCCGGTATGGAGTGGTTCGACATACCCGTCTTGTCCGGACGTCACGTGCGGTTGGAGCCGTTGACGATGGAGCACGCGGACGGCCTGTTCGCCGCGGCGGCCGATCCGGAGACCTGGACGTGGCTGAACGAGCCGCGGCCGCGCGACGTCGAGGACATGCGGGCGTCCGTCCGGCGGGCCATGCGGGGCAAGGAGCAGGGGCTGCGGCTGCCGTGGGCGCAGCTCGACGTGCGGACGGGCGAGGTCGCGGGGACGACGTCGTACTACGAGGTGTCGCCGAAGGACCGGGGCCTGTGCATCGGCTACACGTGGCTCGGCGCGCGGTGGCGGCGGTCGGGGATGAACACGGAGTCGAAGCTGCTGCTGCTGGAGCGGGCGTTCGACGAGCTGAAGGCGGTGCGGGTCGGCTGGCACACGAACGTCCGGAACGAGCGGTCGCGGAACGCGATCGAGCGGCTGGGGGCGGCGTTCGAGGGCGTCCACCGGAAGCACCGGGTGATGCCGGACGGGTCGTTCCGGGACACGGCCGTGTACGGGATGACCGACGACGACTGGGCCGAGGCGGGCCCGGCGCTGCGCGCGCGCCTGCGCGATTAGGCGTTCTCGTCCTCGGAGCGGCGGGCGAGGACGCGGTCGGTGCCGTGCCAGCCGAGGCGGGCGGCGAGCATCGCGGCGAGCGCGGCGGCGACGAGCCCGATGACCTGCCGGGCGTCCAGCAGGAGGGCGTTCGCCTGGGAGACGGCGCTCAGCAGGAGCATCGTGAGGGTGTCCATGGTGCCTTCCGTGAGGGGCCGGGACGAGGTTACCCGCGGGGAAACGTAAAACGGCCCGGCGGCCGGGGGGCCGCCGGGCCGTCTTGTGCGCCCGTCAGTGGAAGAAGTGCCGGACGCCCGTGAAGTAGAGGGCGATCCCGGCCTTCTCGGCCGCCTCGATCACCTTGTCGTCGTTGACGGACCCGCCGGGCTGGACGATCGCGCGCACGCCCGCGTTCGTCAGCACCTCCAGGCCGTCCGGGAACGGGAAGAAAGCGTCGGACGCGCCGACCGCGGCGGCCGCGCGTTCCTCGCCCGCCCGCGACACCGCGAGCTTGGCGGAGTCGACCCGGTTGACCTGGCCCATCCCGACGCCGACGGTGGCGCCGTCGGCGGCCAGCAGGATCGCGTTCGACTTGACGGAGCGGACCGCGCGCCACGCGAACGCCAGGTCGCGCAGGGTGGCCTCGTCGGCGGCCTCGCCGGTCTTCAGCTCCCACCCGGACGGGTCGTCGCCGGGGGCGTCGACGGCGTCGACGCCCTGCAGGAGCAGGCCGCCGTCGATGCGGCGGTACTCGGTCGCGCCCTTCGGGGCGTCCGGGCAGACGAGGAGCCGGACGTTCTTGAACCGGTCCTTGAGCACCGTGACGGCCTCGTCGTCGAACCCGGGGGCCACGACGACCTCGGCGAAGCTCTCGGTGACCTGCCGGGCCATCTCGGCGGTCACCGGGCGGTTCGCCGCGATGACGCCGCCGTACGCCGACAGCGGGTCGCAGGCGTGCGCCTTGCGGTGCGCCTCGGCGATGTCGGCGCCGACCGCGATGCCGCACGGGTTGGCGTGCTTGATGATCGCGACGGCGGGCTCGGCGAAGTCGTACGCGGACCGGCGCGCGGCGTCGGTGTCGACGTAGTTGTTGTACGACATCTCCTTGCCGTACAGCTGCTCGGCGCCCGCGAGGCCGGTCTCGCCCGGCGCGCGGTACAGGGCGGCGCGCTGGTGCGGGTTCTCGCCGTACCGCAGGGTGTTCGACCGCTCCCACGTGGCGCCGAGGAAGTCGGGCCACTCGGTCTGCTCGGCGGTCTCGTCGGGCGCGTAGTCGCCGGCGAACCAGGACGCGACGGCCACGTCGTACGACGCGGTGTGCGCGAACGCCCGGGCGGCGAGGCGGCGCCGCTCGTCCAGGGTGAACCCGCCCGCCCGGACGGCGGCCAGGACGTCGGCGTACCCGGACGGGTCGACGACGACGGCGACGCTCGCGTGGTTCTTCGCGGCCGCCCGCACCATCGTCGGGCCGCCGATGTCGATCTGCTCGACGCACTCGTCGGGCTTCGCGCCCGAGTTCACCGTGTCGGCGAACGGGTACAGGTTCGCGATCACCAGGTCGAACGGCTCGACGCCCAGGTCGTCGAGCTGCTGCAGGTGGTCGTCCTTGCGCCGGTCGGCGAGCAGGCCCGCGTGCACCTTCGGGTGCAGCGTCTTGACCCGGCCGTCCAGGCATTCGGGGAAGCCCGTGAGCTTCTCCACCTTCATGACCGGCACGCCGGCGGAGGCGATGCGCCCCGCCGTGGAGCCGGTGGAGACGAGCTCCACCCCGGCCTCGTGCAGGCCCCGGGCGAGGTCCTCCAGCCCGGTCTTGTCGTACACGCTGATCAGCGCGCGCTTGATCGCCACCCGACTCACTCGGCCGAGCTCCCCTCGTTCATGGACGGACTGTCGGACGAATCCCTGCATGTGGTGCATTTCATGGAGACCCGCCTGCCCTTCGCGGTCCAGCCGTCGCGGGCGAGGCGTCCGACGACGTCGACGATCAGCCTGCGCTCGACCTGCTTGATCCGCTCGTGCAGGGAGTCTTCGTCGTCATGCCAGCCCACGGAGACGGCCTCCTGGGCGATGACGGGTCCGGTGTCCACGCCTTCGTCGACGAAGTGCACGGTACAGCCCGTCACCTTGACCCCGTACGCCAGGGCGTCCCGAACGGCGTGGGCGCCGGGGAAGGACGGCAGCAGCGCGGGGTGCGTGTTCACGGTGCGCCCGCCGAACGCCGCCAGGAACCGGGGCCCGAGGATCTTCATGAACCCGGCGGACACCACCAGATCGGGCTCGTACCCGGCGATCGCCTCGGTGAGCGAGGCGTCCCACTCCACCCGGGTCGGGAAGTCGGCGACGCGGTGGACGAAGGTCGGCAGCCCCGCCCGTTCCGCGCGTTCCACGCCGCCCGTCCCGGGGCGGTCCGCGCCCACGGCCACCACCTGCGCCCCGTAGGCTGGATCCGCGCACGCGTCGAGCAGCGCTTGTAGGTTGGTCCCCGCACCGGAGACGAGGACGACGAGCCGGGCGGACACCATGACTCCCTGGTTGGACGGTGGGGTTGTTTCGGCCACCACGAAGCCTATCGGCCCTGTTCGATGCCCCAGGTGCGCGGCGCCCAGGATCGACAGCCCCCAGGCCAGGAGGAACGAGTGAGCGAGCAGCCGGGACAGCCGGCCCCCGAGGACGACCGCCCGGACGGCCGCCCCGCGGGAGCGCCCCCGGCGGAAGCCCCCGCCCCGGCCCCGTCCGCGCCGTCCGCGCCGTCCGGCGGCGAGGAGACCCCGGGACGCGCCGACCTCCCCGAGCGGACCCACACCCCCGAACCGTCCGAGCAGGCGAAGCCGACAGGGCCGCCCGTCCGGGAAGACACCCCGGGCCGAGCCGACCTGCCCGAACGCAGCGGCACCCCCGAACCGCCTGAGCAGGCGAAGCCGACAGGGCCGCCCGTCCGGGAAGACACCCCGGGGCGAGCCGACCTGCCCGAGCGCAGCGCGACGCCCGAACCATCCGAGCAGGCCAAGCCCACCGGACCGCCCGTCCGCGAGGAAACCCCTGGACGGCCCGACCTGCCCGAGCGGGGCGGGACGGCGGAGCCGGCGAAGCAGCCGCCGCCCGTCGAGCAGCCGGGGGAAGCGGGGACGCCCGGGCGGCCCGACCTGCCGGAGCGGTCCGGCGGCGCGAGCCCCTGGGGCCACCAGCAGCAGCAGGGGCACCCCCAGAACCCCTGGGGGCAGCCGGGGCAGCCGCAGGGGAAGCCGGGGCCGCGGCCGGGCGAGCGGAGCAGCTGGCGGGCCCTGTGGCTCGGCGGGCTCGCCCTGCTGACCGCGTTCTTCTTCTACCCCCTCGGGCTCGTGCTCGGCGTCGCGGCGATCGTCGTGGGCGTCCGGTCCCGGCGGACGGCCCGGCGCGAGCACGGCTCGGCGCCGGGGGCCGCGGCGGGGATCGTCCTCGGGTCGATCGGGCTGGTGCTGGCGTCGCTGTCGGTCGCGCTCACGGCGTTCCTGTGGACGGAGCTGAGCGGCTACCAGTCGTGCGTGAGCACCGCCAACACCGGCATCGACCGGCAGACGTGCCAGGACGAGTGGTTCCCCCGGATCGAGGACAAGATGGGGCTGCCCGAGGGCAGCATGGACGAGTACGGCGACCTGCTCTGACTCACTCGGGCCGGGGCTCGTTGCGCAGCACGTAGATCGCGCCGCCCCGGTTCTCGGTCCGCTCGGAGACGGGTCCGGCCTCGGCCTCCGCGCGGGGCGCGGGGACGGGCTCGTCCGGTTCGTCGTCGGCGATGTGGCCCTCGACGACGACCGTGCCCGGTTCGGGCCCGGCGGGTTCGTCCGCGGGCGGCTCGGGCTCGGGTTCGGGCGCCCGGCGGCGGCGGCGCGGCGTGAGGACCGGTTCGGCCTCCTCGAACTCCAGCGGGCCGGGCGCGTACGGGGAGCGCGGCGCGGGCTCCGGCTCCGGCTCCGGCGGCGCGGCCGGGACGTCCGGCGGCGGGGCGGCCGCGGCCCGCGGGGCCTCGGCGGCCTCCGCGACGGGCACGGCGGGCACGGCCTTCGCCGCCTTCGCGGGGCGGGCCGTCCGGCGGGGGCGGCGGCGCGGGACGTCGGCGGTGTCGGCGCGGCGGGTCAGCCGCCAGTTCGCCCACCACGCGACGATCGCGGCGGAGATGCCGACCTCGAGCGTCGCCATCAGCCCCACCTGCCACGGCGAGGGGCCCACGGTCGCCATCCGCTCGCCGCCGAGGGGGCCGCCGGACAGCGCGGCCAGCAGCGCCGCCACGACGCCCGTGAGGGCGCCCGACACGAATCCCCACAGCGGGGCCGCCTCGTTCGCGTCGCTGGGCGTCGACCGGACGGTCAGCGCGCCGCCCACGGCGCCCGCGACGAACGGGGCGGCGAGGGCCAGCAGGGACGCCGCCGGGGCGGGTCCGGGCTCGGGCAGCGCGGCCAGCGGCGGGAACGCCGGGACGACGTCGAGGAACACGCCGGTCGGGGACACGGTCGTGCCCGCGCCCACCGAGAACCCGGGCCCGATCGCGTAGGACATGCCCCAGATGACGGCGTTCGGGAGGAACGCGAGCTCGACGAGCAGCAGCAGGGCGCCGCCGACGATGCCGGGGCCGAGCATGTCGTACAGGTGCTCGGCGTCCTCCAGGTGCAGGGCCAGCGACACCGCGACGAGCAGCGCGCCGGACGCGAGCAGCACCGCCGTCGAGCCCGCGACGCCGATCACGAGGGAGCGGGCCCGGTCGGGCAGCAGCCGCAGCAGCGCGCCGAGCCCCGAACGGACGCGGCGTCCCCGGGCCTCCGCCGCGACCTGCGCCGCGACCACGGCCCGCGCGGCGCCCAGCCCGCCCGCGACGACCGCGACCGTGAAGCACGCGACGAGCGCCTGCCAGGCGGACGGGCGCATCGTGGGGCCGGTCGCCGCGAGCGCGAGCGCCCCGGCCAGCGCCGCGTACGGCGCGGCGAGCGACACCGCGACCCGGGCGACCGCGACGCGGGGCCGGTCCGGCAGCCCGATCCCGCGGATCATCCACGCGCCGCCCCGGTACAGCAGCGCGCCGGGCACGATGAGGACGCCGAGCGGCAGCAGCCCCACGCGTCCGTGCCCGGTGGAGAACCCGGCGTGGTGCGAGATCAGCCAGAAGTTCACGGCCGTCCTGAACACGCCGGGGAGGCCGTCGCCGAACGCGGTGCGGGGCGCGGCGATCCAGCCGACGAGCGTGATCGTGGTGAGCACCGCGAGGCCGATGCCGATGCACCAGAGCGCGGCGACGAGCCCGGACACCGGCAGCGGCCGTCCCGTCCCGCCGCGCTGCCGCTCCGGCCCGCCGCGCGGCTTCTCCGGCCCGCCCCGGGGCTGCCGCCGTTCCGCTGCCGGGCGCGCGCCCCGGGGCGTCGCGCCGCGCTCTCGGGCCCTCGCATCGCTCACCCGCCCATGCTGGCACCCCCGCCGCGCCGTCCCCGCCCGCCCGCCCGGCGTGTCGCCTTTGTCGTCCGGACGCGTCGTCCGGACGCGAAAGACGCCCGGGCCGACGGGCGGCTCGGGCGTCTTTCGTGTTCCGATCGGGTGATCAGAGGTTCTTCATGACGTCCCGCATGAGGCGGGCGGTCTCGCTGGGGGTCTTGCCGACGCGGACGCCGACCTTCTCCAGCGCTTCCTTCTTCGCCTCGGCGGTGCCGGACGAGCCGGACACGATGGCGCCGGCGTGGCCCATCGTCTTGCCCTCGGGGGCGGTGAACCCGGCGACGTAGCCGACGACCGGCTTGGTCACGTTCTGCTCGATGTAGGCGGCCGCGCGCTCCTCGGCGTCGCCGCCGATCTCGCCGATCATGACGATGGCGTCGGTCTCCGGGTCGTCCTGGAACGCCTTGAGGGCGTCGATGTGGGTCGTCCCGATGATCGGGTCGCCGCCGATGCCGACGCAGGTGGAGAAGCCGATGTCGCGCAGCTCGTACATCATCTGGTACGTCAGCGTGCCCGACTTGGACACCAGGCCGATGCGGCCGGGCGTGGTGATGTCGGCGGGGATGATGCCCGCGTTCGACTTGCCGGGGGACGCGATGCCGGGGCAGTTCGGCCCGATGATGCGGGTCTTGTTGCCCTTGGACTCGGCGTACGACCAGAAGAAGGCCGTGTCGTGCACCGGGATGCCCTCGGTGATGACGACGCAGAGCGGGATCTCGGCATCGACGGCCTCGACGACGGCGTCCTTGGTGAACTTCGGCGGGACGAACACGACGGAGACGTCCGCGCCGGTCTCGGCCATCGCCTCGGCGACGGTGCCGAACACCGGGAGGCTGGTGCCGTCGAAGTCGACGGACTGGCCGGCCTTACGGGCGTTCACGCCGCCGACGACCTTGGCGCCGGAGGCGAGCATCCGGCGGCCGTGCTTGGTGCCCTCGGAGCCGGTGATGCCCTGAACGATGATCTTGCTGTTCTCGGTGAGCCAGATGGCCATGCTCATGCACCTGCCGCTGCGAGTTCCGCGGCGCGCTTGGCCGCGTCGTCCATGGTGTCGACCTGCTGCACGCCGTTCAGCGCCGCGTCCGTGAGGATCTTGCGGCCGAGCTCGGCGTTGTTGCCGTCCAGGCGGACGACCAGCGGGCGGTTGACGGTCTCGCCGCGGTCGGCCAGCAGCTTGTAGGCCGTGACGATGCCGTTGGCGACGGCGTCGCAGGCGGTGATGCCGCCGAAGACGTTGACGAACACCGACTTGACGTCGGGGTCGGACAGCACGATCTCCAGGCTGTCGGCCATGACCTCGGCGGACGCGCCGCCGCCGATGTCGAGGAAGTTGGCGGGCTTCTGGCCGCCGAACTCCTCGCCGGCGTAGGACACGACGTCGAGGGTGGACATGACGAGGCCGGCGCCGTTGCCGATGATGCCGACGCTGCCGTCCAGCTTGACGTAGTTGAGGTCCTTGGCCTTGGCGGCGGCCTCGAGCGGGTCCGCGGCGGCCTTGTCCTCGAGCTTCTCGTGCTCCTGGCGGAACGACGCGTTGTCGTCGAGGGTGACCTTGCCGTCGAGCGCCTTCACCTGGCCGTCGGCGGTGAGGATCATCGGGTTCACCTCGACGAGGCTGGCGTCCTCGTCGGTGAACACGGCCCACAGGCGCTCGATGAGCTCGGCGGCGCCGTCCAGGGCCTCCTGCGGGAGGCGGCCCTGCTCGGCGATCGAGCGGGCCGTGGCGCGGTCGACGCCGTCCTGCGGCGAGATCGGCACCATGGCGAGCCGGTCGTGCGGGACCTCCTCGATCTCCACGCCGCCCTCGACGGAGCAGATGGAGAGGAAGGTCCGGTTGGCGCGGTCGAGCAGGAACGAGAAGTAGTACTCCTGCGCGATCGCGCTGCCTTCCTCGATCAGGACCTTGTGGACCGTGTGGCCCTTGATGTCCATGCCGAGGATCCGCGTCGCGAGCTCCTGGGCCTCGTCGGCGGTGTCGGCGAGCTTGACGCCGCCGGCCTTGCCGCGGCCCCCGGTCTTCACCTGGGCCTTGACGACGACCTTCGAGCTTCCCGCGGCGAACAGCTCCGCCGCGATGGCCCGGGCTTCCTGGGGAGTATGGGCGACCTTGCCGGTGGGCACCGGTACCCCGTACTCGGCGAAGAGGTCCTTCGCCTGATGTTCGAACAGGTCCACGAGGCTTCCCTTTTACGGATTGACAGCCAAATGACCACACGAGTGGGGGTTACACGGGTGTCCGTGCGGCCGGCACTCTGCGGTCCGCTCCGTCGATGCAGCCTAGTCAACCCGCCTCCGTGGTGATGCCGCCGGGGCCATATGTCGGGGTTCGGGGGGCGTTCGGGTGGTAGGTCGGGTGTGCTTCCCGGGGAGGAGGGGACGTCTGTCCCTGAGGAGGATGAACCGATTGACGTAGTTTGATGTACTTCTTTCGCCGCCCCGGGGAACTCTGCCCGTCCGGGCGCGGCCGACCGGGGGGAGACAGACGGCGATGTCGGACGAGCCGAGCGCGTTCGCGAGGACCGCGACGGCCCCCGGACGGCCCGGCTCCCGCGAGCGGCGCGCGGCGCGGGGCCCGCACCGCGCGGGCGTCCGCCGGCTGCGCAGGCTCACGATCGGCGTGACCGCCGCCGCGCTCGTCGCGACCAGCGGCGCCGCCGCCGTGCCGCCCGCCGTCCCCGTGTGGTCCAGCCCCGGCCTCGTCGGCGGCGGGGGCGCGCCCTACACCGGCGTCCCGCTGCCCCCGCACGAGTCCCTCGGCGCCTCCTACCTGCCGGACAGCTCGGTCGTCCGGCTCCGGGACGGCCGGATGCGGCTGGTCCCGCCGGGCGGCGGCACCGCGATCACCGTCCCGGCGGACGATCCGCGCGTGCAGGCCGCCGTGCGCGCCGACCGGGCGTGGCTGGCGTCCGGGACCGTCCCCACCGGCGGGCTCGGCGAACGGTACGAGGCGATGTCGGCGCGCGCGCTGCTGGACCTGCGGCTGCTCACCCGGCCCAACGGCGCGTCCCAGGCGTCCTGGTACGGGATCTGGCGGTACAGCTGGCCGCGCGACTCCGCGTTCGCCGCCGCCGCGTTCGCCGTGTCCGGGCACCCCGCCGAGGCCCGCTCCGTCCTGGAGTTCATGGCCCGCGTCCAGGACCCCGACGGCACCTGGGCGGCCCGCTACCACGTGGACGGGAGCCCGGTCGAGGACGGCCGCGACCGGCAGCTCGACGCGCTCGGCTGGATGCTGTGGGCGACGTGGTTCGCGCGGGCCGCGGCACCGGGCGAGGAGGCCAGCGGGGACGTCGGCGCGGGCTCCGCCGCGGACCTGCCCGGCGAGCTGTGGACGATGGTGCGGCGCGCCGCCGACCACCTCGCGCTGTCGCTGGACGCCGAGGGCCTGCCGCCCGCGTCGTCCGACTACTGGGAGCGCGACCCCCGCACCGAGGAGGACCCGCGGCGGCCCACCCTCGGCGTCGTCGGGCCCGTCCTGGCGGGGCTGCGGTCCGCCGCCGCGCTCGCCGAGCGGGGCAGCGACGAGGCGGTGCGGTGGGGCCGGGCCGCCGACCGGCTGTCGGGCGCGCTCGTCCACCAGTTCGCGCCCTACGGGTATCCGCGCTCGCCGGTGAAGGGCGGCCGGATGGACACGTCCGTGACGTTCGTCGCACCGCCGTTCGCGCCCCGCGACGCCGGGGTGACCGCCGCGATCGCGCACGCGTTCGCCGAGCAGGCGCTCCCGAACGGGGGCGTCCTGCCGGGCGAGGAGTGGCCGGGCAACAAGGAGATCGCCTGGACGCCCGAGGTCGCCCTGTTCGGCCTCGCCGCCGCCGCGTCCGGCCGCACCGAGACCGCCCTGGACCGCCTCGACTGGCTGCAGCGGCACCGCACGTCCCTGGGCGTCCTGCCGGAGAAGGTCGGGCCGGACGGGCACCAGGCGGGCGTCGCGCCCCTCGGGTGGACGGCGTCCATGGTCGTGCTGTCGCTGGCGGCGCTGGAGGACCCGCTGCCGATCCCGCCGACGGGGCCCTGAGCCCGGGCGTCAGCCGAACTGCTCCCACGCGAGCTTCGCGACCAGCGCCGCCACCACGCACAGCAGGACGACCCGGACGAACCCGGCGCCCCGGTTGATCGCCGTCCGGGCGCCGAGCTGGGCCCCGACGGCGTTGCAGGCGGCCATCGCCAGCCCGATCGCCCACAGCACGTGCCCCTGGGCGGCGAACACCGCGAGCGCGCCGAGGTTCGTCCCCGCGTTGATGATCTTCGAGGTGGCCGAGGCGTTCACGAAGTCCATGCCGAGCAGGCCGGTGAACGCGATGACCAGGAACGTCCCGGTGCCGGGGCCGACGAGCCCGTCGTAGAACGCGATGAGCACGCCCGGGATCAGGACGGCCGCCGCCACCCGCCGCCGCGTGCGCAGGACGAGCCGCGGCGCCCGTCCGAGGTCGGGCTTCAGCACCACGATCGCCGCGACGGCCAGCAGCACGATCATGATGACCGGCTTGAGGACGTCCGAGGAGATCGCCGCCGCGCACAGCGCCCCGCCCGCCGCGCACGCGACCGCGAGCACCGCCGCCGGTACCGCGACCCGGGTGTCCGGTTTCGCCTTCCGCAGGTACGCGACGGCGGCGGACGTCGTCCCCGCGATCGACCCGAGCTTGTTCGTCGCGAGCGCCGCCGCCACGGGCTGGCCGGGCAGGGCGACGAGCAGCGCCGGGAGCTGGATCAGCCCGCCCCCGCCGACCACCGCGTCGACCCAGCCGGCCGCCAGCGCCGCCGTCAACAGCAACACGACCTGCTCAGCGTCCACCGCGGCCCCCGGGGGTAAGGAGTCAAAGCAAAAGAAACACCTGACCTTACCCGGCGGCCGGACCGGCGGACCGTTCCAGGGTCAGCCGGCGGACGCGGCCGTCCAGTCGTCGTCGAGCAGCGACCAGACCTGCACGTCGCGGTGCTCGCCGTCGTGGAAGAACGCCTTGCGGTGAACGCCGTCGAGGGTCATGCCGAGCCGCTTGGCGACCGCGATGCTGGCGTCGTTCGCGGGGTCGCACAGCCACTCGACCCGGGCCATCCCGCGGTCGCGGACCGCCCAGTCGATCATCGCCCGGCAGGCGGTGGTGATCAGGCCGCGGCCCTGCGCCGCCCGGTCCAGCCACACCCCGAGCTCGCAGACGCCGCGGCCCGCGTCGAACACGCGGAACAGCGTGCCGCCCATCAGGACGCCGTCCACCCAGATGCCGTAGAAGCGGCCCTCGTCCGCGGCCTGCCGGTCGGCGTACCGCTGGAGGAACGCGCGGGCGCTCGCCTCGTCCACGACGGCCCGCCCGAACGGCACGTACCGGACGATGTCATCGCGGACCCGGTCGACGTGCGCGGCGAACTCCGCGGCCTGCCAGGGCTCCAGGGGACGCAGCTCGGCGCCGTCGGCGAGCCGGTGAGCGAACATAGGGGGACCTCCTCGTACCGTTCCGTCCCCCGCACCGTAACGGGCGTTCCGGACGAACCCGATTCGAGGTCGGCGCCCCGGCGGCCGTCAGAGCTTCTCGACCGGCGCGTACCGCAGGACGAGCCGCTTCACCCCGTAGTCGCCGCCGAAGTCGACGCTCGCCGCCGCCTTGTCGCCCGCGCCGTCCACCGACACGACCGTGCCGAGCCCGAACGAGTCGTGCGTGACCTTGTCGCCCGGCGACAGCGACGGCACCGCGCGCGCCCCCGGCGACCGGACGCCCGGACGCGCCGCCATCCGCGTCGCCGCGGACCCCGACGCCGACGACGCCTCCCGCTCCCACTCGATGAGCGGCGTCGGCACCTCGCCCAGGAACCGCGACGGCGGATTCACCTGCGGCGCGCCCCACGAGCTGCGCATCGTCGCCCGCGACAGGTACAGGCGCTGCCGCGCGCGCGTGATGCCGACGTAGGCGAGGCGCCGCTCCTCCTCCAGCTCCTTCGGGTTGCTCATGGCGCGCAGGTGCGGGAACACCCCGTCCTCCATGCCGGTGAGGAAGACGACGGGGAACTCCAGCCCCTTCGCCGTGTGCAGCGTCATCAGCGTGACGACGCCCTGGTCGGTCTCGTCGGGCCGCTCCCCCGGCGGGACGGGCGCGCCCTTCGCGCCGCCCGGGATCGAGTCGGCGTCCGCGACCAGCGCGACCTGCTCGAGGAACTCGGGCAGCCGCCCCTCCGGCGACTCCCCGTCGAGCCGCTCCTCGAACTCGCGGGCGACGGCCTCCAGCTCCTGCAGGTTCTCGACGCGCGTCTCGTCCTGCGGGTCCTTCGACGCCTGCAGCTCCACGAGGTAGCCGCTCCGGTCGAGGACGGCCCCGATCAGCTCGGCCGGCGACACCGACGCGGCCGCCGCGCGCAGCTCGTCCAGCAGGAGGACGAACTCGCGGACGGCGTTGATCGAGCGCGTCGCCATGCCCGGGACGTCCTCGGGGGTGCGCAGCGCCTGCCAGAACGAGATCCGCTCGCGGGACGCGTACGCCTCCACGCACGCCTCCGCCCGGTCGCCGATGCCGCGCTTCGGAACGTTCAGGATGCGGCGCAGCGAGACGGTGTCCTCGGGGTTGGCGAGGACGCGCAGGTAGGCGAGCGCGTCGCGGATCTCCTTGCGCTCGTAGAAGCGGACGCCGCCGACGACCTTGTACGGCAGGCCGGTGCGGATGAACACTTCCTCGAACACGCGGGACTGCGCGTTCGTCCGGTAGAACACGGCGACGTCGCCGGGCTTCGCGTCGCCCGCGTCCGTCAGCTTGTCGACCTCGTGCGCGACGAACGCGGCCTCGTCGTGCTCGTTGTCGGCCACGTACCCGGTGATCTTCGCGCCCTCGCCCTGGTCGGACCAGAGCCGCTTCGGCTTGCGGTCGGCGTTGCGCTCGATGACGGCGTTCGCGGCCGACAGGATCGTCTGCGTGGAGCGGTAGTTCTGCTCCAGCAGGATCGTCGTCGCGTCCGGGTAGTCGCGCTCGAACTCCAGGATGTTGCGGATCGTCGCCCCGCGGAACGCGTAGATCGACTGGTCCGCGTCGCCCACCACGCACAGCTCGGCCGGGCCCACGCCCTCGACGGGCTTGGTCAGCTCCCGGACGAGCTCGTACTGCGCGTGGTTCGTGTCCTGGTACTCGTCGACCAGCACGTGCCGGAACCGGCGCCGGTAGTGCTCGGCGGCCTCCGGGAACACCTGCAGCAGGTTGACCGTCATCATGATCAGGTCGTCGAAGTCCATCGCGCCGGCCTGCTGGAGCCGCGCCTGGTACATCTCGTACGCCTCGGCGAGCTTTTGCTCCATGTGGCCGGACGCGCGCGCCTTGCAGGTCTCGTAGTCGATCAGCTCGTTCTTCAGGTTCGACACCTGCGCGCTGAACGACTTCGGCGGGTACCGCTTCGGGTCGAGGTCGAGCTCCCGGCAGACGAGCGCCATGAGGCGCTGCGCGTCCGCTTGGTCGTAGATCGAGAAGCTCGTCGGGAAGCCGAGCCGCTTGGCCTCGCGCCGCAGGATCCGCACGCACGCGGAGTGGAACGTCATCACCCACATGGCGCGCGAGCGCGGGCCGACGAGCGCGTCGACGCGCTCCTTCATCTCGGCCGCGGCCTTGTTCGTGAACGTGATCGCGAGGATCTGGCCGGGGTGGACGTCCCGCTCGCCGAGCAGGTGGGCGATGCGGTGGGTCAGCACGCGCGTCTTCCCCGACCCGGCGCCCGCGACGATCAGCAGGGGTCCGCCGGCGTGGACGACGGCGGCGCGCTGCTGCTCGTTCAGGCCGTCGAGCAAGGGGTGGGGTTCGGTCTTCGACATCATGTGCGAGTCTACGGCGCCGCGGACCCGGGTTCGGCGCGTTCGCCGGGACCCGGGCCCGGGCCCGCCGGGCGGCGTCAGGAGCGCTTGCGGTGGTCCCAGGCGGCCTCGGCGGCGGCGTGGACGGCGGCGAGGTCGGCGCCCGCGGCGGCCATCGACGCCGCCGCGATCGCGCCCTCGACGAGCGGCGCGTCCGCGAGCAGCACCGTGCCCTCCCGGGCGTCCTCGACGACCATCTCGGCGGTGAGGACGGAGCTGCCGATGTCGGCGAGCAGCAGCACCCCGTCGTCGCCGGACGCCCGCTCGACGGCGCGCTCGACGGCGCGCTCGACGGCGACGATGCTCGTGCCGAGGCCGCCGTCGGGGTCGCCGCCGGCGGCCTCCACGACGGCCTTCCCGACGCCCATCGCCCGCGCGACCTCGGCGACGCCCTCGGCGAGCGTCCGGCTGTGCGCGACGATCACGATCCCGACCATCAGCCCTCCAGGGTCTCGACGAGCGCCCGCAGGACGAGCGCGGTGGACGCGGCACCCGGGTCGAGGTGCCCGACGCTGCGTTCTCCCAGGTAGCTGGCCCGCCCCTTGCGGGCCTGCATGGGCACGGTGGCGTCCGCCCCCGTCGCGGCGGCGTCGGCGGCGGCGCGCGCGCAGCCGGGCAGCGGCGCGCCGCCCGCGAGGGCCTCCTCGTAGGCCGCGACGGCCGGGGCGAGCGCGTCCACCATCGTCTTGTCGCCCTCGGCGGCCTGCCCCAGCTCGCGGACGCCGTCGAGCGCGGCGTGCAGCGCGCCGCCGAAGTCGGCGGCGTCCGGGTCGTCGAGGTCGTCCAGGTGGCGGCCGGCGCGGCGGAGCATGGTCCCGTAGAGCGGCCCGGACGCGCCGCCGGTCTTCGACACGAGCGCCCGCCCGGCCGCGATCAGGACCTTGCCGGCCGGGGCCTGCTCGGGCAGCGCCGCGACGGCGGCGGCGAACCCCCGGTCGAGGTTGTGGCCGTGGTCGCCGTCGCCGATGGCGGCGTCGAGCCGGGTGAGCCGTTCGGCGTCGGCGGCGACGAGTTCGGCGGCGCGGCGGATCCAGCGTTCCGCGGCGGGCCCGGTCAGCCCGATCATCGGCCCCACCGCAGCGCGGGCGTCTCGACGGGCGCGTCCCACAGCCGGGTCAGGTCGGGCGTCAGCCGGCACACGCTGATCATGACACCGGCCATCTCCAGGCTGGTGACGTAGTCGCCGACGAGGCACCGGACGGCCGTCGCGCCGTGCCCGGCGAGCCAGTCGGCGACCGCCCCGTACGCGACGTACTGCTCGATCAGCGGGGTGCCGCCCATCCCGTTGACCAGCACGAGCAGGTCCTCGCCCGCCAGCGGGACGTCCGCGTCGATCGCCGACAGGGCCGCGTCCACGATCTCGGCGGCGGTGCCCGCCTCGACCCGTTCCCGCCCGGGTTCGCCGTGGATGCCGATGCCGAGCTCCATCTCGCCGTCCGCCAGCTCGAACGTCGGCTCCCCCGCCGCCGGGACGGTGCACGGCGACAGCGCGACGCCGAACGAGCGGCTGCGCTCGTTCACCTCCCGGGCGACGGCCGCGACCGCCGCGAGGTCGGCGCCCTCCTCGGCGAGCGCCCCGGCGATCTTCTCGACGAACAGGGTGGCGCCGGTGCCGCGCCGTCCCGCGGTGAACGTGCTGTCCTCGACGGCGACGTCGTCGTCCACCACCACCTGGACGACCTCGATGTCCTCGTCCTCGGCGAGTTCGGCGGCCATCCGGAAGTTCATCACGTCGCCGGTGTAGTTCTTCACGACGTGCAGGACCCCGGCGCCGCCGTCGACCGCCATGGTCGCGGCGATGATCTGGTCGGGCACCGGCGAGGTGAAGACCTCCCCCGGCGCCGCGGCGTCGAGCATCCCCGGCCCGACGAACCCGGCGTGCAGCGGTTCGTGCCCCGATCCCCCGCCCGACACGAGGGCGACCTTGCCGGTGCGGGGCGCGTCCGCCCGCACGACCGTCCCGCCCGACGGGTCGACCCGCAGCGACGGGTGCGCGGCGGCGAGCCCGCGGAGCGCGTCGGACACCACGGCTCCGGGGGCGTTGATGAGTTTGCGCATGCTCACAGCCATACCCGCGTCCGGCGTCCCGTCCCAGACCCAATCGTGATCGCCTGCGGCACGTGTCGATGTCCCCGGCGGCGCTTATGGTTGACGGCGTGACGGGCGTACTCGAAGACAGCGGGCTGCAGCGGATCCTCGCGGTGATGGCGCATCCGGACGACGTCGACTTCGGCGCCGCCGGGTCGGTCGCGGGCTGGACGGACGCGGGCATCGAGGTCGTGTACCTGATGGTGACCGACGGCGACGCGGGCGGGTTCGACGACGGGCTGACGCGGCCGGAGATGGCGGCGCTGCGGCGCGACGAGCAGCGCGCGGCGGCGAAGGTCGTGGGCGTGACGGACGTCCGGTTCCTCGGCTACCCGGACGGGCGCGTCGAGGCGACGCTCGACCTGCGCCGCGACATCGCGCGGGTGATCCGGCAGGTGCGGCCGGACCGGGTGGTGATGCCGAGCCCCGAGCGGAACTACGAGCGGATCTACCCGAGCCACCCGGACCACCGGGCGGTCGGCGCCGCCGCGCTCGACGCCGTCTACCCGGACGCGCGCAACCCCTACGCGTTCCCGGAGCTGCTGACCGAGGGCCTGGAGGCGTGGACGGCGCGGGAGGTGTGGCTGACCGGCGGCCCGTACGCGAACCACTACGTCGACATCACCGACCGGTTCGAGCGGAAGGTGACCGCGCTGCGCTCCCACGCGAGCCAGACCGCGCACATGCCGGAGGGGGAGCTCCGCGAGATGCTGCACGGCTGGCTGTCGGCGTCGGCCGCCGCGGGCGGCCTCCCGGAGGGCCGCCTCGCCGAGCCGTTCCAGGTGGTGAACACCGCCTGACCGACGGGCGACCTGGCGGCTGCTCGGCGAACTCGCCGGGCGCTAGACGAGGCGGCGGGCGGCGGCCCAGCGGGAGAGTTCGTGCCGGTTGGACAGCTGCAGCTTCCGCAGGACGCTGCTGACGTGCGTCTCGACCGTCTTGACCGAGATGAACAGCTCCTTGGCGATCTCCTTGTAGGCGTAGCCGCGGGCGATCAGCCGGAGGACGTCCCGTTCCCGCTGGGTGATCTGGTCGAGTTCGGGGTCGACGGCGGGGGCGTCGGTGGCGGCGAACGCGTCGAGGACGAAGCCGGCGAGGCGGGGGGAGAACACCGCGTCCCCCTCGGCGACGCGGCCGATCGCGTCGGTCAGCTCGGGGCCGGAGATCGTCTTGGTGACGTAGCCGCGGGCGCCGCCGCGCACGACGCCGATGACGTCCTCGGCGGCGTCCGACACCGAGAGGGCGAGGAACCGGGACGGGACGCCGCCGTGCAGGCGGCGCAGCACCTCGATGCCGCCGCCGCCCGGCAGGTGCACGTCGAGGAGCACCACGTCGGGCGCCGTGTCGCGGATCACCGCGACGGCCTCGTCGACGTCGCCGGCCTCGCCGACGATCTCGACGCCGTCGCCGAGTTCGGCCTTGACGCCGGTCCGGAACATCTGGTGGTCGTCGACCAGCACGACCCTCCTGCGCGGTTCGCTCACTGCTTCTCGATCTCCAAACGCACTTCGGTGCCCTCGCCCGGCGCGGTGCGGACGGTCGCCCGGCCGCCGTTGCGCTCCATACGTCCGATGATGGACCCCCGGACGCCCATCCGGTCGTCCGGGATCGCGTCGAGGTCGAAGCCGCGGCCCCGGTCCCGCACGAAGATCGCGATGGCCTTCCCCTCGACCTCGGCGAACACCGAGATGGAGGGGGCCTCGGCGTACTTCGCGGCGTTCACCATCGCCTCCCGCGCCGCCTGGACGGCCGCGGCGAGGCGCTCGTCCAGGGCGGTGTCGCCGACGCAGACGACCTCGATCGGGACGCCGTGCAGGTCCTCGACCTCACCGGACGTCTCCTTGATCGCGGCGGCGAACGTCCGGTCGGGGTCGTCGCGCCGCTCGTACAGCCAGGTCCGCAGGGTGCGCTCCTGCGAGCGGGCGAGGCGCTGCACCTCGCGGGGGTCGTGGGCGTTGCGCTGGATGAGGGTGAGGGTGTGCAGGACGGAGTCGTGGACGTGCGCCGCGAGTTCGGCGCGCTCCTGGGAGCGGATGCGCTCGTGCCGTTCGGCGTCGAGGTCCTGCCAGAGCCGGACGATCCACGGGGTGACGATCAGCGCGAGCCCGGTCAGGATGATCATCATCGCGACGAGGACCGAGCGGATCTGGTTCGCCTCGACGTTCTGCGCGACGGCCCCGCCGATCCCGCCGACGACGAGCAGGAGGCCGAGCAGGGAGCGCAGCCACCGCTGCCGCAGCGGCAGCACCCAGCGTTCCCGCTGCGCGCGGTCGGCCTGCTGCCACAGCAGCGCGACGCCCGCGCCGCCGAGCACGAACGGCCACAGCGCCCACTGGAAGGGGCTCGCGACGCCCCAGGGCAGGGCGAAGAGCGCGAGCAGGCCGAGCGCGACCGCGCCGTAGGCAAGGAGCTGCCCCCAGTCGCGCGGTGTGCGCGCGGGGACGGGGACGGGCTCGTTCTGCGCGCGCGCCTGCGTCTGGGCTTCGGGCACGAGGAGCCAGAAGGCGAAGTAGGCGATGATCCCGGGCGTCAGGATGACGAACGCGATCCGCACGAACAGGACGTCCACGCCGAGGTGGTCGGCGAGCCCGCGCGCCACCCCGGCCAGCAGCCGCCCGTCCGCGGCGCGCACCAGCGGCGGCGGGTCCGCCGGGCCGGTGGTCGCCGTGGTCCCGTTCATCGCCTGCCCCGTTTCCGCACATCGACGATCGTCACACGGGCGGGCGCCGCCGCGCATCGGGGACGTACCCCGGTCCGGTCTCAGGGTCGGATTCAGGGACGTCCCCGATACCGCGCGGGGAGCGCCGCACGCCACGATGGGCGGCATGGTCGACGAACCGAACGACACCGGCGGCGGGAGCGTCGCCGCCGACGCCCCCGCGGCCACCGCCGCGCACGGCGACTACCCGCGGCTGGCGCGGGACGAGCGCAGCCGCGTGCTCGCGGGCGTCTGCGGCGGCCTCGGCCGGTGCACGGGCATCGACCCGGTGGTGTACCGGGTCGCGTTCGGCCTGTTCACGTTCGTGCAGGGCCAGGGCGTCCTGCTCTACATCGCGGCGGCGCTGCTGATGCCGTCCGTCCCGCACGCGACGGCGCCCGCCGAGCGGGTGCTGCGCCGCTGGTTCGACGCGGCCGGCGTGCTGACGATCCTGGGCGGGCTGCTGGCCGTTTCGGCCCTGCTGGTCGTGACGTCCGGCCTCGACATGGACGCGACGACGGCGGTGGTGTTCGCGGCGCTCGCGGCGGCGACGGCCCACGCGCGCGGCGTCCGGTACAAGGAGGCGGTGCGGCGGGTGCCGGAGCGGCTCGCCGGGCACCGGCTGCCGCCGGCGGCGCCGGACGGCCCGGTGGCGCCGGGCGAGGACGTGCCGGACGGCTTCGGCGGCCTGCCGCCGGGCGCGATCGACCTCGCCGCGTTCAGCCCGCACCCGGCGCGGCCCGCCGCACCGGCCGCCCCAGCACCGCCCGCCCCGCCGGCACCGCCCGCGCCGGTCGCGGCCGTCCAGCGGCACCGGTCGCCGCTCACCCCGATCACGCTGCTGTGCGCGGCCGCCGCCGGGGCCGCGACGATCCCCGCCGCGCGGGAGTACCCGGCACCCGACTCGTGGATGATCGTGATGGCGACGGCGCTGGGCGTGGTCGGCCTCGGGCTCGTGCTCGGCGGCTGGTTCCGGACGCGCGGGCTCGCGACCGCCGGGACCGTGCTGTCGCTCGCGCTCGTCACCTCGTCCGTCGCGGCGGAGGCTCCGGATTCGATGAAGTACCGCGAGGTGACGTGGCGGCCGACGGCCGACCCGGGCACCGGCCAGGAGTACCGCGTCACCGTCGGCCAGGGGACGCTCGACCTCACCGCGCTGCCGCTGCGCGCCGGGCGGCGGGTCACGATCGACGCGCAGGTCGTGGTCGGGGGCCTCGCGGTCACCGTGCCGAAGGACGCCCGGGTCGTCCTGGACGCCCGGATCCTGCTCGGCGACCTGCGCATCGACGGCCGGACGACCAGCGGCCCGAACGCCCGCGCCGAGCGGGTCTTCGAGCCGGCGTCCGCCGCCGGGAACCCGCCGACCATCGTGCTGCGGCTGCGCGGGAAGATCGGCGACGTGGACGTGGACGTGGCCCGTGACTGACCGACCCGCCGACCGCGCCCCGGCGCGGCGCCGCTTCGACCCGGCCGGGCCGGTCACCGGGCTGTTCTTCGTCGCGCTGGCCGGACTGTTCCTCGCCGAGGGGCTCACCGCGGAACGGCTGCTGAACCCGGTCGTCGCCGTCCCGCTCGTCCTGATCGGGCTGGGCCTGGTGGGCGCCGTGCGGGTCGCGACGCGGGGGCGCCGCCGCGATCGTGACCGGGACTTGCCCGGCCGGTGACGTAGCTCACCCGCCCGCCGGGAAGATCCCCGGACGCACCGGCGTTGATCGGCCCGTGAGGTTCTCCGAGAAGAGCGTCCTGCTCGTGGCCCGGCTGCACATCGACCTGTGCCGCCTGGCCGCCGTGCTGTGTCGCCGCTGACCCGTTTCCGGCAGCCCTCTTCTCACCCCCGAACCCGCCCGGCCGACGCGTGCCGCCCGGCGTCCAGGAGAACCTCTCGTGACCTTCCGTGTGTGGAAATGGCAGTTCTGGCAGCAGATCGTGCTGTCGCTCGTGCTCGGCGCCGTCGCCGGCGCCCTGATCAACAACTTCGGCGGCGGCGCGGCCACCGCCGAGGACTGGCTCGAACCGTTCGGCGACGTCTACGTCAGCCTGCTGAAGGTCGTCGTCGTCCCGCTGGTGTTCGCCGCGATCGTGGTGAGCGTCGGACGGCTGCGCGGCGTCGGCAGCGTCGCCCGGCTGACCGGCAAGACGCTCGGCTGGTTCGTCGTCACGTCCGCGATCGCCACCGCGATCGGCCTCGTCGTCGCGCTGCTGATCAAGCCGGGCGAGGGCCTCGGCGACCTCGCGGGCGAGACCACCGAGACCGACCCGGTCACGTGGACGCAGATCCTGCAGAACCTGTTCCCGTCCAACATCGTGCAGGCGATGGCGGACGGCAACGTGCTGGGCGTCGTGACGTTCGCCGTCCTGTTCGGCGCCGCGCTGGTCGCGATCGGCGAGCGCGGCGAGCGGCTGACGAGCCTCATCGACGACCTGTACGCGGTCATGCAGAAGGCCGTGTGGTGGGTGGTGCGGCTGACCCCGATCGGGTCGTTCTTCCTGATCGCCGCGGTCGTCGCGACCTACGGCCCGACGTCCCTCGCGCCGCTCGCGAAGTTCACCGGCGCGATCTACCTCGGCCTCGGGCTGATGCTGCTCGTCGGGTACCCGGTGCTGCTGCGGGCGTTCGGGCGCGTCAACCCGCTGCGCTTCTACCGCAACTCGTGGCCCGCGATCCAGTTCGGTTTCGTGTCGTCGTCGTCCCTCGCGACGCTGCCGATCGCGCAGCGGGTGTCGGTCGAGCGCAACGGCGTCCAGCCCGAGTACGCGAGCTTCGCGCAGCCGCTCGGCGCGACGATCAAGTTCGACGGCTGCGGCGCGATCTACCCGGCGATCGCCGCGGTGTTCGTCGCCCAGTACACCGGCGTGCAGCTCGGCATCGGCGAGTACGCGCTGATCGCGCTGGCCGCCGTGATCGGGCAGATCGGCACCGGCGGCACCCCCGGCCCGGCGCTGGTCGCGCTCACCCTGACGCTGACCACCGTGGGCCTGCCGCTGGAGGCCGTCGGCTACCTCATCGCGATCGACAAGGTCATCGACATGGGCCGCACCGCGACGAACGTCACCGGCCAGCTCGCCGTCCCGGTCCTGGTCGCCCGGTCCGAGGGGATCCTGGACGACGAAGTGTTCAACGGGCGCAGCCGTCCGCTGGACGCGCCCCCCTCGGACGCCGTGACCGGCGAGGACGCCGCCGGCGAGCCCGAGCGGGACCGCGCCGCGGCGCCCCAGCCGGCCTGACCTCGGCTCCGCGTCCCCGGAGCGGCACGAGCCCGCTCCGGGGACGCCGAGTAACCTGACCCCGACGGCAAGTGACCGGAGGGGCCGATGACCGAGCGGACCGGCGGACCGGACGGCGGCACGGACGTACTGCCCGGGTCCCGCTCGGCCCTCGACCCGGCCCGCGCCATCAAGCCCGGCCGGCACGGCCTCTCCCCCGAGACCGTCGCCGGCATCCAGCGCGGACGCCTCATCGACGCGCTCGTCGAGGTGGTGTCGGCGCGCGGCTACCCGCAGACGACGATCAGCGGCGTCGCGGGCGCCGCCGGCGTCACGAAGAAGACGTTCTACGAGCATTTCGACGGCCTCGACGCGTGCTTCCTCGCCGCCTACCGGCGCGGCATGGACATCCTGCACCGCCGCATGGCCGACGCCTACGAGGCCGCGCCGTCCTGGCCGGACGGCGTCCACGCGGCCCTCCGCACGATGCTCGCGCTGCTGGCCCGCGAGCCGCGCTTCGCCCGCGCGGCCCTCATCGAGGCGAACGCCGCGGGCCCGGACGTCCGCCTCGCCCGCCTCGACGACCTCGCCCGCTTCCGCGCGTTCTTCGCGGCGCCGGGCCTCCCCCCGGTCCCGGACGCCGTCGCGGACGCGGTCGTCGGCGGCGTCGTCAGCGCCGTCCGGATCAGGATCGAGACCGGCGACGACGACCTCCAGGCCCTCCTCCCGTCCCTCACCTACTTCGCCGTCCTCCCCCTCCTGGGCCCCGAAGCCGCCACCCCTTACCTCTCCCCCACCCGCCCCTGACTCCGAGCCCCCGAACGCCCACGAAGACCGACGAACCACGCGCGGTGACGCGCCGGACGGTCCTCGCCCGTCCACGCGGGACGAACGACCACACGAGCGACGAGGACGAACCTCCGAGGTCACGCCCCGAACCACGAACCGACGAGCGCCTCGCCCATCGCACCCCACGAAGACCGACGAACGTCTCGGTGTCACGCGCCGGACGGTCCTCGCCCGTCCACGCGGGACGAACGACCGCGAGGGAGCGAGGACCGTCCGGCGCGAGGAGCGGGACGACCGCAGCGTGCGTACGACCCCCGATCAGTCAACGCGCGCCTGCACAGCACGCGAGGATCGCCCCGCGACCACCGGGGGTTCCAGGGGGTCGCCCCCCTGGGAAATCACGCGTGGAGGCTGACGGCGTAGGCGGGGCCGGGGTTGGTGAGGGCGCGGGGGGCGGCGTGGACGCGGACGCGGTTGGCGCGCAGGGGGCGTTCGGTGACGCCGTCCGGGGTGATCAGCACCTCGGTGAGCTCGCCCGCGATGAGGGTGCTGACGCGGGCGTCGACGGTGGCGCCGTGGCCGGGCGGCCAGGTGGTGAGCCAGACGGGGACGTCGCCGTCGGTGCCGAGGGGGACGCGCACGGGGCCCGCGTCGTCGAAGCCGATCAGCCGCCACCAGTCGGCGGGACGGGCGGCGAGCGCGTGGACGCGGGCGGCGAGCCGGCCGACGGTCGGGGGGCTGACGGTGGCGGCGCGGCCGTGCGGGTCGTCCTGGCCGCGCATGGTGAGATCGGGAACCATGTCCGAAACGGTCCTTCGTGTGGTGAGCCGGTTCCGGGGCAAGCACCCCGGGGATGAACGGAGATCAGCGGCGACACGAAGGACACAGCGCGCTGGCCACGCGGCGGAGCGCCACGGGGCCGTTGAGAGAGATGCGCGCTGGCATGTGCTCCAGCGAACACGCAGTGACCGCCCGCTGTCAAGTCGATCACACCCCGCTGAACGCGGGACGTTCCCCCAGGTCAGTACAGACTTCCCGGATGGGCGCAGTCATGTGCTTTCCCGCGAAAACCCTGATGGACGGGGCGAACCCCCGTTACCGTCTGTCGTACGCCGCCCACGCGGCGCGGGGGCCGGACCGTAAGGGCAGCACGCAGCAGGAGGAACATGACCCCCGAGAACGAGAGAACGGACGCCGCCGAAGCGGCGCATATGGACAAGGTCGACGTCCATTGGGGCGTCCACAACCCCACCGAACCGGACGAGGAGCAGGTCCTCGAACGGCTGTACGGGTCCCCGGACGGCGACGGCGTCTTCCGCCTCGTGGTGGCCAGCACGC
The DNA here is from genome assembly GCF_040679555.1 of Spirillospora sp. NPDC052242. Taxonomy (NCBI): domain Bacteria; kingdom Bacillati; phylum Actinomycetota; class Actinomycetes; order Streptosporangiales; family Thermomonosporaceae; genus Spirillospora; species Spirillospora sp. NPDC052242. Next base: position 144,928 of record NZ_JBFAUZ010000005.1, read on the forward strand.
CGCTGGTGGGCGCCGCCGCGTCCGCGGGCGTGCAGGCGATGCTCGGCGAGGCGCGCAGGTCGCTCGGGATGTCGGGACGGCCGAACGCGATCACGCGCGAGTACGCGTCCCGGCACGGTGACGCGTTCCTGCGGGCCCCCTGGTGCGACATGGCGGTCACCTACTGGGCGCGGCACAGCGGGACGGCCGAGGCGGTGCTCCCCGCCGGGGACCGCGCGTACACGCCCTGGCACGCCGCCGACTTCCAGAAGATCGGCCGCTGGCACGAGGGGACGACCGCGCGGATCAACGCCGCGAAACCGGGCGACATCGTGTTCTTCGACTGGGGAGAGTCGAACACGATCGGCGCGATCGACCACGTCGGCGTCGTCGAGCGGGTGCTCGGCGGCGGCCGGGTCCAGACGATCGAGGGCAACACCGGCGACGCGTGCAAGCGGCGCGTGCGCGGCGCGGGAGTGATCGCCGGATACGGGCGGCCCGCCTACAACGAGGAGGACGACATGCCGGACTACGTCAGCGTCGGAATGAACGCCGCGCAGGAACTTCCCCCGAACCGGTGGGTCACGGTCGAGTGGGGGCAGGAGTACGCGGACTCGGGGCACCACCACTGGGACAAGGGCGGCGCCTCCCTGGTCATCGGCGCGGCCCGCTACTCGCTGACGGCGAGCATCCAGATCAAGGGCCTGCCGAAGGGCACCGAGATCCAGGCGCGCGCGGTCGAGGTCGAGGAGGCGGGCGACCGGACGCGGGAAGGCGGGCCGATCCTCGAGCACACGGCCAGCGACGGCGACACGTTCCTGCTCTACTCCCTGCCGGCGGACACGGTGGGAGACGGGTACCGGGTGCGGTTCGAGGTGATCCAGTACGGGACGACGCCAGGCCAGATCAGCGCGGGCAGCGCGAAGGCGTTCGTCTGGAAGACCTGACGCGCCGGTCCGTCCGGCCGCGACGCGCGGACCGGAAGACCCGTCCGAACATGGCCGGAAATCGGAAGATTCGGGTCTAGTACAGATTTCAACGTCGGCATACGTTCGTTGGGTCGCCTTCCACGGAGGCCCCGATGGCGTGGTCGAACCGGCAGCGCGCCCCTCCCGGGGACGTCTCGCTCACGAGTCCACCCCGAGACGTCCCTGGGAGAACGCATGCCACGTATCCGTGTCGAGGTCGATGGGGCGACGTACGAGGACGACGTCGAACCGCGCCTCCTGCTCGTCCACTATCTGCGCGAACGGCTGGGGAAGGTCGGGACCCCGGTCGGCTGTGACACCACCAACTGCGGAGCGTGCACCGTCCTGCTGGACGGGCTGAGCGTGAAGAGCTGCTCCGTGCTCGCCGTCCAGGCGGACGGCCGCGACGTGACGACGATCGAGGGGCTGGGCGCGGGCGCCCCGCACCCGCTGCAGCGCGCGTTCCACGAGGAGCACGGGCTCCAGTGCGGCTACTGCACCCCCGGCATGATCATGGCGGCGCTCGACCTGCTGCGGGAGAACCCCGACCCGTCCGACGAGGAGATCCGGGAGGGGCTCGAGGGGAACCTGTGCCGCTGCACCGGCTACCAGAACATCGTGCGCTCGGTGCGGCGCGCGGCCGTCGACATGCGGCGTCCGGCGCAGGAGCCGGAGGTGGCGTCGTGACCGCGACCGACGACCGGCCGGCCGAGATCGGGACGCCGCGCCGCAGGTCGGAGGACGCGCGGCTGGTCACCGGCCGGACGCGCTGGACCGACAACATCGCGCCCGCCGGCACCCTGCACGTGGCGTTCCTGCGCAGCCCGCACGCGCACGCGCGGATCGAGCGGGTGGACGTCGCGGCGGCGCGGCGCGCGCCGAACGTCGTGGCGGCGTTCTCCGGCGCCGACCTCGCCGACGAGCAGGGCTCGCTGCCGTGCGCGTGGGTCGTCACCGAGGACATGCGGCACCCGGAGCATCCGCCGATGGCCGTCCGGGAGGTGCGGTACGTCGGGGAGCCGGTGGCGTGCGTGGTGGCGCGCGACCGGGCCGCCGCCGTGGACGCCCTGGAGGAGATCGACGTCGACTACGCGCCGCTCCCGGCCGTCGTCGACATGGAGGCGGCCGTCGCGGACGGCGCCGACCTCGTGCACGCCGACCTCGGGACGAACGAGTCGTACACGTGGGTGTTCGAGAACGGCGACCTGGACGCGGCGATGCGGGACGCGCCGGTCGTCCTGGAGCGCCGGTACGTGCAGCAGCGGCTGATCCCGACGGCGATGGAGCCCCGGTCGGTGGTGTGCGTCCCGGAGGGCGACGAGTTCACGGTGTACTCGGCGACGCAGATCCCGCACATCCTGCGGCTGATGCTCGCGACCGTCACCGGGATCCCCGAGCACCGCCTGCGGGTGGTGGCGCCGGACGTCGGCGGCGGGTTCGGCTCGAAGCTGCAGGTGTACGGCGAGGAGGTGCTCGCGCTGCTGCTGGCGCGGCGGCTCGGCCGTCCGGTGAAGTGGACGGAGTCGCGCAGCGAGGGCAACATGACCGTCCACCACGGCCGCGACCAGATCCAGCGGCTCACCCTCGCCGCCGACGCGGACGGCCGGATCCGCGGCCTCAAGGTGGACCTGCTGGCCGACATGGGCGCCTACCTGATGCTGGTGACGCCCGGCATCCCGCTGCTCGGCGCGTTCATGTTCAACGGCATCTACAAGATGGACGCGTACTCGTTCACCTGCACGGGCGTGTTCACCACCAAGACGCCGACGGACGCCTACCGGGGCGCGGGACGTCCGGAGGCGACGTACGCGATCGAGCGGCTGATGGACGAGCTCGCCGCCGAACTCGGCCTCGACCCGATCGAGGTGCGGCGCCGCAACTGGATCGCACACGAGGAGTTCCCGTACGACACGATCGCGGGCCTCACCTACGACAGCGGGAACTACGAGGCCGCGACCGAGCAGGCGCTGCGGCTCCTGGAGTACGACAAGCTGCGCGCCGAGCAGGCCGACCGCCGCGACCGCCGCGACCCCGTCCGGCTCGGGATCGGCGTGTCGACGTTCACCGAGATGTGCGGGCTCGCGCCGTCGCGCGTCCTCGGGTCCCTGTCGTACGGCGCGGGCGGCTGGGAGCACGCGGCGGTGCGGGTGCTGCCGTCCGGGAAGGTCGAGGTCGTCACCGGGTCGTCCGCGCACGGGCAGGGGCACGAGACGGCGTGGGCGCAGATCGCCGCCGACCGGCTCGGCGTCCCCTTCGAGGACGTGCGGGTGCTGCACGGGGACACGGCCGTGTCGCCGAAGGGCATGGACACCTACGGTTCGCGGTCGCTCGCCGTCGGCGGGATCGCGCTGTACTCGGCGTGCGACAAGGTCGTCGAGAAGGCGCGGAAGGTCGCCGCGCACCTCCTCGAGGCGTCCGAGGACGACCTGGAGTTCACCGCCGGACGGTTCGGCGTGCGCGGCGTCCCGGACGCCGGGGCCACGATCCAGGAGGTCGCGACGGCCGCGTTCGCCGCACACGACCTGCCGGACGGCGTCGAGCCGTCCCTCGACTCCGACGCGACGTTCGACCCGGACAACTTCTCGTTCCCGCACGGCACGCACCTGTGCGCCGCCGAGGTCGACACCGAGACCGGGATGGTGAAGATCCGCAGGTACGTGGCGGTGGACGACGTCGGGAAGGTCGTGAACCCGCTGATCGTCGAGGGGCAGGTGCACGGCGGGCTCGCGCAGGGCATCGCGCAGGCCCTCTACGAGGAGGCCGTGTACGACGCCGACGGCAACCTCACCACCACCACGATGGCCGACTACCTCATCCCCTCCGCCGCCGATCTGCCCGAGTTCGTCACCGACCGCACCGAGACGCCCGCGACGTCCAACCCGCTCGGGGTGAAGGGCGTCGGCGAGGCGGGCACGATCGCGTCCACCCCGGCGGTCGTCAACGCGATCGTGGACGCGCTGCGCCCGTTCGGCGTGTCGGACGTCCCGATGCCGTGCACGCCCGAACGGGTCTGGCGGGCGCTGCGCGCGACCGAGGGAGGCGCCCGATGATCCCCGCGAGCTTCGACTACACCCGTCCGGCCACGGTCGGCGACGCCGTCGCGGCGCTCGCCGACGCGGGCGAGGACGCGAAGGTGCTGGCCGGCGGGCAGAGCCTCATGCCGCTGCTGCGGATGCGGCTCGCGTTCCCCGAGACGCTGATCGACCTCGACCGCGTCGACGGCCTGCGGGAGATCCGCGACGACGGGAACGCCCTGGTCATCGGCGCGATGGCCACCCACCACCAGGTGATCGGCGACCCGCTGGTGCGCGCGCACGCGCCACTGCTCGTCCGGGCCGCCGAGACCGTCGCGGACCCGGCCGTGCGCCACCGCGGCACCTTCGGCGGCGCGCTCGCGCACGCCGACCCGGCCGGCGACCTCCCCGCCGTCGCGCTCGCGCTCGACGCGGTGCTGCTCGCCCGCTCGTCCCGCGGCGAGCGCGAGATCCCGGCGGCCGAGTTCTTCGTCGACTGGATGACGTCCGCGCTGGAACCGGACGAACTGCTCACGGGCGTCCGGGTGCCCAAGCTCGGCGACGGCTGGGGCGTCCACTACGAGAAGTTCCACCGGACGGCCCAGGCGTGGGCGATCGTCGGTGTGGCGTGCGCGGTCCGGCGCGCGAACGGCACCGTGGAGGAGGCGCGCGTCGCGCTCACCAACGTGGGCCCGGCGCCCGTCCGGGCGTCCGCCGTCGAGCGCGCCGCCGCGGGCCGGGCCGCCTCGGCGGACGCGCTGCGCGCGGCGGCCGAACCGGCCGCCGAGGGCATCGACCCGCCGGACGACCTGCACGGCTCGGCGGAGTACCGGTCGCACCTGGCGCGGGTCCTGACCGCCCGCGCCCTCGCGGCGGCCGCCGCCGTGTGACCCCCGCCCCGGCCGCCCCGACTGGCGGGCGGCCGGGGCACGGTCGTAAGGTCACCGGTACATCTCCGGACGATAAGGACGATTATCTATGGAGCTCGACCACGAGTTCAGCGTGCCCGTACCGGTGGATCAGGCCTGGTCGGTGCTGCTCGACGTGGAACGCATCGCCCCGTGCATGCCGGGCGCCACCCTCGACGCGGTCGACGGCGACGAGTACCGCGGCCGGATGAAGGTGCGGGTCGGCGCGATGAGCATCACCTACCGCGGCACGGTGAAGATCGTCGCGGCGGACGAGGCGTCCCGCGAGGTCACGCTGGAGGCGTCCGCGAAGGAGGCGCGCGGCTCCGGGACGGCCGCCGCCACCGTGCGCGCGACCCTGCGGGAGTCCGGCGGCACGACCCACGTCGCCGTCCGCACCGAACTCAACGTGACGGGCCGCCCCGCCCAGTTCGGCCGCAACATCCTCGCCGAGGTCGGCACCAAGATCATCAACCGGTTCGCGAAGAACCTCGCCACCGAGATCGAGTCCCCCACCCCGACCGCCGAGACGCCCGCAGACGCCCAGGCCGCCGCGCCCGCCCAGGCCGCGGCCGGTGCCGGGACGGCCGCCGCCCCCGAGGCGAGCGCCGACACCGAGGCACCCGCGGACCTCCAGGGCGCCGCGAGCGTCCAAGCCGCCGCCAACGCGGAGGCCCCCACCGAACCCGAGGCGACCGCGAGCGCCGAGGCTCCCGCGGACCTCCAAGGCGCGGCCAACGCCCAAGCCGCCGCCAACGCGGAGGCCCCCGCCGAACCCGAGGCGCCCGCGAGCGCCGAGGCGCCCACCGAACCCGAGGCGAGCGCCGACACCGAGGCGCCCGCAGACCTCCAAGGCGCCGCAAACGCCCAAGCCGCCGCAAACGCCGAAACCCCCGCCGAACCCGAGGCGCCCGCGGACCTCCAGGGCGCCGCGAACGCCGCGGCGGGCGAGGGAGCCGGGGGCGAGGTCGCGGGGGCGGTGACGGCGGTGCCGGCGGCGGCTCCGGCCGGGGCGGACGGCGCGGCGGCGCGGCCGGTGCGGGCGGTGCGGGCGGTGCCGAACCGGTTCGACGACGACGCCATCGACCTGCTCGAGGTCGCGGGGCCGTCGCTGGCCAAGCGGGCCGTCCCGGCGGTGGGGGCGCTCGTCGTGCTGCTGTTCCTCGTCCGGTTCCTCACCCGGCGCCGCCGGGGCTGAGCGCGGGTCAAGAGCGCGCCAACGATCCGTACGGGAACGGCGGCGCGGGTGGATCGCGGGCGGCGGGATGCCGTCGGCTGGACCCGTGGACACGATCGAGCTTCAGCGGGTCGCGGGCCTCGAGGACGGGAACTGGTGGCATCGGGAGCGGCGCGCGATCCTGACGGGTGAGCTGCTGCGGTTCAGCGCGCCCGGCGCGGCGGTCGACGTCGGCGCCGGGACGGGCGCGGCGGCGCGGCTGCTCGCCGAGCACGGGTGGCACGCGACGGCGATCGACCTGAGCCCGGACGCCGTGGCGGCGGCGCGCGCGCAGGGCGTCGAGGCGTACGTGGGGGACGCCCGTTACCTGCAGCTTCCCGGGGACGGGTTCGACCTCGCGCTGGCGCTGGACGTCCTGGACTTCATCGAGGACGACGGGCGGGCGGCGGCCGAGCTCGCGCGCGTCCTGCGGCCGGGCGGGACGGCGCTGGTGTCGGCCGCGTCGGACATGGCGCTCTGGTCGGCGCGGGACGTCGCGGACGGGCGGGTCCGGCGGTACGGGCGGCGCGCGCTGGTGGAGCTGCTGGAAAGCGCCGGGCTGCTGGTGGAGCGGGTGTGGAGCCGGGGCGTGCTGGTGCGGCCGGTGCCGCGGCTGCTGCGGCACCGGATGTCGCGCCGGGACGACCTGGCGCCGCTGCCGCCGGCGCTCAACGGGGCGCTGCGGCTGTCGGCGGCGGTGGAGCGGCGGCTGCCGGTGCGGTCGTTGCCGGGGACGTGGCTGTTCGCGCGGGCCCGCCGCCCGGGGTGACCCGGCGGCGGGCCCGCGGCGTCAGTTCCGCAGGCCGGTGAAGACGCGGTCGAGGACGCGGCCGGTGGCGCCGCCGTCGTCGTGCGGGCAGTAGGTGACGAAGAACCGGTCGTAGGCCTCGGCGTGGTCGGGCTCGTTCTCGTGCGCGGCGCGGACGGCCTCGGCGACGTCGATCGTCCGGGTGACGACGGGGCCCGGCGCCTCCGCCTCGAGGTCGAGGTAGAAGCCGCGCACGTGGTCGCGGTACCGCTCCAGGTCGTAGGCGTAGAACACCATGGGGCGGCCGAGGACGGCGAAGTCGAACGCGGCGGACGAGTAGTCGGTGACGAGGACGTCGGCGGCCATGTAGAGGTCGGTGATGTCGGGGTAGCCGGAGACGTCCATGACGAAGTCGTCGGACGGCGGCAGGTGCCGGTCGGTCACGAGGTGGTGCATGCGCACCAGGAGGACGTGGTCGTCGCCGAGGACGCGCCGCATGGTCTCGACGTCGAGTTCCATGCGGAAGCCGCGGCGCCCGCGCGTGTAGGTCTGGTCGTCCCGCCACGTGGGAGCGTAAAGGACGACTTTCTTCCCTTCGGGGATCCCCAGCTCTTTACGGACGTGCGTACCGAACGCGTCGGTGTCCGGCGAGCTGAGGATGTCGTTGCGCGGGAACCCGGTTTCGAGGATCTCGCCGCCGTACCGGAACGCCCGCCGCATGATCTGCGTGGCGTAGGGGCTGGGCGACAGGAGGAAGTCCCAGTGCGGGACCTCGTACTCCATCCAGTCGTGCTTCTCCGTGCGCTGGTACGGCATCTCCGCCAGGTCGTACCCGAGACGCTTGAACGGGGTGCCGTGCCACGTCTGCAGGTACGTCTGCCCTGGACGCTTCGTGAACCAGCGGGGCATCCCGTAGTTCGTGACGATGTACCGTGCGCGCGCGAGCAGCCGGTAATGCTCACGGCTGCCGTACTGGACGATCCGGGCATCGCCGTCGACCGTGAACTGGCCGTCGCGCGACACCCACACGCACTCCGTCTCCGGCCGCCGCCGCGTCAGCTCCTCGAAGATCGCCCGCGGGTTGCAGCTGAACGCCGAACCCGCGTAGCCGTCGAACACGGCGACGTCCGCGAGGGGGCTGCGCAGGTAGACCGGGTAGTCGCGGGACCGCAGCACGCGCTGCGCGTGGCCGCCGCGCTCGTCGTCGGCGAGGGCGGGCCGGGTGCGGAGCCGCAGCGCGTCCGTCTGCTCCACGGCGACCTCGAACTCCCGCCCGCCGACGGTGTGCCACCCGGGCAGGGACGGGACGGCGGAGCGTTCGGCGACGACGGCGACGTCCCCGGCGCGCGTCGGCGCGACCACCTCCCACGTCCCGGCGGCGAGCGGGACGTCGCGGCCGAACGCGGCGGTCTCGGCGGGCGCGAACGACGCGACGAACCGGCTCCCGTCCCAGGTCACGGGCACCCGGTGCGTCTCCCCGGTCTCCGGGCGGCGGACGAGGAAGTGCGCGGGCGGGTCCTGCGGGTCGACGAACTCGCCGGCGAGCGCGAGGTGCCCCGACCCGTCCCAGCGGGCCGCCGTGACGACCGGGCGCGGCGTCCGCTCGATGCCCCGCAGGTTCCCGAACGACGTCCGGGTGAGGACGTACTCGCGTCCCCGCCACAGGAACCTGGCCTCGGTGAGCGCGGGCGCGACGGTGAGGCGCAGCGGGCCGCCCTCCCCCGTCAGCCGGACGTCCCAGTCGAGGACGTCGCGCAGGTGCGCCCGGTACGGGCGGTCGGGCGCGTCGGCGGGCATCAGGTCGGCGAGCGGCAGCGTCGCCGTGAACCCGAACCCGGTGCCCTCGACCGTCTGCAGGACGGCCGCCGGGCGCAGCGTCACCTCGCCTCGGACCTCGGCGCCGCCGTGCCGGCGGAACGCGACGACGGCCGCGTTCGTCCCGAGCGCCCGCTTCGTCCAGCCGGTGAGCAGCAGCGTGTCCCCGGACCGCCGGTACTCGGTCACGACCGCCTTGGACCGTTTCACGTGCACGACGAACCCGTCGTCGTCCCCCGCGGGCTGCACCGCGACCAGCTCGTCCACCTGCCGCGCCGCCGTCCACCGCACCGCCGGCTCCACCGCGTCGAGGCGCTGCACCGCGCGGCGTCCCGCCGCCGCGACCTCCGCGAACAGCTCCCAGGTGCCCGAGCGCCACTCGTCGCCGTCCAGCAGGTACTCGGGCTCGATCCGCACCGCGAACCCCGACCAGTCGACGCACACCCGCGACTGCCCGGACCGCGCGGTCGCCTCCGGGCGCCGCACCCGCTCGACCGGGAGCCCCACCTCCCGCCCGGTCTTCACGTTCCGCATCCACACCCGGATCCGGGAGTCGCGGACGTCCGACACCTCCAGCCGGTCGAAGTGCGCCCAGCCCTCGACGATCAGCGTGTCGCCGTCCCACGCGACCCGGTCGACGTCCGCGCGCAGCTCGAACTCGTCGGTGACGTCGTACAGCTCGTCGGGGATCGCGCGGTCCGCGTCGCCGAAGAACGGGTACCGCGCGTACCAGCGCGGCCGGAACCGGCCGCGGGCCTCGACCGGGACGTCCGCGAGGCCGCCCTCCTGGAACGCGAGCAGCTCCAGCAGCTCGCGCGGCATCCGCTCGCGCAGCAGGTGCAGTTCCAGGCGGCGGATCGCCTCCAGTCCCTCGACGGCGGCCGGGTCGGCCTCCGCCACGATCCGCGCGCCCAGGTCGACGAGCCGCTCCCGCTCCTGCAGGGTCGCGGCGGGCAGGACCCGGACGAACGTGTGCATGTCGACGTCGAGGATCTGCGCGTGGAACGCGGGCAGCAGGCCGGGGGCGTGCTCGGAGAACAGGCGCTGCACGATGTCGAGGGACGCGTGCCGGTCGTTGAGCAGCGCCGGGTCGGTCGCGCGGTCGGTGAGCGAGCCGGGGCGGCGCCGCCAGAAGTACACGGTCGCGTCGAGGACGTCCACGGCGGACGCCAGCGCGTGCGTCGCCAGCGCGACCGGCAGGTCCTCGAACAGGCTCGGCGGGAACCGGAACCGGTTCGCGTCCCAGAACGACCGCCGGAACACCTTGTTGCCGATCGTCCGGTCCTGCAGCAGCGCGAGCCGCCGCGTCACGTGCGTCCCCCGGACCGTCTCCGCGTACGCCTCCGCGTGCGGGCGGGACGGCTCCACGCGCTCGCCGTCGAGCCGCTGCAGGCTCCCGCCCGCGATGTCCGACCCCGTCGACTCCAGCGACCCGACCAGCAGTTCGTACGCGTACGGCGGGACCGCGTCGTCGCCGTCGACGAACGCCAGGTACCGTCCGGTCGCGTGCTCCGCGCCGAGGTTGCGCGCGGGGCCCGGCCCCTCGCCCTCGCCTTCGCCCTGCACGAGGACGAACCGGTCGTCCCGGGCGGCGAAGTCCGCGGCGATCTCGGCGCCGCCGTCCGCGGAGCCGTCGTCGACCATGACGACCTGCAGGTCGCGGAACGTCTGCCCGGCGATCGACTCCAGGCACTCGGCGAGGTACCCGCCGACGTCCTTGAACGGCACGACGACGCTCAACGCGACGTCCTTCGCGACGTCCTTCGCGGGCTCGACGGCGCTCTCGGCGGCGCTCTCGGCGGCGCTCTCGCCGCCGGTCTTCGAGCTGGTTGCGGGGTTGGTCTTGGGGGACACAGAATCGCTCCCGGTCGGTGGTTCAGTGGGCGGGGTTGCTGAGGACGCGGTCGAGGACCCGGGAGGCGGCGCGGCCGTCGTCGTGCGGGCAGTACCGGGCGGCGAACGCGGCGCGGGCGGCCCGGTATCCGGCGTCCAGCGCGGCCGGCTCGCCGAGGGCGTCCACGACGTCCTGCGCGGTGGGCAGCAGCGGCCCGGGGGCCTCCGCCTCGAAGTCGAAGTAGAAGCCGCGCACGTGGTCGCGGTACCGGTCCAGGTCGTAGGTGAAGAACGCCATCGGGCGGCCGGTGACGGCGAAGTCGAACATGGACGACGAGTAATCGGTGACGAGGACGTCGCTGATCAGGTACAGCTCGGAGATGTCCGGGTACACCGAGACGTCGATGACGCAGTCGCCCGGCGTCCACTTCGGGCGGTCCGTCACCAGGTAGTGGGTGCGGAGCAGCAGCACATGGTCGCGCCCCAGGGCCCGCCGGAAGCGGTCCACGTCGAACTCCAGGCGGAACGCGCGCTTGCCGGCGGCGAGGTGGAAGTCGTCCCGCCACGTCGGCGCGTACAGGACGACGCGCTTGCCCTTCGGGACGCCGAGCCGCCGCCGGACGGCCGCCGCGATGTCGTCCCGGTGCGGGCTGTTCAGGATGTCGTTGCGCGGATAGCCGCTCTCCAGGACCTCGCCGTCGTACCCGAACGCGCGCCGGAACAGCGGCACGGAGAACTCGTTCTGCGACAGCAGCAGATCCCAGTGCTGGACGTCGTGCTCCATCCAGTTGACGCCCTCGGTGCGCTTGAAGGGCATCTCCTTGACGTCGTAGCCCAGTTTCTTCAGCGGCGTGCCGTGCCAGCACTGCACGTACGTCTGGTCCTCACGCTTGACGAACCACGGCTGCTGGGACCAGTTCCCGAAGATGTACCGCGCGCGCGCCAGCGCCTCGTAGTACTCGCGTGTCCCGGACAGGACGACGCGCGCACCCGGAGGCCGTCCGAACTGGCCGTTCGACGTCACCCAGACGCACTCGACGTCGGTGCCCCTGCGGCGCAGCTCGTCGTAGATGCCGCGCGGATTGCAGGAGTACTGGCGTCCCCGGTACGCGTCGAACACCGCGAGCTCGCGCGCGGGCAGGTTCAGGTGGCGGCGGTAGTGCCCCGACCGCATCCGCCGCTGCGCGTACTCGCCCCGCTCGTCCTCGTCGAGCGCGGTCTCCACGCGGAACTGCAACCGGTCCGTCTTGACCGCCCGGACGGTCACCCGGTGCAGGCCCGTCTCGTGCGGATCGGGCAGGTCGCGCAGGGCGTGCCGGCGGACGACGACGGCCCGTTCGCCGTCGCCGGCCTCCACGAGGACGTCCCAGCGTCCCGGGACCAGCGGGCGCGACAGCCCCAGCAGCGGCATCCGGGCCGGCGCGAACGACGCGGTGAACCGGCCGTCCTCCCAGCGCAGCGGCACCCGGTGCTCCTCGCACGACCGCCGCCGGCGCAGCAGCAGCGCGTCCGCCCGGCCCGCCGGGTCCGGGCAGCCGCCGTGCAGCGTCACGACGCCGTCGGGCGCCCACGTCACCCGCTCGACCACCGGCACCGGCTCCCGGACCACGATCCGCAGCGCGCTCCGCCGCGTCCGGGCGATCTCCAGCTCGCCGCCCGGCACCCCGAACGCCGCGCCCGCCGCCTGCCGGGTGACGTGCGGCCGGGCGCCGCCCGGCAGTGCGACGTCCCAGTCCCCCGGCCGTCCGGCCAGCTCCCCGATCGGCAGCCGGGCGCGGAACCCGCGGCCGTCCCGCCCGACGTCGAGCACGCCCGTCACCGTCTCCCGGGTGCCCTTCGCGGTCGCGGTGACCCGCACGTCCTCGCCGAACGGCTCGTGGCTCCAGCCCTCCAGCACCAGCTCGCCGTCCGCCGCACGGCACCCGGTGATCGCCGCGGGCGTCCGCCGCACCTGGACGACGAACCGGTGCCGGCCCGCGACGCCCTGCACCCGCACGCCGGGCACGCACTCCAGGTCGTCCGGCCACAGCCGCGGCGTCTGCGCCGGGTTCCCGAACGTGCGGCGCCGCCGGACGCCCCGGCTGACGATCTCCACGCACGGGATCCAGTCGACGTCGCGCCACCGGCCGAAGATCCGCAGCTGCGACGGCTCGATCTCGGCGACGAACCCGGACCAGTCGTAGGACACCTCCGACTGCCGCGACCGCGCCGTCACGTCCGGGCGCCGCACCCGCCGGACCGGGACCTTCAGCAGCCCGCGCCGGTTCGCGGCGAGCAGCCACAGCCGGATCCGCGAGCCCTCCACGGTCGAGGAGTCCAGGTGCCGGATGAACGCGTGCCCCTCCAGCCGGAGCCGCCCGTCGACCCACGTCGCGCGGTCGATCGCCGCGACCGCCGCCAGCTCGTCGGTGACGTCGTACAGGTGCGCGGGCAGGCCCCGCTCGTCGTCCTCGAAGAAGGGGTACTCGGCGAACCACCGGTGCCGCAGGCCCCGCCGCACCCGCGGCGCGTTCGCCGGCCCGCCGAGCGCGACGAACCGCAGCACCTCCTCCAGCTCCGGCAGCATCCGGTGCGCCAGCAGGTGGAGCTGCAGCCGCGACATCGCCGGGAGCCGCTTCAGCACCTTCGGCGCGATCCGCTCGGCCAGGTCCCCGCCCATCTCGACGAGTTCCGCGCGACGGTCGTCGTCCGTCTTGGGGAGGGCCTCCAGCAGCACCCGCAGCTCGACGTCGATCAGCGCGTGCTCGTCGTAGGCGTTGAGAAGCTGCGGCGCGTAGGACGCGAGACCGTCGCGCAGCAACCGCGCGGATCGCATCCGCTGGGAGATGTTGTCCCAGTCGTAGCGGTCCTCGGTGATGGAGCCCTGCCGCTTGCGCCACAGGTAGACGGTGTCCGGCAGGACGTCAACGGCCTTGGCCAGGGCGTGCGCCCGAACCGTCACGGGCGGGTCCTCGTAAAACCCTTTGGGGAACTCCAGAGCGACGTCATCCCAGAATTGGCGCCGGTACACCTTGTTCCAGGGCGTCCGGTCACGGATCAGCAGCGGCTGCGCGGACACGTGCGTCGACGACTTCCGCTCCGCGAACACGCCGGCGTGCAGCACCGACTGCCAGGTGCGCTCCCCGTCCGTCCGCTCGACGTTCCCGCACGCCAGGTCCGACCCCGTCCGCTCCAGCGACCCGACCAGCCGCATGTACGCGTCCGGCGTGACGACGTCGTCGGCGTCGGCGAACGCGAGGTACTTCCCCTTCGCCTGCCGGACGCCCGCGTTCCGCGCGGGCCCCGGGCCCTCCTGCTCGCGCGCGACCAGCCGGAACCGTCCGTCCCGCTCGCACATCTCCTTGGCGATCACCGCGCCGTTGTCGGTGGACCCGTCGTCCACCATGATCACCTCGAGGTCGCGGAACGACTGCCCGGCCAGCGAGTCCAGGCACTCCCGCAGGTACTCCTCGGTGTTGTGGAAGGGGACGACGACGCTCAACTTCGGGGACATGCGGCCTCCAGGTCGGGATGCGCGGGGCAGCCAGCGGGAAACCTCGCCTCACCGAGCATGGTGACGACGTGCGACGAACCGAACACGCATCGCCATCACAAGGCCGTCACCTGACGCAGACTTGACCTGTCCTGGCCCGTCCTTGACGAACCTGTGACCCTCGCCCGGCGATCAGCCGGACGTCCGGAACCCGGGCGTTTCGTCCTCGATCGCCGCCCGCACGCTCTCCGCGAGCGCCTCGAACTCCGCCGCCCGCGGCGACGTCGCCCGGTATCCCAGCCCGATCCGCCGGAACGGCGCCGGGTCTCGGAACCGGTGCAGCGCCAGGTTCGGCGCCCGCCGCGTCTCCACCGGCAGCGCCGACTCCGGCACCAGCGTCACGCCCAGCCCGCCCGACACGAGCTGCACCAGCGTGGCCAGGCTCGTCGCGTACGTGGCCGCGACGGCCCGCGCGCCGACCTCGCGGCAGACGTCCATCGCCTGGTCCCGCAGGCAGTGCCCCTCGTTGAGGAGCAGCACGTCGAGCTCCCCCAGGACCTCCCGCGCGACGCCCTCGCTCGGCACCTCGACGTCCTGCGAAGCGGGCGCGACGAGCACGAAGTCCTCGTCGTACAGCGGAACCTCGCGCACTCCGGCCGCCGGCGAAGGCAGCGCCATCACCACGACGTCGAGCCGTCCCGCGAGCAGCTCGGCCACGATCTGGTCGGTCTGCTCCTCGTGCACCGAGAGCTCCAGCTCGGGGAAGTCCTTCGCCAACCGGGGCAGCACCACGGGCAGCAGGTAAGGGGCGACGGTCGGAATGACACCGACCCTGAGCGGCCCGACCAGCGGCCCCCGCACCGCCTTGACGTCCTCGACCAGCCGATCCAGCTCGGCGAGCACGAACTCGGCCCGCCGCGCGACCCGCTCCCCCGCGGGCGTCAGCATCACCTTCCGCGTCGTCCGCTCCACCAACCGGGTGCCGAGCGTCTCCTCCAGCGCGGCCACCGCCCCCGACAGCGCGGGCTGGCTCAACCGCAGAGCCGCCGCCGCATCCCGGAAGTGCAGGTGCTCGGCGAGCGCCACGAACGCCCTGAGCTGCGCCACCGTAGGCCGACCGATCCCCACCCGAAGAATTTACCCGAGCCCTTGACAAGCCCCGCACGCCCCCACACCCCCTGCCACCGCTCCCGCCCCACGCGCTGGGTGGGTGGGTCGGGGTGGCTTACGGGGGCGTTCGGGGGTGGTCAGGCGGTGGTCAGCGGGTGGTCAGCGCGGGGGGCGAGGCTTCGGGCGTCCGCTGCGGAAGGCGGCCGAACGAAGGAGCCTTGAATGAAGAACGTCCTGATCTCCGGTGCGAGCATCGCGGGGCCGGCGCTGGCGCACTGGCTGACCCGGTACGGGTACGGCGTGACGATCGTGGAGCGGGCGCCCGGCGTCCGGGCGGGCGGGCAGGCGATCGACGTGCGGGGGCCGGCGCTGGACGTCGCCGCGCGGATGGGCGTCCTGGACGAGTTGCGGGCCATGGGCACCGGGATGCGCGGGATGTCGGTCGTGGACGAGGGCGGCTCCGAGGTGTTCCGCACCACCGAGCGCACGGTCAGCGGCGGCGACCTGGACGCCCCGGACGTCGAGGTCCTGCGGGACGACCTCGCCCGGCTCGTCGCGGACGCGTGCGACGGCGTCGAGTACCTCTTCGACGACTCGATCGCCGTGCTGGAGCAGGACGGCGAGGGCGTCCGGGTGACGTTCGAGAGCGGCCTGACCCGCACGTTCGACCTGGTGGTCGGGGCGGACGGGCTGCACTCCAACGTCCGTCGGCTGGTGTTCGGCCCGGCCGAACGGTTCGTGCACCACCTGGGCACGTACATGGCGGTCTGCACCGTCCCGAACTTCCTCGGCCTCGACCACTGGCAGGTCATGCACCAGATCCCCGGGCCGGACCTGCGCGGCGCGATGGTCATGAGCGTCCGGGACGACACCGAGGCGCGGGCGTACCTCATGTTCGACTCGGCCGAGCCGATCGCCTACGACCACCGCGACGTCGAGGCGCAGAAGGACATCGTGGCCCGCGAGCTGGGCCACGGGCGCTGGGAGATGCCGCGGCTGCTGGAGCTGATGCGGCGCTCGCCGGACTTCCACTTCGACTCCGCCGCGCAGATCCGCATGGACGCGTGGTCGCGCGGGCGCGTCGTCCTGCTGGGGGACGCGGCGTACTGCGGCTCCCCGCTGTCGGGGCAGGGCACGAGCCTGGCGCTGGTCGGGGCGTACGTGCTCGCGGGCGAGCTGAAGGCCGCGGGCGGCGACCACGTCGCGGCGTTCGCCGCGTACGAGAAGGAGCTGCGGGACTACGCGGAGGCGAACCAGGCGGTGGCGGTCGCCAACCTGCGGCGGCGGCAGGCCGGGGACTCCGCGGCGGAGCTCGTCGACGCGGGCGCCGAGGAGTTCGCGAGGGTGGTCGCCTCCTTCGGCGTCCGCGACTACTGAACAGAAATATCGCGCGGGCGCGAACCCGGCGGGCCCGTCGGTACATCGAACGACATGGCGGCCGTGGTCGATCGGGGGACCACGGCCGCCCTCCGCGGACCGGCCGCCGTCAGACCAGCAGCCCGCCGGTCGCCCGCAGGTTCTGGCCGGTGATCCAGCCGGCGTCCGGGCCCGCGAGGAACGCGACGACGTTCGCGATGTCGTCCGGACGGCCGATGCGGCCGAGCGCCGTGAACGCCGCGGCCTGCTCGGCGGCCCCGGGCGGGTTCGTCTCCCGGAACAGGTCGGTGTCGGTCGTGCCGGGCGAGACCGCGTTCACGGTGATGCCGCGCGGGCCGAACTCGCGGGCGGCGACGGCCGTGAGCTGCTCCAGCGCCGCCTTGCTCGCCGAGTACAGGGCGTGCCCGGGCGAGGGCAGCACGGTGTTGAGCGTCGACACGTTGACGATCCGGCCGCCGTCCGGCATCAGCGGTTCGGCGCGCCGCATGACGAGCAGCGGATACTTGGCGTTGACGGTCATCACGCGGTCGAAGTCCGCGCCGGTCGTCTCGGCGATCGGCCGGTGCGGGTTGACCGCCGCGTTGTTGACGACGATGTCGAGCGACTCCCCGACCGGCTCGAACAGCGCGTCGATCGTCCCGGGATCCTCCTGGTCGGCCCGCACCGCGACGGCCCGCCCGCCGAGTTCCCGGACGAGCGCCTCCGCGGCCGCCGCGTCCTCGCGGTAGCCGAACACCACGCGCGCGCCGTCCGCCGCGAGGCGCGCCACGATCGCCCGGCCGATGCCGCGCGAACCCCCGGTGACGAGGGCCGTCCTGTCCTTGAGCGTCATGGCCCGGACGCTAGTGCGCGGACGCCCGCCCGTCTTGAACGAACGCGAACAGTTCGGTCGGCGTGAGCCCGCTCATCGCCCGCACGTCCCGGCTGAAGTGCGGCTGGTCGGCGTACCCGCACGCGACGGCCGCCGCCGGGTCGCCGATCACCTGCACGGCGCGCTGGAACCGGCCGATGCGCGCGACCGTCTTCGGCGGCAGCCCGATGTGCCGCCGGAACCCCGCCTGCAGGTGCCGCAGGCCGATCCCCAGCTCGCGCGCCGTCCCGCCCACCGTCCCGGCGTGCGCCTGCAGCCGCCACCACGCCCGCAGGACGAGCTCGTCCGGACGGGCCCGCGACGGCGCGAGCCACGCCGCCAGCCGCTCGTCGAGGACGTCGAACCGCGCGTCCCACCCGGGCGCCTCCGCGAGCCGGTCCGCGAGCCGCGACACCCGGGGGCCGAACACGTCGGCGGGCGCGGCGACCGTCCCGACGAGGTCGCGGATCGGCAGGTCGCACAGCGCCGCGACCCCCGCCGGGGTGAGCCCGACCGACACCCCGCGCCGCCACGCCGCCGCGCCCGACACCAGCGGCGTGCCGCGCGGGCCGGTGACGGTCGAGCACGGGCCGTCGAAGTCGATGATCAGCGCGGCGAGGTTGAGCGGGAGCACCCGCCGCCGCAGCGGCCCGGGCGGCGCGCCCGTCCGGAACCCCGAGTACCCGATGACGTACGGGCGCAGCCGCGCGTGCGCCGCCCGCACCACGACCTCGCACGGGCCCGTCCCGTCCGCCATCACCGAGTGGACCTGCGTCATGGGTTCATGGCTGCTGGGGCGCCGGGTCACCCGCTCTCCTTCCCGCGCTGACGAGATGGAACACGATCCGAGCCGCGAACACGCACGCGAGGGCACCGAGGAGGAGAACGACGCCCTTGACGTCGGTGGGCAGCAGCATGTACGTGCCCGAAGCCTTGCAGAAGGCCCACGGCCACGCCGTCGCGACGAAGGCTTCCGCGACGACGACCGGTCCGACGACGCCCCGCCGCGATCCGTTGGAGGAAATCCGGGCGACGAGGCGCGGACTGACCGCAGCGAACGCGAACATCAGGGCCACTGCGCCTCCCACCCAGGTGATGGCCACCACGTTGGTGACCACCACCAGGCCGTCACCCCAGGTCGGGTCCTCCGACGTCAGGACGCCCCACGTGAGCCCACCGTTGATCGCGGCCACGGCCGCCAGAGCCGCGGTCCGGTGCGCCGAAGCCCACGGGCCGATCGAGAGGATGAGCGCCAACGCCATGGCGACCGGAAGCCATTGCGGGACGGCATGTAGCACGAACATGCTCGCCGACCACGAGAAGTACAGCGTGACGGCGACGGTGATCCATGTGCATGCGAGAGCAGCGCGCACGAGGGGCTTGTAGCGGTGGCCGTCGACCGCCGGCGCCGACGTACGTCCACCCAAAGCGGGCGCCGGATCGGTGCGAGGCCCCGGATCGGCATCCCCGGCGTCCGCCCTCGTCCTCCCTCCTGCCCCGCCCGCACCATCGGACGCGCCACCGGACAGGGACGCGGCACCGGGCTGGGTCATCCGCCGGGTCGGCTCAGGGCCGCCGCCGGGCTCGGCGTTGGGCGGGGGCGCGATGGTGCCGGTGGCGGCGGTGAGGAGGGCTCGGATGCGGTCCGGGGACGGACGGTCCGCGGGGTCCTTGTGCAGGAGTCCGGTCAGGGCCTCGGAGAGGGGGCCGCCGCAGCTGGGCGGCTCTGGGTCCCTGGTGGCGATGGCGACGAACAGGGCGCCGTGGGTGGGCGCGGCGAACGGCGGGCGGCCCTCGACCGCCGCGTACAGGGTGGCGCCGAGCGACCACAGGTCCGAGGCCGGGGTGACGGGACGGCCCTCGACCTGCTCCGGGGACATGTACGCGGGCGTGCCCAGCACCGCGCCCGTGCGGGTGAGGGTGGCGTCGCCCTCGACCGCCGCGATGCCGAAGTCGGTGAGCAGGACGCGCTCGCCCTCCAGCAGCACGTTGGCCGGTTTCACGTCGCGGTGGACGACGCCCTTCGCGTGGGCCGCCGTCAGCGCGTCCAGCATCGCCAGCCCGATCCGGGCGACCCGCCGCGCGGGCAGCGCCCCGTCCTCGGCCAGCACCCGGTCCAGCGACCGGCCCCGCACCAGCTCCATGACGATCCACGGGCGGCCGTCGTCGCCCCGCACCCGGTCGTAGACGGTGACGATGCCCGGGTGCCGCAGCCGCGCGGCGGCCCGCGCCTCCCGCTCCATCCGCGCGTACCAGACGGCCCGCTCCTGCTCGCCGACCTGCTCGGGCACCCGCAGCTCCTTGACCGCGACCTCCCGGTCGAGGTCGGCGTCGTGGGCGCGCCACACCGACCCCATCCCGCCCCGCCCGATGCGGTCCAGCCTCCGGTACCGGCCCGCCAGCACACCCTCGCCATCCCAGCTCACGACCAAGAACCTAATGTCGGCGGGCGGGCGCGAGAAGGGGTTCGGCGGATCTGGCAGACATGTTCGTTCCTCCGAGCGAAACCCGAACTGCGCTAGGTTTTGGAGTCCACCGTCCGCTCTCCGGGAGGCTCACGATGACCGTCCGTCCGCTCTCCGTGCGTCCGGCCCGCGCGGACGACCCCGGGGAGATCGACCGGATCTACGAGATCTGCCTGCGCACCGGGGCCTTCGGGCAGGACGCGAGCGGCCTGTTCGACGATCCCCGGCTGCTGGGCGACGTCTACGCCGGGCCCTACCTGGCCCACGCGCCCGACCTCGCCTGGGTCCTCGCGCCCGCCGACGGCGACGGTGCGTCGCCGCCCGTCGGCTACTTCCTCGCCGTCGCGGACACCGCGTCCTTCGAGCGCGAACTCGAGGACGCCTGGTGGCCGCGCCTGCGCGCGCGCCGCGCGGAACGGCCCGTCCGGTCCGGGACCCTGGACGCCCGGCTGCACGCCCTCATCGACGACCCGCCCCGCACCCCGGCGGGCATCACCGGCCGGTACCCCGCCCACTTCCACGTGGACCTGCTGCCCGAGGCGCAGGGCGGCGGCAACGGGCGGCGCCTCTGGGCCACCGCCATGGACGCGCTGCGCGCGGGGGGCGTGCCCGGCGTCCACCTCGGCGTCGCCGCCCGCAACGCGAACGCGCTGGGGTTCTACCGCCACCTGGGCTTCCGCGTGCTCGACGACGGGCCCGAGAGCAAGATCCTCGGCATGCGCCTGGACGCCTGAGCGTCCGCGCCGGTCAGGACGGCCCCGGGCGCCGGGGCGCGGTGCAGCCCGGCCCCGGCTCGTTCGCAGCCGTTTCGGCGCCCGGCCGGGCCGCCGATACCGAACAAGCGTCCGCTTGCGTATGCTGCGGGACATGGGGCTGCTGGACGGGTTGCGGGTGCTGGATCTGACGATGTGGCGGCCGGGGCCGTACGCGACGCAGCTCCTCGGACGGCTCGGCGCGGACGTCGTCAAGGTCGAGCCCCCGGGCGGCGAGCCGATGCGCGCGTTCCGCGACCACTTCGACGTCCTGAACCGGCACAAGCGGAGCGTCGAGCTCGACCTGAAGAGCGCGGACGGGCTGGCGCGGTGCCTGGAGCTCGCGCGGGACGCCGAGGTGTTCGTCGAGGGGTTCCGGCCGGGCGTCGCCGACCGGCTCGGCGTCGGGTACGCGCGGCTGCGGGAGGCCGCGCCCGCGCTCGTGTACTGCTCCGTCTCCGGGTACGGCGCGCAGGGCCCGCTGGCCGACGTGCCGGGGCACGACGTCAACTACCGCGCCTACGCGGGGGCGCTCGCGCAGGACGCGACGTCGGCGGGCGCCGAACTGGCCGTCGCGGACATGGCCGCCGCGACGATGGCCGCGTTCGCGATCACCGCCGCCGTGCTGAAGGCGCGGGAGACCGGCGTCGGCGAGCGGATCGACCTCGGGATGGCCGACGTGCTCGCCGACTGGGTCGAGACGTCGCCCGACATGTCGGGCGCCGACGCGCCCGTCCCGGGATACGGCGTCTACCCCACGAAGGACGGGCGGACGATCACGCTCGGGGTCGTCTCGGAGGATCGGCTGTGGGCCGCGACGTGCCGGGCCCTCGGGCTCGAACGGCACGCGGACGTCCCGTTCCTGCGGCGGTTCGAGCGGCTGGAGGAACTCGACGGGGCGGTCGCGGACGCGGTCGCGGGGCTGTCGCGGGACGAGGCGGTGGCGCGGCTGTCGGCGGAGGGCGCGCCGGTCGCGCCCGTCCTCACCCGGGCCGAGATGCTCGCGCACGAGCACTTCCGGGCCCGCGGGATCGGGGACGGGCCGGTGCGGACGGCGAACCACCCGGGCCCGCCGCGGGGGAAGGTCCCGGAACTGGACGAGCACCGCGGCGAGGGCTGGCGTCTCACGGAGTGAAATTCGTGCGGTTTCGTCCGATCCGTTTGGCATGCTGGGACGCGTGAGCACGCGCGCGATGAGCCCGATCCTGGTCGGGCGTTCGGACGAGCTGCGGCGGCTGGAGGACGCGCTCGCCACGGCGCCCGGGGCGGTGCTCGTCGGCGGGGAGGCGGGCCTCGGCAAGACGCGGCTGATCCGGGAGTTCGCCGGATGCGTGGGCGACCGGGCGCGGGTCCTGGTCGGCGGGTGCCTGGAGCTGGGTTCGGACGGCCTGCCGTTCGCGCCGTTCACCACCGTGCTGCGGGGGCTGGTGCGCGACATCGGCATCGACGGGATCGCGGGGCTGGTCCCGCGCGGCGACACCGGCGCGCTGGCCCGGCTGCTGCCCGAGTTCGGCGAGCCCGAGCGGGACGAGGCGTCCGGCGAGGAGCGGGCCCGGCTGTTCGAGCTGGTGCTGACGCTGCTGGAGCGGCTCGCCGAGCGGGCCCCGGTCGTGCTCGTCATCGAGGACGCCCACTGGGCGGACCGTTCCACCCGCGACCTGCTGGCCTTCCTGACCCGCAACCTCGGCACCGCGCCCGTCCTCATCGTGGTGACGTACCGGACGGACGAGCTGCACCGGGGGCACCCGCTGCGGACGCTGCTCGCGGGGCTGGAGCGGGCCGAGCGGGTGCGCCGGCTGGACCCCGCGCGGCTGACCCGCGCGGAGACGGCCGCGCTGGTCACGGCGCTGCTGGGCGACGAGCCGCCGGCGGGGCTTGTGGAGCGGATCGTCGAGCGCAGCGAGGGCAACCCGCTGTTCATCGAGGCGCTGCTCGACGACGACGGCACGCTGGCGTCCGAGCTGCCCGAGTCGCTGCGCGACCTGCTGCTGGCGGGGGTGCAGCGGCTGCCGGAGGAGACGCAGGAGGTGCTGCGGGACGCCAGCGGCGGCGGCACCCGCATCGAGCACGCGCTGCTCGCGGCGGTGTCCGGGCTGGACGACGCCGCGCTGACCCGCACGCTGCGCCCGGCGGTCGCGGCGAACGTCCTCGTCGTCGACGGGGACGGCTACGCGTTCCGGCACGCGCTGATCCGCGAGGCCGTCCACGACGACCTGCTGCCCGGCGAGCACACGCGGCTGCACACCCGGTACGCGGAGGCGCTGGAGAACGATCCGGCGCTGGTGCCGGACGGGCGGCTGTGGGTGGAGCTGAGCCACCACTGGAAGGCCGCGCACAACGCCGTCTGGGCGCTCGTCGCGTCGTGGCGGGCGGCCGGGTACGCGCGCAAGGCCCTCGCGTACGCGGAGTGCCTGGCGATGCTGTCGCGCGTGATGGAGCTGTGGGAGCTGGTCCCGGACGCGTCCGAACGCATCGGCGCCGACCTGGTGCAAGTCCTGGAGAAGGCCGCGCGGACCGCCGACCTGGCGGGCGAGTACGAGCGCGGCATCAAGCTGGCGTCCGCGGCGCTGCGCGAGATCGGCGACGGCGGCGACGACCCGGACCTCCGGGAGCGGCGGGCGGAACTGCTCGCGCTGCGGGGGCGGATGCGGTACCAGATGGCCCGCACCGGGTTCATCGAGGACATCCGGGAGGCCGCCGAGACACTGCCGGCCGACCGGCGCACCGTGCTGCGCGCCCGCGTCCTGTCCACGCTCGCGACCTACAACCGCTTCACGACGAACATCGACGAGTCGCGGGCCGCGGCGACGGAGGCGTACACGATCGCGCGGGAGCTGGGCGACCCTGTCGCCGAGTCGCACGCGCTGTGCACGCTGTTCTGCACCGACATCGACTACACCGACGGCGCGCTGCTCGACGAGATCGCCGAGGTCGCGTCCCGCAGCGGCGACCACGGCGCGCTGATGCGGCACGCGGTCATCCGGTCGCACTTCCTCGAGGGCGCCGGGCTGCACGCGGAGGCCGCGGAGGTCGCGCGGCTCGGCAAGGAGACCGCCAGCCGGTTCGGGCTCGCCCGCACCGACGGGACGTTCCTGTGCATCAACGAGGCGGAACCGCTCGTCTCGATGGGCCGGTGGGACGAGGCGCTCGCCGTGATCGAGCAGGCGATGGCGCAGGAGCCGTCCGTCACGACCCGCACGTCGCTGCTCGTCATGTCGGGCGAGATCGCCCTGTTCCGGGGCGAGCCGGAGACGGCGCGGGAGCGGCTGGCACGCGCCGCCCAGGGCACGAGCATGCAGAAGACATGGCTGAAGACGCAGGACTACTTCTCCACCCAGCGGCTCCGGGCGCGGCTCGCGCTGACCGACGGCGACCCGGCCGCCGCGCTGGACGCCGTCCTCGGGGTCGTGGCGCGGCCGGGCCTGCCCGACGACGCGCGGTACGCGTGGCCGGTGCTGGTGCTGGGCGCCACCGCCTGCGCCGAGATCGGCCCGGCCGCCGACGGCGACCTCGAACGCATCGCGGAGCGCGCGGCGCGGCTGCCGCGCCTCGGCCGCCTGCAGGAGGCGCACCGGCTGACGTTCGACGCCGAACTCGCCCGCGCCCGCGGCGTCCTCGACCTGGCCGCGTGGGACGGCGCCGCCGCCGCCTGGGAGCGGATCGGCGCCCCGTTCGCGCACGCGACCGCGCTGGTGCGGGCGGCCGAGGCCGCACTGGCCGCGGGCGACCACGACGCGGCGTCCGTCCGGCTGGACACGGCCGCGGGCCTCGCCGGCGACCTGCGCGCCGAACCCCTCGCCGAGCACGTCGCCGACCTGCTGCGCCGCACCCGCGGCCCGCAGCGCACCGGGACGGCGCCGCTCGGGCTGACGCCCCGCGAGTTCGAGGTGCTGCGGCTCGTCGCCGAGGGACGCAGCAACCGCGACATCGCCGAGGCGCTGTTCATCTCCGCGAAGACGGCCAGCGTGCACGTCTCGAACATCCTCGGCAAGCTCGGCGTCGCCAGCCGCGGCGAGGCCGCCGCCACCGCGCACCGGCTCTCCCTGTTCCGGGAGGCCGGCGCGGCGCGGTGACGGCTCGGACGGCCGCGCGGGACGGCTACTCGGGGACGCGCGCCACGCAGAGCACCGTCTGCCCGAACGGCGGCTTGACGAACCGCTCGATCGTGCGGGTGAACGGCACGACCGTCCGGTCGTAGATCTTCACCAGCTTGGGGTCCGGGTAGCCGGCGCCGCCGCGCCGCACCGCGAACCACCAGGCGATGCCGCCGAGGAAGTTGATCGGCTTGAGGACCTCGGGGACCAGCCCCGCCTCGCGCACCGACTTCTCCAGCGTCGCCGGGGTGTACCGGGTGACGTGCCCGACCTTGCGGTCGAAGTCGCCGTAGAGCTGCATGTACCCGGGCACCCAGATGACGATCCGGCCGCCGGGCAGGGTCACGGCGGCGAGGTCGCGCAGCGCCTGGACGTCGTCCTTGATGTGCTCCAGGACGTTCATCATCACGACGGTGTCGACCTTCTGCCGGATGTCGATGTCGGCCGGCAGCGCCAGGTCGATGACCTCGACGTCGTCGTTGCCCTCGTAGCGCTTGCGCAGCTCACCGACGCAGTAGGGGTCGTTGTCGCTGACGACGAGGTAGTCGAGCCGGCCCGCGAACTGCTCGGAGAAGTGCCCGAGCCCGGACCCGACCTCCAGCATGGAGCGGCCCACGTGCGGCGCGACGGTGTCGTACTCGTACTTGCGGTAGTTGCGGGCCTCGTCCCCGCCGAGGTGGTTCTCCAGCGCGCCCTCGCCGGCGGCGGGCTGGACGACGTCGCCGTCCCGCGACGGCGGCGGCGCGGCGGGCGACCGCTTCGGGCCGCTGCCGATCAGGTTGAGGAGGGTTCCGGCAATGGACTTCTTCTGACCAGGTTGCTGCATACTTCCCGCTCGCTGGGTGCGTTCGCCGTAACGGCTGTCGTTTCGCCGGATCCTGCGGCCCGCTCCGCAACGGGAGGGCCTGATCTCGGGCGCGAATTCCGGTCAGTGTATCGACACTACGCGTGGCCGCGCGTCCTAGACGTGGCGGTGGACGGACTCCGCGCCGCTGGGGCCCGGCTCGGACGGGGCGATCCAGGGGCCGGGGATGGACGGGTCGAGCACGCCTTCCTCGACCCACGTGAACGCGCCGTCGAGCACGGCGCGCGCGAGCCGCACGTCCAGTTCGTCCGTGTTGCGCCACAGGCCGTCGAACAGCTCCTCCACCCGCACCCGGGACTGCTTGCAGAAGGCGTCCGCGAGCAGCAGCGCCGACTTGCCCGGGCCCCGCCCGCCGCCCGGCCCGCCGTCCTGCAGCGGACCCTTGCCGGACGCGTCGGCGTGCGCGCGCACACAGACGGCGCTCATCGCGTACAGTTCGGCGCCGATGTCGACCATCCGCCCGAGGAAGCCCTGCTTCTGTTCGAGGCGGCCCTGCCACCGGCCCGCCGCGTAGAAGATCGACCGGGCCAGCTTGCGGGACGCGCGCTCCACGTACCGCAGGTGCTGCGCGAGCGGGCCGAACTCCGCGTACGAACCGGGCCGCCGCCCCGGGCCCGTGACGAGCGTCGGCAGCCAGCGCGCGTAGAACCCGCCGGCCCGCGCGGCCGCCCGCGCCTTGTCCGCCGCGGACGCGTCGGGATCGATGATGTCGCCCGCCACCGACAGGTGCGCGTCCACCGCCTCCCGCGCGATCAGCAGGTGCATGATCTCGCTGGACCCCTCGAAGATCCGGTTGATGCGCAGGTCGCGAAGCATCTGCTCGGCCGGGACGCCGCGCTCGCCGCGCGCCGCGAGCGACTCGGCCGTCTCGTAGCCGCGGCCGCCGCGCACCTGCACCAGCTCGTCCGCCACGCGGCACGCCATCTCCGACGACCACAGCTTCGCGAGCGCCGCCTCGATCCGGATGTCGTTGCGCTCGTCGTCCGCCAGCCGGGCCGACAGGTCGTGCACGGCCTCCATCGCGTACGCCGTCGCGGCGATGAACGCCACCTTGCGGGCGACCGCCTCGTGCCGCCCGACCGGACGGCCCCACTGCACCCGCTCCGCCGACCACTCCCGGGCGATCTTCGCCGCCCACTTGCCGCTCGCCGCGCACATCGCCGGCAGCGACAGCCGTCCGGTGTTGAGGGTCGCCAGCGCGATCTTCAGCCCGGCGCCCTCCTTCCCGATCATGTTCGCCTTCGGGACGCGCACGTCGTGGAACCGCGTCACGCCGTTCTCGATGCCGCGCAGCCCCATGAACGCGTTCCGGTTCTCGACCGTGATGCCGGGGGTGTCCATGTCGACGACGAACGCGGAGATCCCGCCCCGGTGGCCGTCCGACTTCGGGACCCGCGCCATCACCACCACGAGGTCCGCCACGACGCCGTTCGTCGTCCACAGCTTCACGCCGTTGAGGACGTAGTCGTCCCCGTCCGGGACGGCCGTCGCCCGCAGCCGCGCCGGGTCCGAGCCGACGTCGGGCTCGGTCAGCAGGAACGCGGTGATCTGCGTCGCGCAGCGCGGCAGCCACGTCTCCTTCTGCTCGTCCGTCCCGAACATCTTCACCGGCTGCGGGACGCCGATCGACTGGTGCGCCGACAGCAGCGCCCCGATCGCCGGGCTCACCGACCCCGCGACCATCAGCGCGCGCCCGTAGTGGAACTGGCCGAGCCCGAGCCCGCCGTACCGCTCGGGGACCTTCATGCCGAACGCCCCGAGGTCGCGCAGGCCCCGCAGCGTCTCGTCCGGGATGCGGGCGTCCCGCTCGATCCGCGCCGGGTCGACCTCGTTCGCGCAGAACTCCGTGAGCTTCGCCAGGAACGCGTCGCCCCGCGCCCGGTCGTCCGCGCCGGGACGCGGGTGCGGGTGCACCAGGTCGAGCCGGAAGTCGCCGAGGAACAGCTGCTTGCCGAAGCTCGGCAGCCGCCACTCGGCCTCCCGCGCCTCCTCCGCCACCCTCCGCGCGGTCCGCTCGTCGACGTGCTCTTCCGTGCGCATCGGCTGACTCATGCCGGCTCCTCGCCCTGACCGTCCGTCCGTCCCCTTGGAAGGTCACTCCCCGGATCCGCCCGGAGTACTCTCTCCGCAGGTCGCCGCACATGTCGCGCGATCTTCCTTGACGGGTCTCGGCAAAGCCCTTGACCGGCTTCGGCGGGCAGGGTTCGCTTTGCGTGATGGACGAGACACGCAGACCCACACTCATCGCCTCGGTGCAGCGTGCTCTGCATCTGATGGAGGCGGTGTCGTCGCACCCCAGCGGGGCGCCCGCCAAGCAGCTCGCCCGCGAGGCCGGTCTGCCCCTCGCCACCACCTACCACCTGCTGCGCACCCTCGCGCACGAGGGCTACGCCACCCGGCTGTCGGACGGCGTCTGGGTGCTCGGCGAGCGCGTCTCCAGCCTGCACGGCAAGAGCCGCGCGCAGCAGCTCCTCGCCCGCGTCCGCCCCGCCCTAGTCGCGCTCCGGGACGAGCTCGGCGCCGCGGCGTACTTCGCCATGCACGTCGACGGCGAGATCCGGCTCATCGACATCGTCGACGGCCCCCGCACGCCCCGCGTCGACGTCTGGGTGGGCTTCGACGAGGCCCCGCACGCCACCGCGCTCGGCAAGTGCCTGATCGCCCAGCTCGACGAGGAGCGCCGCCGCGACTACCTCGCCCGGCACCGGCTCGCCGACCTCACCCCGCACACGATCACCGAGCCGCACCGGCTGCTCCGCACGCTGCGCTCGTCCACCGGCCTGTCCATCGACCGCGAGGAGTACGCGCTCGGCACCGGCTGCGCCGCCGTCCCGGTCACCGACGCGACCGGCACCGTCCGCGCGGCCCTCGCGCTGTCCTGCCGCCCCGCGAAGCTGCCCAAGATCGAGCGCGCCGCCGACCGGATGAAGGCGACCGCCGCCCGCCTGCAGCGGACGATCACCCTGCCCGTGCCCTAGTGGCCGTGGAAGTCGGGGGCGCGGTTCTCCAGGAACGCCGCGATGCCCTCCCGGGCGTCCTCGCTGCCCGCGAGCCGCACCAGCTCGCCCAGCAGGTGCTCCACCTGGTCCTCCAGCGGGCGCCCCTCGATCGCGAAGAACGCGTCGCGGCCCCGGCGCAGCCCGAGCGGGCTCTTCGCCGCGATCGTCCGCGCCAGCTCGTCCACCCGCGCGTCCAGCCCGTCCCGCGGCACCACCTCGGTGACCAGGCCGATCTCCCGGCCCTCCGCCGCGGTGATGCGGGCGCCCGTGTAGTACAGCTTGAACGCCTGCTTGGGGACGACGTTCCGGTTGATGATCGCCATGATCATCATCGGCCAGAGGCCCACGTTCACCTCGGGCGTCGCCAGCTTCACGTCGTCCGCCGCGATCACCAGGTCGCACGCCGCCGCGAGCCCGAGCCCGCCCGCCACCGCGTGCCCCGCCAGCCGCGCGATGATCGGCTTGCCGAGCTTCGGGAACGCCGTGAACAGCCGGAACGGCGCGCTCTCCCGGATCGCTGCGGAATCGGCCACCGACCGTCCGTCCGCCTGCCGCGCACCGAGCCCGCCGAGGTCCGCGCCCGCGCAGAACGCCCGGTCGCCCGCGCCCGTCAGGACGATCACGCGCACGTCGTCGTCGTTCTTCGCCCGCTCGAACGCGTCGAGCAGCTCGTCGATCATCCGGTCGCTGAGCGCGTTCCGCGCGTCCGGCCGGTTCAGCGTGATCCGCGCGACCCGCTCGCCGACCGTGTACAGCACCGTCTCGTCCATCTACGCCTCACCGTCCGCACACGAACACGACGCCCCGACACCACGGGCGGCCTCGGGCCGAGCCGGCAGGCTCGGGCCGAGGCCGCTCGCGAAACGGCTTTCCGTCAGAGGCGCTCGATGATGGTGGCGTTGGCCTGGCCGCCGCCCTCGCACATCGTCTGCAGGCCGTAGCGGCCGCCGGTGCGCTCCAGCTCGTGCAGGAGCTTGGTCATCAGGACGCCGCCGGTGGCGCCCAGCGGGTGGCCGAGCGCGATGGCGCCGCCGTTGGGGTTGGTCTTCTCCAGGGACGCGCCGGTGTCGTGGGCCCACGCCATCGGGACCGGGGCGAACGCCTCGTTGACCTCGAAGACGTCGATGTCGTCGATCTTGAGGCCGGCGCGGTCGAGGGCCTTCTCGGTCGCCGGGATCGGGCCGGTCAGCATGTAGACCGGGTCCGAGCCGGTGACGGCGAGGGTGTGGATGCGGGCGCGCGGGGTCAGGTTGTGCCGCTTGACGGCCTCCTCCGACGCGATCATGACGGCGGACGAGCCGATGGAGATCTGCGACGCGACGGCGGCGGTGATGCGGCCGCCCTCCCGCAGCAGCTTCAGCTCCGCCATCTTCTCGAGGGTGGTGTCGGGACGGGCGCCCTCGTCCTTGGTGAGGCCCGCGATGGGGGCGATCTCCCGGTCGAAGTAGCCGGCCTCGATCGCCTTGGCGGCGCGCTGGTGGCTCTCCAGGGAGAACTTCTCCAGGTCCTCGCGGCTGAAGTCCCACTTCTCGGCCATCAGCTCGGCGCCGCGGAACTGGGAGATCTCTTGCATGCCGTACCGCTCGGCCCAGCCCTCGCCGTAGGGGAAGTCCATCCCCTTGACGATGCTGGAGCCCAT
Source organism: Spirillospora sp. NPDC052242 (assembly GCF_040679555.1). Lineage (NCBI taxonomy): Bacteria > Bacillati > Actinomycetota > Actinomycetes > Streptosporangiales > Thermomonosporaceae > Spirillospora > Spirillospora sp. NPDC052242. Next base: position 175,032 of record NZ_JBFAUZ010000005.1, read on the forward strand.
CGGGACCTTCGCCATCTGCTCGACGCCGGCGGCGACGACCAGGTCCTGGGTGCCGGACATGACGCCCTGGGCGGCGAAGTGGATCGCCTGCTGCGAGGACCCGCACTGCCGGTCGATCGTCACGCCGGGCACGCTCTCCGGCAGGCCCGCCGACAGCCACGCGGTGCGCGCGATGTCGAGCGCCTGCGGGCCGACCTGCATGACGCAGCCCATGATCACGTCTTCCACCGCGGACGGGTCGGCCCCGGTGCGGTCGACGAGCTCCTTGAGCACGTGGGCCCCGAGGTCGGCGGGGTGCACGTCCTTCAGGGCGCCCTTCTTGGTGCCGACGGGGGTACGGACCGCGCCGACGATGTACGCCTCGGCCACTACGCCTCCAACTGTCTGGGTTCCGTCCCGAAACCGAGTGTGATTCGGTCAGTCAGTATGAGATTACAGGGCCGATGGCGCAACGGCATGTGACGGGGGTTACCCGGCGGCGGCGGTCGCGCCGCGCATCGTCCCGCCGTCCGCGTCGTCGCCGAGCGACGCGCGGGCGAGGCGGGTCAGGACGTCCGCGAGTTCGGGATGGTCCTCCGGCGACCAGCCGTGCACGTGCGCGGACAGCCCCTCGCGGCGCGCGGCGAACAGCCGCTCCGCCACCCCCCGCCCCGCGTGCGTGATCACCAGCGCGCCGTCCCGGCGCTCCACGAGGCCGTCGTCGACGAGACGGTCGATGAACGGGCGCCCGGTCTCGACCGACACGCCCGCACGGTCCGCGAGGTCCTCGCCGCGGACCGTCCCGTCCTTGGCGATCCGGCACAGCGCCCACATGCTGCCCGCCGGGAGGTCCACCCCGGCGAGCGCGCCCAGCTTCACGTACAGCTCGCGGGCGCGCGGGTCGCGGCGCATCAGCTCGCTCAGGCACCGCTCCATCTCGTGCCGGGACGACCGGACGGTCGGCGCCGCGCCGAACCCCTCGCCGTAGTCGGGCGTCCGGGACGTCTCGCGCAGCGGCGACTCCCGCAGGAACAGCGCCAGCAGGAACCCCACGGCGGCCACCGGGACGGCCCAGAAGAACACGGTGTCGATGGAGTCGGCGTACGCGTGCAGCACCTCGTTCCTGACCTGCGGCGGGAACCGGTCGAGCAGCGTCGGGTCCCCCTCGACCGCCCCCGGGTCGAAGCCCGGCGGCAGGTCCCGGGCGATCACGTCGATGTTGCCCGCGAGGGTGTTGCTGAACACCGCGCCGAACACGGCGACGCCGAACGAGCCGCCGATCTGCCGGAAGAACGTCACCCCTGACGTCGCCGCGCCCAGGTCCTCGTACGGGACGGCGTTCTGCACGGCGATCACGAGGATCTGCAGGACCATCCCGAGCCCCAGCCCCAGCAGCGCGAACCGCAGGCTCATCGCGAGCGTCGAGGACGTCTCGTCCATCTGCGACAGCAGGTACAGCGCGACCGCGATGATCGGCGTGCCGATCACCGGGAAGATCTTGTACCGGCCGGTCCGGCTGACGATCTGGCCGGACCCGATCGAGGTCAGCAGCATCCCGAGCATCATCGGCAGCAGATGGACGCCCGACAGCGTCGGCGACACGCCGTGCACGACCTGCAGGAAGATCGGCAGGAACGTCAGCGCGCCGAACATCGCGAACCCGACCACGAACCCGACCGCCGACCCGATCGCGAACACCGGCTGCGCCATGAGCTTCGGCGGCATGATCGGCTCCGCCGCGCGCCGCTCCACCAGCACCCAGACCGCGATCAGCACCACCGACGCCCCGGCGAGCCCGATGATCTGCGGGGAGACCCAGTCGTAGCTCGTCCCGCCCCAGGTCGTCACCAGCACCAGGCCGACCGCCCAGCCGACGATCAGCAGCGTCCCCAGGTAGTCGATCCGGTGCCGCTCCCGCTCGCCGCGCGCGTGCAGCACCGCCGCGATCACCGCGAGCGCCACCACGCCGATCGGCAGGTTGATGTAGAACACCCACCGCCACGACAGGTTGTCGACGAACCAGCCGCCGAGCAGCGGCCCGCACACGCTCGACACGCCGAACACCGCGCCGAACAGCCCCTGGTACCGGCCCCGCTCGCGGGGCGGCACGACCTCCCCGACGATCGCGATGGCCAGCACCATCAGCCCGCCGCCGCCGAGCCCCTGCAACGCCCGGAACAGGATCAGCTCGGTCATCCCCTGCGCGATCCCGCACAGCGCCGAGCCGATCAGGAAGATGACGATCGACGTCTGGAACAGCCGCTTGCGGCCGTACTGGTCGCCGAGCTTGCCCCACAGCGGCGTGGACGCCGTCGCCGCCAGCAGGTACGCCGTCACGACCCACGACAGGTGGTTCAGCCCGCCGAGGTCGCTGACGATCGTCGGCAGCGCGGTCGACACGATCGTCTGGTCGAGGGCCGCCAGCAGCAGCGCCAGCATGAGCGCGCCCAGAACGGCGTACAGCTCCCTGCCCGCCGGCATGGCCCGTTCGTCCCGCGCCGCCGTCGCCGTCATGCCCGCGCCCCCTGCCCGTCCGTGACGTCAGGGGCCTACCCACGAGCCCGGCGAGATCACGTCACCGCAGCACGTCCCTCGCGACCTTCGCCGCCCCGATCGCCGCCGCGCTCCCGGACACCGCCAGCGCGCCCGCGGCCGCCCACAGCGGCACGCGCTTGCGGCCCCGCAGCCCCGTCACCACGTCGAGGGAGTCCACGCCGAACCCGAGGCGCGCCCACAGCTTCCGGCCCTCCTCCCCGCTCAGCAGGTAACCGGCCCCGAGCGCGATCTCCCGGGCGGCGAACATCCGGGTGACGAAGTCGCGGCCGCCGTCCGCGCCCCGCCCCATCCCCATCGCCCGGACGGTCAGCGCCGGAGCGGCGAACGCGGCGACGCCCAGCGCCACCCGCCCCCGCGCCAGCTGCACCATCAGCTCGTCGACCTTGTCCCGCTCGTCCACTTCATTCACATCTGCCACAACCGCGAGGGTAGCGGGCCGCCCCCGCACGCCGACCCGCGGGTAACCCGCCGCTTACACGTCTATCGTTCTAGGAGGCGGCACTCCCCCGGTGGAAGGTGACCATGACCGGCATCATCGCCCTCATCGTGACGGCCCTGCTCGTCTCGTTCGCGATCCGCTGGGCGGCGGTGAAAATGCGCCTGCCCATGCCCACCCGGATCGCCGTGATCACCGTGTTCGTCCTGGTGGCGCTCACCCTGTACGGGAGCCAGCTCCCGGACTGACGCGCGGCGGCCCCGCGCAGATTATTTCCCCGGCGTCCGAACTTACCGACCGGGCGGCGAGTCATACCTGACGAAACCGGCCGCACCGCCGGTCACGGGCATGCCCGCGACCGGTACCCCGTGCGGCATGGCCGGACCGAGGGAGACCCGCAGTGCCGCATCCGGCGACCGTCGTCCCCGAGATCGCCCCGCACCTCAAACGGCTGCTGGACTTCGTCGACCCGCAGCCGGGCGACGTCTGCCTGGACGTCGCGCGGGGCCGTGGACCGCTGCCCGCCCTGCTCGCGCCCCGCGTCCGCCGCCTCACCGCCGTGGACGCCGCCCGCGACGGCCGCGCCTTCCACACCGGCCCCGTCCGGATGCCCGGCGACGCCCTCCCCGCCCCGGCCGCCCCGAGCCCCCGCACCGACGAAGCCGTCCACGAGACCGTCCGCGCGGACGCGACCGCCCTCCCCTACCCGGACGGCTCCTTCTCCCTCGTCACCGCACGGTTCGCCCTCTACGCGCTCGGCGCGCCCCACGACGTCCTGCGCGAACTGCTCCGCGTCCGGCGTCCCGGCGGGCGGCTGATCATGGCCGACCTCGTCCGCGGGAACTTCGCCGGCACCGCACGCGACCGCATCGAACGCCTCCGCGACCCCGACCACCCGGGCACCCCCACCATCGCGCGCCTCACCGACATGGTCACCGCCGCCGGCGGCACCATCCGCCGCCTCGACGTCTTCACCGTCGAGCGTCCCGCCGAACCCTGGCTGGCCGACGCCCCCGACCCCGACGCCGCCGACCGCGTCCGCGAGGAACTCCTCGACGAGGTCGACGGCGGCCCCCGCACCGGCGCGAAACCCCGCATCATCGGCGGCGAACTCTGGTTCACCCAAACCTGGGCCCACGTGCTTCTTGCGTAGCCCTCGGCGTCAGGCCGCGAGACGGCCTTCCTTCAACGGGCTACGCGTGCGATTGCTGCATCGCTCCGACTCACGTGCTTATTGCAAGCCCCTCGGCGTCAGGCCGCGAGGCGGCCTTCCTTCCACGGGCCTTGCGTGCGATTGCTGCATCGCTCCGACTCGCCCCAGGGGGCTCGCTGCGCGATCAGATTCTCGCCTCGCTCGAATCTGGCTTCGCTCGCAATCGCAGTGGTTCCCGTCCGCTCTGGCCGGGGTACCGGAGGCTGAGGTACGGACGTCCGCCGGGGGCGGGGGTCAGCCGACCGGGAGTTCGAACCAGACGGCCTTGCCGTCGGGGGTGGGGCGGGCGCCCCAGCGGGTGGCGAGCTGGTCGACGAGGTAGAGGCCGCGGCCGCCCTCGTCGGTCTCGCCGGCGCTGCGGATGCGGGGCAGCCGCATGTCGGTGTCGAACACCTCGACCCAGACGGCCTCGGCGCCGCGGCGGAGGCGGAGCCGGAACTCCTTGGCCGGGGGTTCCCGGCGGCCGAGGTCGGCGCCGAGGTTCCAGTCGTCCTCGTCGAAGGAGTCGACCATGTCGATGTCGAACTGGACGGGCGCGCCGAGCGGCTCCCCGCCGATGGGGACGGGGATGGCGGGCTCGCGGCGGGGCGTCGGCGTCGTCGTGGCGTGCAGGACGACGTTCGTGACGACCTCGGACACCAGCAGGCACGCGAGTTCGGCCTGCTCGTCGTGCATGCCCCAGGACGCGAAGGCGTCGGCGGCCATGCGGCGGGCCTCCGACACCATGATCGGCTCGGCGGGGAAGGTGCGCTCGACGACGCCGAGCTCGTCGGGGGCGGTGCGGATGACGACGATGGCGACGTCGTCGTCGATGTCGCCGGGGACGGCGTCGTAGGCGGCGTTCGCGATGGCCTCGACGCCGCCGCGGGCGACCTCGGCGACGGCGGCGCGGACGCGGGCCCGGGACTCCTCGCGGGTGAAGTACTCGCCGTCGTCCTTGGGGCGCCGGTCGATGAGCCCGTCGGTGTACAGGACGAGCGTGGAGCCGGGCTTGAGCTCGGTGGTCTCCTCGTTGAAGAGGATCTCGCCGCCCATGCCGGGGGCGCGCAGGCCGAGCATGCCGCCCTCGCTCTCGAAGTTCAGCTCGCTGACCTGGCCGTCCACGATGAGCAGGGGCGGGTCGTGCCCGGCGTTGGCGAACTCCAGGACGCGCGACCACGCGTCGTACACGAAGTAGGTGCAGGAGACGAGGGGCGGGCGGACGAGGTCGTCGCTGTTCCAGCCGGACCGCATGCGCTCGGGACGGGTCATGGTGCGGACCCATTCGTCGAGTTTGCGCAGGATGTCGGCGGGCGGTTTGTCGTCCTGGGCGAAGGCGCGCAGCGCGGCGCGCAGCTGCCCCATGACGGCGGCGGCGCGGGCGCCGCGGCCCTCGACGTCGCCGATGACGAGGCCGACGCGCCCGGCGGACAGCGGGATGACGTCGTACCAGTCGCCGCCCACCTGCGTCTGGATGCCGTGCCCGTGAGACTCGAGGGGGCGGGCGGGCTCGTACCGCCACGCGATCTGCAGGCCGTCGAGGTGCGGGGGACGGTCGCCGGGGAGGAGGTGCTTCTGGAACGCGAGGGCGGTCTCGCGTTCCTCCTCGAACAGCATCGCGTTGTCGACGGCGAGGGCGACGCGCCCGGCGATCGCGCCGAGCAGGTCTCGGTCGAAGCCGTCGTAGTGCGGGTCGGGGCGCTTCGACAGGTTCGACAGGGCGAGGCTCATCACGCCGAGCAGCTCACCGCGGACGAGCAGCGGCGCGGAGATCACGGACGTGATGCCCATCGCGTCGCCGAGCCGCTTGGACGACTCGGACGGCGCGGTGAACCGGTGCTGGATCATGTCCTCGACGAGGACGGCGTCGCGGCGGCTCATCGCCTTGGCGCTGAAGTGGCCGGGCGGGTACGAGACGGGCTCGCCGACCTCTGCCCACGTGCCGGGCGGCGGCTCCCAGCCGCCGGCGTGCCGGGACACCCGCCGGTAGAGGCGGTCGCCGCTGTAGAGGTCGATGAAGCAGTGGTCGGCGAACTGCGGGACGAGCGTGTCGGCGACGCGGCGCAGCGTCGTCTCGAGTTCGAGGGAGCCGGCGAGCCGCTCGCCGATGCGTTCCAGCAGGCCGTAGCGGTCCTGCTCGCGCTGGTTGGAGCGCAGCGCCTCGCGGGCGAAGATGACGACGCCGTCCACCGCGCCGGACGGGTGGCGCAGCGGGACGGCGTGGGCGCGGGTGTAGACGGTGGTGCCGTCGGCGCGCAGGTTGCAGAAGGTGCCCTCCCACACGCCGCCCTTGAGAACGTGCTTGGCCAGTTCGGTGGCCTGCTCGTGGTCCTCCTCGGCGATGCCGAGGGACAGCACCGAGTGCCCGATGATCTCGTCGCCGCCGAACCCGAACAGCTGCCGCGCGAACGCGTTCCCGTAGATGACGTTGGAGAACCGGTCGCAGACGATGACCGCCATCTCCATCTGGTTGAGGACGGTCTCGGGCGGCAGGTGCGCCTCGAAGGGCGCTTCCCCCCAACGCTTCATCTCCCCATCCCGATCCGTTGCGTTCCTCGCCCGTCCGTGCCGCCCCGCCCGGCGATGATCACCGGGCGTCGCGGCGCGGGTGCCGCGCGTACCTCTCCCGTCGTATTGAACGACGAACCGACCGCCGGGATACGCCCGAAAGGCGCGATGGTAAGGAGATCTTCGGTATAGACCTGCGAGACGGGCACGCGGGGGCGCTCAGACGCGGCTGACGAAGACGTGCTCGGCGATGTCGCGCGGCAGTTCAGTCTCAGGACCGTCGGCCTCGTCGTCACAGGTCACCCGCACCCCGTCATCGGTCGCCCGAAGAGTCACCTCTCGTCCCGGTTGTATCCCGATCTGCTTGAGTCTAAGCATCAGGTCGCTGTCGCCCTGCACCTGCTCGCTGATGCGCTGGATGACGGCGCCCGAGCCGGCCGGGCTGGCGACGGCGGTCATCACCGACAGCGGCGGCGTCTGCTCGGCGACGCCTCCGCCGCCCAGTTCGTCCAGGCCGGGGATCGGGTTGCCGTGCGGGCAGGTGGTCGGGTTGTCGAGCAGCGCGACGAGCCGGCGTTCGACGTCCTCGGACATGACGTGCTCCCAGCGGCACGCCTCGATGTGGACGTCCTCCCAGGGCAGGCCGATGACGTTGACCAGCAGGCACTCGGCGAGCCGGTGCTTGCGCATCACGCGCGTGGCGAGGCCGCGGCCGCTGTCGGTCAGCTCGAGGTGCCGATCCCCCTCGACCCGCAGGAGCCCGTCCCGCTCCATGCGCGCGACCGTCTGGCTCACCGTCGGGCCGCTCTGGGAGAGCCGTTCCGCGATGCGCGCGCGGAGGGGGATGATCCCCTCCTCTTCGAGTTCGAACACCGTCCGGAGGTACATCTCCGTGGTATCGATCAGGCCGTGTGAGGTCACAGCTCCCTCCAGTCTTATGGTGACGAGTCTACTTGCTCGACGGCCTCGGCGGCGGGCGAGCGAATAACCCCGTGAGAGCGGGTACGGGGGAACGCAAGATGAACACAAGAACTCCCCGCGATGCCGAAATGTTCCTTCCGGAGGACCCGCGGGACCGCTCCGACCTGCGCGCACTCCGCGCCGCGGCGGCCGGCTGCCGCGGCTGCGACCTCTACCGCGACGCCACCCAGACGGTGTTCGGCGAGGGCGGGCCGGACGGGCGCGTCGTGCTCGTCGGGGAGCAGCCCGGTGATCAGGAGGATCGGCGGGGCGCCCCGTTCGTGGGCCCGGCCGGACGCCTCCTCGACCGGGCGCTCGAGGAGGCGGGCATCGAGCGCGGGGACGTCTACGTCACCAACGCCGTGAAGCACTTCAAGTTCAAGCGGACGGGCGGCAAGCGCCGGATCCACCAGCCGCCGAACGCGGGCGAGATGCGGGCGTGCCGCCCCTGGCTGCTGGCGGAGCTGCGGATCCTCGAACCGGACGTCGTCGTCTCACTGGGCGCCACGGCCGGGAAGGCGCTCCTCGGCTCGTCGTTCCGCGTCACCAAGGAGCGCGGACGGCTCATGCCGCTGCCGGACCTGGAGACGATCGGCACCCCCGCCGCCGCGAAGGAGATCGGGGACGCACCGCCCGAGCGCGCCGACACGCGGCTCCTCGCGACGATCCACCCCTCGGCCGTCCTGCGCGCCGAGGACCGCGACGCCGTCTACGCGGGCCTCCTGGACGACCTCCGCATCGTCGCCGGCGCACTCGGCTAGCGACCCGCCCGGCCGGCGGACGGGCCGGCTAGCGGACGGGCTCGGCGGTGCGGGGGTCGTAGCGCAGCAGCGCCGGGACGGCGAGCCCCGCCACGACCACGAGCACGGCGCACGCGATCCCGCCGCCGACCCAGGACGCGCTCGCCCCCGCGACGCTCGCGACCGCCCCGGCCCGGACGTCCCCGAGGCGGGGCCCGCCCGCGACCACGACCGTGAACACGCCCTGCAGGCGGCCGCGCATGTGGTCCGGCGCGTAGGTCTGCAGGATCGTCTGCCGGAACACCGACGAGATCAGGTCCGCGAAGCCGCCGAGCGCGAGCAGCACGACCGCCAGCCACAGCGAGTGCGCGAGCCCGGCCGCCGCCACCGCCAGGCCCCAGATCGCGATGGCCGCGACGAGCGCGAGGCCCTGCCGCCGCACCCGTCCGACCCATCCGGAGGACAGGCCGCCGACGACGGCGCCGAGCGCGATCGCCGCGAACAGCCAGCCGACGGCGCCCTCCCCGCCGAACCGCGCCTCGGCGACCTCGGGGAACAGCGCGCGCGGCATCGCGATGCCCATCGCGATGATGTCCACCACGAACGACATCAGCAGCACCGGCTGGGTGACGAGGAAGCGCAGCCCGTCGATCACCGAGCGGAGCCCGGGGGTGCCGGTGACCTCGCCGAGCGGCGGGATCGGGGGCAGCCGCAGCGCCGCGTACAGGACGAGCGTGAACAGCACGGCGTCCAGCGCGTACGCCGCCGCGTAGTTCCAGGTCGCCAGGAGCACCCCGGCGAGCAGCGGCCCGGCGAACCCGGCCCCCATCATCACGGTGAAGTTGAGGGTGTTCGCGGCGGGGATGAGCGGTTCGTCGATCAGCCGCGGGATGATCGCGCTGCGGGTCGGCGACGACACGGCGAACCCCATGGCCTGCACGGCGACGATCACCATGATCAGCCACAGGTTGTCCAGGCCGAGCAGCGCCTGGAGGAACAGCAGCAGCGTCGCGCCCCACATCACGCAGGACGAGACGAACAGCAGCTTCCGCCGGTCCATGTGGTCGGCGACGGCGCCGCCCCACAGCCCGAACACGATCAGCGGCACCAGGTTGACGAACCCGAGCGCGCCCACCCAGAAGGACGAGTGGGTCATGTCGTACACCTGGACCGGGACGGCCACCGACGTCACCTGGAAGCCGATGAACGACACGCCCTGCCCGAGCCACAGCCGCCGGTAGGCGGGGTCGTTCAGCGGCCGCGTGTCGATCGCGATGCGCCGCAGCGCGCCCGGGCGCCGTCCGGGCGGACGTCCCTTGCCCGGGGCGGGACCGGATTGTTCGGGTTCCTCCGGCTCCCCCTCGGGGGTGTCAGGAGCGTCGGCGGGGGTTGGCTGCTGTTCCGATGTCACCGGGACAGGATGCCCTGACCTCCGCACCGGTTCGGATCCGGGCGCCCCCGCCGGTCACGGGGACAGCCGTACCGCCGTCCAGGGGCCGGCGTCGGCCGGGTCGTCCACAGCCTGTGGAGGAACGTCGCGGCGGTACTTGATGCGGTCGTGGAGGCGGTCGTGGCGCCCCTGCCAGAACTCGATCGAGGACGGGACGAGCCGGTAGCCGCCCCAGAAGTCGGGGAGCGGGACGGCGTCGGCGTCCGCGGAGGCCGCGTCCGGTTCCGGCCACCGTGCGGCGAGTTCGGCGAACCGCCGCTCGAGCTCGTCGCGTCCGGCGATGACGCCGGACTGGTGCTCGCTCGCCCACGCGCCGATGCGCGAACCGTAGGGGCGCGTCCGGAAGTAGGCGGCCGACTCCTCGCGCGTCAGCGGGACGACCGGGCCCGCGACGCGCACCTGCCGGTGCAGGGCGTGCCAGGGGAAGACGAGCGCGCCGCGCGGGTTCCCGGCGAGGTCGCGGGCCTTGTCGGACGTCAGGTTCGTGAAGAAGCGGAACCCGTGGGGCCCGTAGCCCTTGAGCAGGACGGTGCGGGCGCTCGGGACGCCGTCGGCGGACGCCGTGGCGAGCACCATCGCGTTCGGTTCGGGCAGCCCGGAGTCGTGCACCTCGGCGAACCAGGCGGCGAACAGCGCGAGCGGATCCGCGGGGAGCGCCGACTCGGACAAATCGCCTCCCTCATAGGATCTGCGGAGCCGTGCTGGGTCGGGCGTTGCGGGATCCACAGCGTCCGAGCCTCCCACCAGGGGTTTGTGCATCTCACATGCCCCCTGGGTACTGGTCAGTAAGGCGGACAGGGTTCAATGGCACGGCACCGCCTTATCAGCTCTGGGGACGAAAGGCAGGACGGACATGTCCGACTTCAAACCTGGTCTCGAGGGGGTCGTTGCCTTCGAGACGGAGATCGCCGAACCGGACAAGGAGGGCGGCGCCCTCCGGTACCGGGGCGTGGACATCGAGGATCTCGTCGGCCGCGTCTCCTTCGGCGACGCCTGGGGCCTGCTGGTCGACGACAGCTTCGACCCCGGCCTGGCGCCGGCCGACCCCCACCTCCTGCCGGTCACCTCCGGCGACGTCCGCGTCGACGTGCAGAGCGCGCTCCCGACCCTCGCCCCCGCGTACGGGATGCGCCCGCTGCTCGACATCTCCGACGAGGAGGCCCGCGCCGACCTCGCCCGCGTGTCGGTGACGGCCCTGTCGTTCGTGGCCCAGTCCGCGCGCGGCGTCGGCGTCCCGATGGTCCCGCAGGCGCGGATCGACGAGGCGAAGACGATCACCGAGCGGTTCATGGTCCGCTGGCGCGGCGAGCCCGACCCCAAGCACGTCGCCGCCATCGACGCCTACTGGGTCTCCGCCGCCGAGCACGGCATGAACGCCTCGACGTTCACCGCCCGCGTCATCGCCTCCACCGGCGCGGACGTCGCGGCGAGCATCTCCGGCGCGATCGGCGCGATGTCCGGCCCGCTGCACGGCGGCGCCCCGGCCCGCGTCCTGCCGATGATCGAGAAGGTCGAGCAGCTCGGCGACGCCCGCAAGGTCGTCGCCGACATCCTCGACTCGGGCGACCGCCTCATGGGCTTCGGCCACCGCGTCTACCGCGCCGAGGACCCGCGCGCCCGCGTGCTGCGCCGCACCGCCAAGGAGCTGAACGCCCCGCGCTTCGAGGCCGCGAAGGCCCTGGAGGACGCGGCCCTCGCCGAGCTGCGCGAGCGCCGCCCCGACCGCCCGATCGAGACGAACGTCGAGTTCTGGGCCGCGGTCATCCTCGACTTCGCCGAGGTCCCGACGGCGATGATGCCCGCCATGTTCACGTGCGGCCGCACCGCCGGCTGGGCCGCGCACATCCTCGAGCAGAAGCGCACCGGCCGTCTCGTCCGGCCGAGCGCGAAGTACGTCGGCCCCGGCACCCGCTCGATCGAGTCGGTGGCGGGTGCGGCGGAGGTCCTCAAGCGCAACGGCTGACACGGCCGATCGCACCCCCGCACACGCGCTGAGGCCCCCGGTCCGCCGGGGGCCTTGCCCGTTCCCGGCCCGTCCGCCTCCGGCGGGCATGTGCCTTCCCTGCCCTTCGCCCCGAACTCGCGGAACCTCGCCGTCCCCGGTCCCGTCGCGTCCAGATCGTAGCCGGACCGGACCGCCGTTCCCGGCGAACGAGGAAATCCCCGCCACGACGCGCTCGCCCCCGCGTCGGCGAACGGCCCGAAACTTTCCACCTTCGGCCGACTGTCGGGATTTGCGCGTGCTTGGCATCATGAGCGCGTGATGCACGAGCGATCGCTTCACCAGGACGAACCACTCGAAGGCGACATCGGGCCCGCGGCCTCGCGACGTCCGGACGCCCCGGCGACGGGCCTCGGCGCGTCCTACGACTTCGGCTCGCCCAAGGACCGGCGGGCGGCCCTGCGCCGGTACGAGGCCGAACGGGAGGAGCGGCGGCGCCGCGTGGACGCCGCGTCCGGCCGGATCGCCTCCATGCTGGTCGCCGCCCTGCTGGCGTTCATGACCTTCGACTCGGCCCGCACGGCGGTGCAGGCGCACGAGCGCGGCGACGACTGGCTGTTCCCGCCCGGCGTGCTCGCCGCGGTCTGCGGCATCGCCTTCCTCATCGTCATCGCGAGGGTCCTCGGCGCGGCCCCGCGCAGGTGAATTGACGCGCTCCCCGGCCCGAAGGCCGGGGATTCGGCCTGTGCCGCGCCGGTAGCGGTGCGGCACTTCCGCGGCTTCCTGCTTCACCGGGCCGTGCCCACGGCCCCGGACGAACCGGGATCGTGGGTCTTACCTGCCCTCCACAGGCGTTCAAGGTCTCCGCCTCCCCCGGACGTCTGGGAGTTTCCGTCCAGCGGCGACCAGGAGCATCAGGCAGTGATGCGGCGCCCTTCGACCAAAATGTTGCGGGCGGCGTTGACATCGCGGTCGTGCACCATCCCGCACCCGGTACAGGTCCAGTGGCGGACGTGCAGAGCCTTGGGTCCGTCGCGTCGCCCGCACTCCGAGCACAGTTGCGAGGACGGGAACGCACGGCCGACCCGCGCGAAGGTGCGTCCGTGCCGGGCCGCCTTGTACTCCAACATGCGCGTGAAGGCCGACCACCCCGGCGTCGTGCACCGACTTCGCCAGCCGGGTACGGGCCAGCCCCTTCACGCTCAGCGCCTCCACATAGATCGCTTGATTATCGGACTCGGGGAGCGGCTCGTCGGTGATCTCGACCACGAACGAGCAGATGTACCGCCCGGCGGCGTCCTTGATCACCGTCACCGTGGACGGGACCGACGGCAGCGTGCGGGACCACTTCACCCTCACTTCGCCGATCTTGGGGAGCGCGAGTTCGCCGCCCTCGGTGATGCGCCAGCGGGCGTTGGCGGTGAACCGGATCGACTGGCGCCGGTCTTTGCGGGATTTGAACCGTGGAACCCCCCATGCGGGGACGTTCACCGGCCAAGCCGTCGAAGAACGCCCGGTAGGCGGTCTCCACGTCCCGCAGCGCCTGCTGCAGGATCACCGAGGACACCTCGCCCAGCCACGCCCGTTCGGGCGTCTTCTTCGCCTTCGTCAAGGCCGCCGACAGTTCGGCGGCCTTGACGAACGGCAGCCCGGCCTCTCGGGCGGCCTCCCGCGCCCGCAGCGCGTCGTTGTACACCACTCGAACGCACCCGAACGCCCGTGCAAGGGCCTGCCGCTGCCCGACGGTGGGGTAGACGCGGAACGAGTACCGGAGTTGCATGGGCGAATTATTACCTCATCGACACGGAAGAGCACGGAGCGTGATGGTCGGTGGCGGTGCCGGTACCCCTCTGGATGGACGTGCGGGGTCAATGCGGCCAGTGGTCCCGGGTTGTGCCCTTCTCGTCCTGAAGCGACCAACCGTCCGCGGCCCGCTACGCAGGTAGGTCGCCTTCACACCCGCTCTGCCTGCGGAGCACTGCCGACGAAACCGGTAGCCTTCTGCGAGTGACCGACAGCGCGAATCCTGCCATTGACATTCCCGCCGACATCAAGCCCGCCGACGGCCGGTTCGGGTGCGGCCCGTCCAAGGTCCGTCCCGAGCAGCTCGCCGCGCTCGCCGGGTCCGGCTCGACCTACCTGGGGACCTCGCACCGGCAGAAGCCGGTGAAGTCGCTGGTGGGCCGGGTCCGCGAGGGCCTGTCGCAGCTGTTCTCGCTCCCCGAGGGGTACGAGGTGCTGCTCAGCAACGGCGGCACGACCGCGTTCTGGGACGCCGCCGCGTTCGGCCTCGTCCGGCAGCGGTCGCAGCACCTGACGTTCGGCGAGTTCTCCAGCAAGTTCGCGAAGGTCACCACGGGCGCGCCGTGGCTGGGCGAGCCGACGGTCATCTCCGCGCAGCCGGGCTCGCACCCCGAGCCGGCCGCCGAGGAGGGCGTGGACGTCTACGCGCTCACCCACAACGAGACCTCCACGGGCGTCGCGATGCCGATCCGCCGCCCGGCGGGCACGACGGCCTCCGAGGCGCTGGTGCTGGTGGACGCGACGTCCGGTGCGGGCGGCCTGCCGGTGGACGTCGCCGAGACGGACGTGTACTACTTCGCGCCGCAGAAGTGCTTCGCGTCCGACGGCGGCCTGTGGGTCGGCCTGGCCTCCCCGGCGGCGCTGGCGCGGATCGAGGAGATCGCCCAGTCCGACCGGTACGTCCCGGAGTTCTTCAACCTGAAGACCGTCGTGGACAACTCCGCCAAGGACCAGACGTACAACACCCCGGCCGTCGCCACGCTGCTGCTGTTCGCCGAGCAGATCGAGTGGATGAACGAGAACGGCGGCCTGGAGTGGACGACGTCCCGCACGGCGGACTCGTCGCAGCGGCTGTACACGTGGGCCGAGAAGACCTCGTACACGACGCCGTTCGTGATCGACCCGGCGCAGCGGTCGCGGGTCGTCGGGACGATCGACTTCAGCGACGACGTGGACGCCGCGGCCGTCGCGAAGGTCCTGCGGGCGAACGGGATCGTCGACACCGAGCCGTACCGCAAGCTCGGCCGCAACCAGCTGCGCATCGGCATGTTCCCGGCGATCGACCCGGCGGACGTCGAGGCGCTGACCGCCTGCATCGACTTCGTCGTCGAGCGGCTCTAGCCGTCCCCGCCCGGCCCCTGCGGGGCGGCCCGGCGGGGCCGGGCGGGTGAGACGCAGATCTATCGGCGGCCGGTTCGAGGCGGGCGTCCGGCCGAATAAGCTCGGACGCGTGAACCGCGCGCCCCAATGGCTGCTCCCCACCGTGCTGACCGCGCTCGTCCTGGCCGTGGTCGTCGGCGCGCTGCTGAATTGAGCGGCCCGAGTCGATCCTGCGGATCGAGCCCCGCGGCGGCCCCGGGCGGGCCGGGGGTGCGCGGCGCGGGTCCCGTGCGGAACGGGGATGATCGAGACATGCCATCGCGCCCGTCCCGCCCCGCACGCCCGTCCCGGTCGCGGCGCCCCCGCGCGCCGCTCGTCGCGGCGGGCGCCCTCCTCGGCGGGGTGGTGTTCGCCCCGGCGGCGGCCGCCGACGAGGACGAGATCGCGTTCCGGATCGCCGATCCGCGCATCACCGAGTCCAGCGGGCTGGCGGTCAGCGCCCGGCACGACGGCGTGGTCTACACGCACAACGACTCCGGCGGCGTCCCGCAGGTCTTCGCGCTCGGCCCGGACGGGCGGACGCGGGCCGTCCTGACGATCGGCGGCGCGCAGGCCCGCGACTGGGAGGCCATGGCGGTCGGCGAGGACGAGCGGGGCCGCCCGGCGATCTTCGTGGCCGACATCGGGGACAACCTCGGCGGCGCGTGGCCGCACGTGACGATCTACCGGGTGCCGGAGCCGCGGAGCCTGCGCAGCCAGACGCTCGAGGCGACCGCGTTCCGGATGCGGTACGAGGACGGCCCGCGCAACGCCGAGGCAATGATGATCAACCCGCGGACGAACCGGGTTTACGTCGTCAGCAAGCTGTTCGGCGGCAAGGTGTACGAGGCCCCCGCGAACCTGCGCACGTCGGGCTACAACACGCTGCGGGAGGTCGCGGACGCGCCCGCGATCGCGACCGGCGCGGCGTTCTCCCCGGACGGCCGGACGTGCGTGATCCGCACGTACTTCGGCGCGACCGTGTACGAGGTCGGGGCGGACGGGCGTCCGGGCGAGCGGATCGGTTCGGTGCCGATCCCGCGGCAGGAGCAGGGCGAGGCGATCACGTACACGGCGGACGGCCGGAGCGTGCTGGTGTCGTCGGAGGGCGCGGACCAGCCGGTGCACCGGGTGCCGCTGCCGGAGGAGGCGCTGCCGGCCGCGCCGCGCACGCCGGACGGCGGATCGGGCGATGCGCAAGAGAACGGGCAGGGCGGCGAGGAGGCGGCGGACGAGGACGGGCGGCGCGACGCGTCCGGGCCCCGGGTGGGCCTGTTGCTCGCCCTCGCGATCGCGGGAGCGGTGGGGTACGGGTGGTGGCGGAGCCGGCGGGGACGCGCGTGACCGGCCCGGCCTGTCCCGCGCGCGGCATGTCCGTTCCGGTGGGGGATCGGATCGCGGAAGGCGGTCACGGTCCCGTGGCGGCGCGTGTGAGGATGCGCCCTGTGGAAGCGGACCGGTGCGACGCGGGCGGCCGTGACGGCGGGCGCGCGGTGGACGTTGGACACGGTGGAGTCGGACGCCGCGGAGGTGAACGCGGTGGACTGTGATCGCGGTGGAGCGTGAGCGCTGTGGAGCATGAGCTGGTGGGTCTGGCGGGCCCCGGCGGCCGGTGGCGTCCGGTGGCCGCCGTGCCGTTCACCGTCGCGGCGGCGGGGCTGGCGCTGCTGCCGATCCACCCGGTGTGGCTGTGGGCGTCCCTGATCGTCGTCGTGGGCGCCGTCCCCTGGCTGCTGGGGGCGCTGCCGGAGGCGCGGCGCCGCCGGCCCCGCCCGTACTGGCGGCTGTCGGCGGACGGCCTGGAGCGCATCGGCCCCGGCGGCCTCACCCTCACCCGCTACGAGCGCGACCGCATCGACGCGCTGGCCGTCACCACCGGCGACGGCGTGCTGACCGTCTTCCACCGGTTCGGGCGGACGGCGGTGGGTCCGACCGTCTCGCTCGGCATGGAGCCGATCGCGCTGTTCGTCGCCGCCCGGCGGCTCGGCATCCCGCTGCACCTGCTGGACGGGGAGGCGGGCGACCTGCTCGACCCGGCCGTCGAGGAGGCGCTGCGCGTCCCCGGGCTGGACGACGGCCCGGCGAGCGTCGGGGCGCTGCCGCGCGACCACGCGGCGGAGAAGCGGCTGCTGGACCAGGAGGCGGCGCTGCTGGCCGCCGCGCACGAGCCGGGCGAGCATCTGCCCCGGCACGGCGGCGAGGTGCGGCTGGACACGCCCGCGCCGCTGCCGAGCCGCCGCCGGATCGCGGCGCTGGGCGCGCTGACCGGGGTGCTGGGCGCGGTGATGATCGTCCGGATCGCGGTGGAGGGGACGGGCGCGTTCGGCGCGCGGCTCGCCGCGGCCTGCTGGGCGGTCGCCGCGGTCGCCGGGGTGCTGGCGGCCCGCCGGCGGCTGGCGCGGGCGGCGCAGGTCCGGTGGACGATCTCGCCCGAGCGGCTGGCCGTGCGGGCCCGTCCGGGCGGGCGCGCGGCGCTGGAGGTCGCGGCGGCGGAGATCGCGGCGATCGTCGTGGGGCCGGGGCTGCGGGTCGACCCGCTGTCCGGGGAGCCGCAGCGCGCCGAGCTGGCCGCGCTCGCGTTCGGGCACCGGCTGGAGCTGCTGGCGCGGCTGCCCGCGGACGGCCTGGACGGGTTCCAGCTCGCGCACGCCCTGGACGACCGCGGCTACCGGGTGATCACGCCGGGGGCGCGCCCGCCGCGCCGCCCGCACTACGGCCTGGACCGGGTGCCGGACGTCTTCCCGTGGGTGCCCGGCGGCCGGCTCGTCGTCGCGGACGGCGGGCTGGGCTGGGCGGACGCCGCCGGGGACGTCGTCATGCAGGTGCCGGGCGAGCACCTCGGGGTGATCGAGCTGCTGACGATCGCGGGGCACGCGTGGGTGCGGCTGCACGACGCGGACGGCGACGAGCTGCTCGCCGCGCCGCTGTCGGCGCTGCGGATCTCCCGGACGGACCTGCGCGAGTCGGCGCGCCGGGAGGGGCTGCCGGTCAACGACGCCGAGTACGACGCCTACCTGAGCGCGGCGTTCCATTCGGCCGTGTCGACGCTCGCCGACCCCGGCCCGGACGCCGAGCCGGCCCCCGCGTCGCTGGCGCCGGGCGCCGCCCGGGAGGGCGGGCCGGACGCGCGCCCGGCCGAGCGCGGCGACGACCCGGCCGACGACCGGGCGGACGCCGACACCGAGGACATCCCGGCCGTTCCCGCGTTCACGCTGGACCTGGACGCGCCGCCCGGCCCGGCGGCCGCGCCCGGCACGACGCTCGACGCGACGCGCCGGTCCCGGGTCGGCACGTACGCGATGAGCGTGGCGCTGTGCGAGGCGGTGGCGCTGCTCGGCGCGGTGTGGCTCGGCCCGGAGCTGGGCGGGTTCGGCCTCGTGGCGAGCTGGGCGGTGCCCGCGGGGGCGCTGATCGGGCTCGTCGGCAACTGGCTGTACGACCGGAACCGGGCGCAGCTGCGGGTGTCGGCGGCCGGTCTCGCGGTCGTCACCCGGCGCGGGCGCGTGGAGTGGGAGCTGGCCCGCGACCGCATCGGCGGCGTCGGCGTGGACGAGTCGTCGGCGCGGATGCCGCGGCTGGTCGCGTGGGGGCCGTCGGGGCGGGTGCTGCGGCAGGTCGCGTTCCCGCCGGACCTGACGGAGCTGCGCCGCGCCTGCGAGCGCTACGGCGTCCCGTGGGGGCCGCCGGACGCGGACCGTCCCGCCCCGCCGCCGCCGGAGCTCTGACGCAGCGACCACGTCTTCAGCGGCTCGTAGGCCAGTTCCGGGTGGTCCTTGCCGGGCAGGTGGCTGCGCATGAGCCGCACGGAGTCGGCCGTCCAGGGCGACCCGGCGAACGCCGACAGCGACTCCAGCAGCGGGCGGACGTCCACGGGGCGCCGCGACCGCGCCAGCGTCAGGTGGGGGCGGAACCCGCGGTGCTTGTCGTGCGGCATCCCGGCGCGCCGCCCGGCCGCCGTGGTGGACGCGGCGAGCCGCGCGAGGGCGCGCCGGTCGCCGAACAGGCCGGTCCACAGGACGCGGGCGTGCGCGCCGTTGCCGGGGAACGCGCCCGCGCCCGCCAGCGACAGCGTCATCCGCTCGTGCCGCTGCACGGCACGTTCCAATCGGGGCAGGAGCCGGTCGAGCCGCCGGTCGTCGAACTCGCCGAGGAACGTGAGCGTGACATGGATCAGCTCGCGCCGCGTCCATCTCAGCTCGGGGACGTCGTCGCGGTGCGGCCGCACGGCCTCCTCGAGCTCGTCCAGGACGTCCGGCGGCGGTACGAGCGCCACGAAGAGCCTCATGAGCACGTCCCGAGAGCCACCTGCCCAGCTTTCCAGCAGTCGGCACCCGTTGTCACGCGGTCACGGCGCCTCGTGACCGATCCCGGGGCCGGTCTTCGGGCCCGTCCGGCGGGCCGTCCGTTCCGCCGGGCGCTCCGCGCGGCGGGCGCCGGGCGAACGCGGCGACGGCGAGCGGCGCCACCGCGCACACGATCCCGCCGAGGACGATGCTGGTGCGCGGCCCGAACGTCTCGGCGACCCACCCGATGAACGGGGCCCCGATCGGGTTCGTCCCGAGGAACACCAGCATGTACAGGCCCATGACGCGGCCGCGCATCTCGGGGGCGACGCTGAGCTGCATCGTCGCGTTCGCGGACGTCGTGAACGTCATGAGCGCGATGCCGGTGGGCACCAGCATCAGCAGGAACGACCAGTAGGTCGGCATCACGCCGGTGACGACCTCCAGGACGCCGAACACCAGCGCCGCGCCCAGCAGCAGCCGCAGCCGGGGCCGGGTCGCCCGCCGCGCCGCCAGCAGCGCCCCGGTGACGGCCCCGAGCGCCATCATGCTCGTCGCGAGCCCGAACGAGGACGCGCCGGTGCGGAAGACCTCGCGGGCGACGAGCGCGATCGTCGTCTGCAGGTTCATCCCGAAGGTCGCGACGAACCCCACCAGCACCAGGATGATCATCAGGTCGCGGCGGCCCCGCACGTACCGGAGGCCCTCCATGAGCTGGCCCTTCGCGCGTTTCACGGGCTCCGCGGGGTGCAGGTCGTCCGCCCGCATCGCCTGGAGGCCGAGCAGCACGGCGCCGTAGGACGCGGCGTTCACGAGGAACACCGGGCCGGTGCCGATCAGCGCGATCAGCACCCCGGCGACGGCCGGTCCGATCAGGCGGGCGCCGTTGAAGATCGCGCTGTTCAGCGCGATGGCGTTCGGCAGGTCGCGCCGCCCGACCATCTCGACGGCGAACGCCTGCCGGGTGGGGTTGTCGACGACCGTGGCCATGCCGAGCCCGAACGCGAGCACGTACACGTGCCACACCTGCGCCGTCCCGGTGATCGCCAGCAGGCCGAGGACGAGCGCGAGCGCGCCCATCGACACCTGCGTGATCATCAGGACGCGGCGTTTGGGGTACCGGTCGGCGATCACGCCGCCCCACAGGCCGAACAGCAGCAGGGGCAGGAACTGCAGGCCGGTGGTGATGCCGAGCGCGGTGCCGCTGCTGCGGGTCAGTTCGAGGACGAGCCAGTCCTGGGCGATGCGCTGCATCCACGTGCCGGTGTTGGACACGACCTGCCCGGTCGCGAACAGCCGGTAGTTGCGGTTGCGCAGCGACCGGAACATGCCGCCGCGCCGCTCGCCGTCCTCGCCGTTCTCGCCGGGGAGATCGTCCGGGGCGGGCGGGACGTCGGCACGGCCGGGCGCGGGGGCGGCGGTCTTCCTGAGCGCCGTTCCCCCGGGTTCGTCGGGTCCCTCATCGCCAGAACTCATTACCATTGCTAACGATAATCGCGGCGCACGCATTCCGGCAAGCGGCCGCGAGAGCGACCGGCACGGCGGTACCCGCCGGAACCCGGACGAACCCCGGCGGTCAGGACCGGCTGAGCTTGTCGATCACGGGCGCGGCCCGCCGCAGGATCTCCCGCTCGTCCTCGGTCAGCTCGCCCAGCCGCCGCGACAGCCACGCCTCCTTGCGGCGCCGCTCGGCCGCCAGCAGCGCGCAGCCGCGCTCGGTCGCCTGCAGCACGACCTGCCGCCCGTCCGTCGGATGCGGGCTGCGCAGCACCAGCCCCTGATCCTCCAGATGCCCGATCACGCGGGTCATCGACGGCGGCTGCACCTTCTCGTGGTCGGCCAGCTCGCGGGGCGTCATCGAACCGTGCCGCTCGATCGCCGCCAGCGCCGCGAACTGGGTGAGCGGCAGCGGGCTGTCCGCCCCGCCCTCGGACGCCTCCGGGCGCAGCGTGCGCAGCCGCCGCGACAGCCGCGCGATCGAGATGCGCAGCTCCTCGGCCAGCCCCGGCGACCGCGCGGCCCCGGTGTGTTCAGTGGACATGCTCATCGGTCTCCTGTCCGCCCATGCTGCCATGCCCCGGCCCGGAGGCGCCCGGCGTCCGCCCGGTCCGGGCACCGTACCCTGGAGGCATGACGCGCCAGCGCCGCCCCGACCCGCCGCCGATGAAGACCAACGACGTCCGCATCGCCGCCGTCGGCACCGGCGCGTGGGCCGTCGCCCTCGTCGTCCTGCTGCTCCTCGACATCCCCGCCGAGGACCGCTGGTGGATCTGGGTGTGCGTCACCGGCATCGCCATCGGCCTGTTCGCCACCTGGTACATCCCGCGCCTCCAGGCCGGCCGCGCCCGCCTGGAGGCCGAACGCGCCGCCGCCCGCCGCGAGCACGAACACTCCTAGCCGTCCGTCCCGCTAGTCGTCCAGGTCGCTTTCGGCCCGCAGGACGGGCAGCGCCCCCGGATCGCGCAGGACGGCCTCGGCGTGCAGCCGCGCCTCCCACTCCCCGGTGACCCACGCCAGCGCGCGCGCCAGCCCCGCAGGGCCGTCCGCATGCACCTGACCGTCCCCTACCCACCACTGCACGTCCGTGCCGTCCACGGTCAGACGGTCATGCGCACGGTAGACGTCGGGCGCACCCGGCAGCACGGCCCGGACCTCCTCGGGGACCGGACGCTCCTCGCCGTCCTCGACCTCCCCGGCGACCTCGTCGCTCGCCGCCGGCAGGTCGAGGAGTTCGGCGAGCCGCTCCTCCCGGCCGCGCGCCGCGATGACCAGCGGCTGCCCCGCCAGCAGCGGCAGCAGGTCGGGACGGTCCAGGACGAGCGCGTCGCCCGCGTCCACGACCTCCACCGCGCCGTCGACGACGGCCCGCACCCGCTCCGGCGGTTCGACGTCGAGGCCGGGCGCGTCCGCGAGCGCCGTCCACAGGGCGCCGAGCCGGTCGCGGGCGACGTCCCGAGCCGGGTCGGCGAGCCGCTCCAGCAGCTCCCGGGCGCCCCCGGGCTCGTCGAGCAGGTCGTCGAGCGACGTCCGGACGCCGAGCGCCGTCAGCAGCCGCTCGTCCGGCCCGTCCGGCGCGACGTCGTACAGCCCCGCCAGCGACGCGTCCCCCGGCAGCCGGAACTCGCGCGGCCTGCGCCCGTCCAGCACCGGCCGCCGCCCCAGCCACCAGGCCGTGTAGGACGGGACGGCCGCGCGCCGCCCCGTGTGCAGGACGACGTGCGCGGGTTCGACGATCGCGGCGCGCCACGGCGGTTCGGCGAGCAGCCGCAGCGCGGCGCCCCAGTCGTCGACCAGCTCCAGATCGCGGACCGCGATCAGCTCCGGCACGGCGGGCGGCAGGTCCTGCGGGCCGATGCGGCGCAGGACGTCGTCGGCCCAGCGGTCCTCGTCGTCCAGCTCCAGGGTCTCGGCCCCGTCGGCCAGCGCAGTCAGGTCGACGTCCTCGCCGCGGGCCAGCGCGAACCCGTCGAGGACCCCCACCGCCGCGAGCGTCTCGGCGCCCCACCGGTCGAGCAGCCCGCCGTCGACCACGCCGAACGGGGCGTCGTCCGCCATCAGGCCCCGCAGCGGGCTCCCGGGCAGCAGCAGCTCGCCCGCCGGGTACGGCTCGCCGTCGTCGCCCGGCAGCGCCAGCTCCGCGAGCCACGGCTCGTCCCCCGGGTCGACCGACCCCGCCGCGACGAGCCCGAGCACCGCCTCCGCGACCGCCTCCGGATCGTCCGCGTCGAACGACTCCTCGACCGCCGCCCGCACCGCCGGATCGCCCAGCACCGCGCGGGGCCCCGCCTCGACCGCGCCCAGCCGCCGCAGCAGCGGATGCACCGCGTCCGGATGGACGAACCGCAGCCCCAGCGCCCCGAGCCCCGCCGGGTCGACGCCGTCCGCGATCAGCAGCCCGCGCGGGCCCCGCACCAGCCGGTCGTCCGCCAGCGGCACCGGCAGCGCGCCGAGGCCCTCCGCGTCGGCCCCCTCCAGGGCCGCGTACACGCCCCGCCACCAGGCCGGTTCCCGCTCGACCGCGGCCAGCTCGTCCACCACGTCGGCCAGCTCGACCCGCCGCACCCCGAGCGCCGCGAGCGCCGGACTCCGCGCCGGCCAGCCCGGCGGGAGCAGCCCGCCGAACACCGCCGGCCCGTCCCCGTGCCCGCCGAGCAGCTCGACGAACCCGGCCGGGGCGTCCAGCACCAGCGCGTCCCGTCCGCGCGCCCCGCCGGGCAGCACGGGCGCCTCCGGCAGCCGGTCGGCGATCGCCCGCCGCAGCCGCGCGTCCAGCTCCCCCGCCGCCACCGGCCCCGGCACCAGCCCGAGCACCCCGGGGGACGCCGCCCGCGCCCCCATCAGCCGGACGTACGCGTCGGCGGCCCGCGCCACGAGGAAGTCGGTGAGCGGCCCGGGGGCGACGTGCCGCCGGTCCGGCGCGAGCGGGAACGACGCGATCAGCAGCGCGGGCAGGTCGAGCGGCTCGTCCGTCGGCGTCGGCGCGTGCAGCGCCCGCGGGACGTCCCCGCCCTCGGGCAGCGCCCACCGCACCAGCCAGAACGGCCGGTCCCGCTCCTCCACGGGCCGGTCGGCCAGCAACTCGCCCGGCACGGCCCCGTGCGCCTCGACGGTCGCCCACTCGACCCCGTCGATCACCACGCCCCGCACGTCCGAACCGCCGAACGCGGCCAGGCCGTCCGCATGCCGACCGGTATCCGCCGCCCGGCGCGCACCGGCCCCACCATCGGACGCGCTCAGGCCGTCCACGCGACCGGCGCCCCCCGCCTCCTCGCCTTCGGCACGCCGCGCGGGCTCGGCCGTTCCGGGGCGTTGGGCGGTGAGGGTGCGTTCGGTGCCGTCGAGGACGATCTCGACCGACTCGAGGGCCGGGAGCGCGAGCAGCAGCGGGGCCGCGACCTCGGCGAGCTGCGCCCGGACGGACGCGAGCGCGGCGTCGTCGCGCAGCGGCAGCCGGACGACGGTGTCGAAGCCGTCCGGGACCGGCGGGGCCTCCGCGGGCGGGACGGCGAACGGCAGCCGGAGCAGCGGCGCGCGGCCGGAGCGGCGCCCGACCTCGGCGGCGACGCCGGGAAGGGCCTCGGCGAGGTCGCGGGCGCGGTCGCGGGACCAGGCGACCGCGCCGGTGCGGGACGCGATCGCGGGGGCGTCGGTGACGGCGACGACGGCGGCGAAGCCGACGCCGAAGCGGCCCACGGCGCCCGTGTCGTCCCGTTTCGCGGACGCGCGGAGGGTCGAGAGGGCCTCGACGCCGGGGGCGTCGAGGGGCGCGCCGGTGTTCGCGGCCGTGAGGACGGCGCCGTCCAGCGTCAGCCGGAGGCGGCCGGGCACGCCCGCGCGGGACGCGGCGTCGGCGGCGTTCTGCGCCAGTTCGACGACCACCCGGTCGCGGTAGCCGCCGAGGGCGTGGTCGTCCTCGGTGTTGGCGTCCTCGCGGAACCGGGCGGGCGACTCCTCCCAGGCGCGCAGCACCCGCTCGCGGAGGGCGCGGGCGCCGAACGGGTCGGCGGCCGCCGTCCCGTTCGGGGCCGTCGCGTCCGGGTCCGTCGCGTCCGGGGTCGTGGGGCGGGTCACCGGATCAGCTGTGGCCGAGCGCCTCGTCGTCCAGGGGCGCCGAGTCGTCCCCCGGACCCGGGACGAGGTCGTAGCCGAGCTCGTCGATCACCGGGGGGCCGTGCTCGGACGCCGCGGGCAGCGTGACGGCCTCGGAGTGCGCCCCGCAGCCGTGGTCGGCGGACACGACGCGGCCGTCGTCGGGGGCGTACTCGTTGGCGCACACGCCGAACACCTGGCGCATCTCGCCCGCGAGCGGCAGGTAGAAACCGCAGGTGGAGCACTGGGCGGGGGCGGACGCGGCGATGGGGGCGCGGGGGCCGTGGACGCCGTCGTACCAGCGGGCGGCGGCCTCGTCGCGGCCCTCGCGGGACAGCACGCGGACACGGCCGAGGCCCGGCTCCCACTGGGCCTCGCGGTCGCCCTCGGCGGTCTGCGCGAACGCCGGGGTGAGCCGGACGTCGTCGGGCGCGGTGGGCAGCAGGTCGCCGGGGCCGAGGTCGCCGGGGCGGAGCCGCTCGAGCCACGGCACCCAGTCGGGCGCGAGGAGCGCGTCGTCCCCGGGGAGGAGGACGCACTCGTTCACGGTCACGTTCTTGGCGCGGGACGCCCGCACCACGGTGACCGACCAGCGCCAGCCCCGGTAGGCGGGGTCGAGGCACTCGAACGCGTGCGTGACCAACCGGTCGGCCTCGGCGCGGAGG
This sequence comes from Spirillospora sp. NPDC052242, assembly GCF_040679555.1. Lineage (NCBI taxonomy): Bacteria > Bacillati > Actinomycetota > Actinomycetes > Streptosporangiales > Thermomonosporaceae > Spirillospora > Spirillospora sp. NPDC052242. The sequence goes on from NZ_JBFAUZ010000005.1 coordinate 200,494, forward strand.
CCGAGATGCTCGCCGACCTGTCCCGGCCGGGCCGTCTCCTCCGCCGCCGCGCGGGCGAGGTCGACGGCCTCGGCGCAGGCGCGGTCGACGGCGGGCGTCCGGGTGCGGCGGGGCCCGGTGGAGCGGCGGGTCGCCCCGTTCTCGGACGGGGTCTTGGCGTTCTCGGGAGCTGGGCTGGACTGACGCGTTGGGCTCACGCCTCAATTCTCGCCCATGGATCCAAGTGAACGCGCCCGCCGCGGGCGCCCGCCGCCCCCGGGAACGTCAGGGGCTGAGGTCGTCGGCGACCGCGCGGAGCACGGTGGCGATCTTCTTGGCCTCGGCCGGCGCGGGGTGCTTGCCGCGCCGGTAGGTGTTGGAGATGCCGTCGAGCAGCTTGATGAGGTCCTCGGTGATCAGCACCATCTCGTCCGGCTTCTTGCGCCGCTGCTTGGCGATGGCCTTCTCGACCGACGGCAGGGTCTCCAGGAGCCGCACCTGCATCGCCTGCTGCCCGCGCCTGCCCTCGACCACGCCGAACTCGATGCGCTGCCCGGGCTTGAGCGTCGTCACCCCGCCCGGGAGGGCGGAGGAGTGCACGAAGACCTCACCCCCGTCGTCGCGGGTGAGGAAACCGAACCCCTTGTCGGAGTCGTACCACTTGACCTTGCCAGTCGGCACGGGAGACCTCGTCTAGTAATCGTCTGGAATCGGTCCCAAGATTAGTGCCTCACCGCGCGCCGGTGAACACGCCGGGGGCGTGGACGGCACACCGGGACCGATGCTCGCAAAGTACCCCGAAGGAGTTCGCCCGGCACCCCATTTTCGGCGCGCGGGAAATGTCCCGTCAGCGGGTCGCGAAACGCCCGAGCCAGTCCGGGAACGCGTGCAGGTCGGGCAGGACGACGTCCGCGCCGTAGGCGGTCAGGGCGGCCGCGTCGAACGGGCCGGTCGCGACGCCGACGGCCACCGCCGCGGCGGCCCGCGCCGCGTCCACGTCGCCGGTGTGGTCCCCGATGTAGGCGCCCGCGCCGTGCGCGCGCAGCGCGGCGCCCTTGTCGGCGCCGAACAGGCCGCCGACCACCGCGTCCACGGGCAGCCCGAGGAACCGGACCGTCCGCTCGGTGTCGGCCTGGTTCTTCCCGGACACCACGACGACCCGCCCGCCCAGCGCCCGCACCGCGTCGACCGCCGCCGCCGCGCCGGGCATGACGACCGTCGCCGGGAGCGCCACCTCGGGGTAGATCGCCCGGTACCGGTCCGCCATCGCGGGCACCTCGGCCGCCGGGAACCAGTGCGCGAGCTCGACCTCCAGCGGCGGCCCGAGCCGTCCCACGACCACGTCGGTGTCGATGGGGACGCCGCTCTCGGCGGCGAGCGCCGCGTACACCGCGGAGATCCCGGCGCGGGTGTCGGCGAGCGTCAGGTCGAGGTCGAATCCGACGACCGGCCCGGAACCGGTCCGCGCGCCCGGCGGGGGTTCGGCGAACGTTTCCGGTGACATTTCCGGTGAATCGCGGTGCAGCACGCCCCACAGGGTAAAGGTCCTCTTAGGACGCTCGAGACGCGAGTACCCGCGCCCTCCCGGTAGTGGCGATGCGACGGGATCCGAGTGGGAGAGCGCGGGAACTTTCCGCGCGGGAACCGTTCCGCGTGGCCGGAACTGGCCTGTCCGGTCACCGGGAACTCCGCCCGTGCTGCAGGGATACCCGGCACCCCGGCCAGCAACCGCCCCACCAGGGAAAACGCAGTACCCGATAGGACCACCCCCGGCAAAAGAACGATCAGCCGGCCCGGCGAAGGAGGGCGCCATGACGAACGGCACCACCGGCACCGACCCCACCACCCGGACGGGACGCCGCCGCGCGCCCCGCGCACCCGCGCGGGCCGTCGGCGCCGTCGCCACCGCCGTCTCGGTCGTCACGACGGCCGTCGTGGCGATCCTCGCGATCCACATCCTGTTCGTCGTGTTCGAGGCCAACACCGGCAACGGGATCGTCGAATGGTTCGCCGGCTCCGCCGACCGGCTCGCCTGGCAGTTCGAGGACGTCTTCCGCCCGGACGACCCGAAGGTCGCCGTCGCGGTGAACTACGGCCTCGCCGCCCTCGTGTACCTGGCCGCCGGCCGGGTCCTCGCCGCGCTCGTCCGGCGCCTCGCCTGACCGGCGGGCGCCGCCGTCTCCTGCGAGAACGGTCACGAAACGGGGCTCGCCGGGCCTGAGCAGCCGTCATCGAGTCGGGGATGCCTTACTGTTCTTGCGGAGGAAATCATCACCATGACGCCAAGTACTCGCGAGCGGATCGTGGCCGAGTCGCTCCGGCTGTTCGCCGACCGGGGCTACGCCGCGACGTCCGTCGCCGAGATCGAGGCCGCGGCCGGGCTGTCCCCGGGCGCGGGCGGTCTCTACCGGCACTTCCGGTCCAAGGAGGAGGTCCTCTCCTCCGCCATCCGCGAGCACATCGAACGGACCCGCAAGCAGATCAGCGACGTCCTCGCCCAGTCCGGCTCGTACAAGGACCGGCCGCTGGAGGTCCGGCTCCGGATGACCTGCCAGGCCGGCCTCGCCAAGATGCGCGAGGAGCAGGACCTGATCCGCGTGCTGTTCCGCGACCTCGACCAGTTCCCGAACCTCGTCGCGGAGATGCGCGAGGGCATCGTCAACCCGCTCTACGACGGGATCGCGACCTGGCTGTCCGAGCAGCCCGAGTACGCGGGCGCCGACGAGGACTGGCCCGCCGTCGCCTCCATCCTGGGCGGCGCGGTCGTGAACTACTGGCTGGCGAACGAGTCGATGTACGAGCCGCCGACCCGCATCGACGAGCGGCGCTTCGTGGAGAGCTGGGCCCGGCTCGGCATGGGGCTGGTCGCCCGCGAGTCCTCGCCCGCGTCCTGACCCGCCCGGACGAACCGGGCCGTCCGGCGGGTCGGGGGCGCGCCGCCGCCACCGCACGCTTCGGGTGCTCCTACCCTGAAGAGAGCCGTCACGACGGCGGCACGCGACGACGGGCAGAGAATCGGCGGGCCGGGCGGGTCCCGGCCGGCAGGAGTGGCGCTGCATGGAGACGTATGCGGACTGGCTCCGCGCACGGAGCGACGACGAGCTGCGTGCGCTGCTGTCCGCGCGTCCCGAACTGCTCGCGCCCGTCCCCGCCGACCTGACGGCCCTCGCCGCCCGCGCCACCACCCCCGCCGCGATCTCCCGGGCCCTCGACCGGCTCGACCGGTTCACGCTCGCCGTCCTGGAGGCCGTCCTCGTCCTCCCGGACCCGGCCCCCCGCGCGCTCGCCGCCGCCCTCGGCGCCCCCCGCGCCCGCGTCGACGACGCCCTCGCCGTCCTGCGCCGCCACGGCCTCGCCTGGGGCGGCCGGACGCCGAACGCGGCACCGGGCGTCCGCCAGGCCCTCCCGCACCCGGCGGGGCTCGGCCCGCCCGTCCGCGAGGTGTTCGCGGGCTACTCCCCCGAGCGCCTCACCGTCCTGGTCGCCGATCTGGACGGGACGGCGCCCCGCGGCTTCCCCGACGCCGACCGGCTCCTCGCCCGCCTCGCCGAACACCTCGCCGCGCCCGGCCCGCTGATCGACGACGCCGGACCCGAGGCCCGCGCCGCCCTCGACCAGCTCGCGTGGGGACCGCCCGTCGGCCGCGTCGCCGACGCCCGCCGCCCCGTCCGCGTCGACACCGCCACCACCCCCATCGAGCGGCTGCTGGCCCGCGGCCTCCTCGCCGCCGAGGACGACCGGACGGTCACCCTCCCCCGCGAGGTCGCGCTGCACCTGCGCGACGGCCGGCTGTTCCGGGACGTCCTCGCCGACCCGCCCCCGCTCGGCGAGCCCACCGGCCCCGCGCACTCCGAGGAGACGGTCGTCCGGGCCGCCGCCGGGGAGGCCGCGACCGCCGTCCGGCTCGTCGAGGAACTCCTCGAACACTGGGGCCTGGAGCCGCCCGCCGTGCTGCGCAGCGGCGGCCTCGCCGTCCGCGACCTGCGCGCCGCCGCGGCCCTGCTGGACGTCCCCGAGTGGCACGCCGCGCTGCTGATCGAGTCCGCGCTCGCCACCGGCCTGCTCACCCGCAGCGGCGACCTCGACGGCGAATGGCTGCCCACCCCCGCCTACGACCTGTGGCTGATGCGCGACACCGCCGGCCGCTGGACCGAACTCGCCCGCGGCTGGCTGCGCTCCGACCGCGTCGCCGGGCTCGCCGGGGAGCGCGACGACCGCGACCGGCTGATCAACGCGCTCAGCGAGGCGATGGTGCGCGGCTCCGCGCCCGCGACCCGCCGCGCCGTCCTGCAGGTCCTCGGCGAGGCCGAACGCGGCACCGTCCCGTCCACGGACGCCCTGCGCGCCCGCCTCGCGTGGCTGCGGCCCCGCCGCGGCGGCGCCCTCCGCGACCGGCTGCTCGGCTGGACGCTGCGCGAGGCCGCCGCCCTCGGCCTGACCGGTTTCGGGGAACTCGCCCCGTTCGCCCGCGCGCTGCTCTCCGGGGACGACCCCGAACCCGAACTCGACAAGCACCTCCCCGAACCCGTCGACGAGATCCTCATCCAGGCCGACCTCACCGCGATCGCGCCCGGCCCCCTCGTCACCGAACTGGCCCGCGAGCTGGCGCTCACCGCCGACGTCGAGTCCACCGGCGGCGCGACCGTCTACCGGTTCACGCCCGCGTCCGTCCGCCGCGCCCTCGACGCCGGCCGCACCGCCGCCGACCTCACCGCCCTCCTGGCCCGGCACTCCGCGACACCCCTCCCCCAGCCGCTCACGTACCTGATCGAGGACGTCGCCCGCCGCCACGGGCAGCTCCGCGTCGGCTCCCTCACCTCCTACGTCCGCGCCGACTCCCCCGCGATGCTCGACGAAATCCTCGCCGACCGCCGCGCCGAACCCCTCCGCCTGCACCGGCTCGCCCCGACCGTCCTCGCGTCCGGCCTGCACCGCGCCGAACTCCTGGACGGCCTCCGCGCGATGGGCCTCGCCCCGGTGGCCGAGTCGCCCGGCGGCGGCGTCATCGTCACCCGCCCGGACGCGCAGCGCGCCGACCCCCCGCCCAGCGCGGAGATCGTCCGGGTGCGGCAGGACCCGCACGCCGACGCGTCGATGATCGCGGCGGCCGTCCGGGCCCTGCGGGCCGGCGACGAGGCGTCCCGCCACGGCCCCGACCGCACCCCCGACGCCCCCGGCGGCGACCCGCCCCGCTCCCCCGCGATGGCGACCGTCGAACGGCTCCGCGCCGCCGTCGAGCGGGGCGGCCGCGTCTGGATCGGCTACCTCGACCAGCAGGGCCAGGCGTCCAGCCGCATCGTCGAACCCGTCCGCGTCGAGGGCGGCTTCCTCACCGGCTACGACGCCACCCGCGCCGCCGTCCACCGCTTCGCCCTCCACCGAATAACCGGCGTCTCCGACCTGGACACCCCCTGACCCCACCGCACACCCCGTACCTCTTCGACCCCACGCCCCGAAGAAGGCACCGCAGCACGGCGCCCGCCCGGAGAACGGGCCCCAGGAGAAGCGCCCCCAGCAAGCGCACGCCCGGGAGCGGGCCCGCGCCCGGCGCGGCGCCCGCCCACCCGGAAGGCCCCCCGGGAAGCGTGGCCCGCGTCCAGGGCGGCGCATGCCCCGGCCGGAGGGTGGGTCCCCTCCCCGGGGGTGGGGGGCTTTTCTCCGGCGCGGCCGGAAGGCGCTCTGCGCCTGGAGGCCGTGCCGATTCCGGGCCGGGAGGAACTCGGGAGTGGGTTCCGGCATCCAACCGAATGTCCCTTATTGCCGGTAGGTTGGTTCACCCGGCCGCGGCGGGCCGGGGAATCGCACAGGGAGGGCCGCGTGAGCGGATACGGAGGTACTCCGCCGTCGGGCTGGGACTCGCCCCACGGCTCATCCCAGGGCTGGGACCCGAACGGTGCGTACGGGCAGCCCTACGGGCACGGGCCCGGCTACGGGCCCGGTCCGGGGTACGGGCCCGGTCCCGGGTACGGGCCGCCCGGTGTCCCGCGCCGGCCCGCGAGCATGACGAGCGCGATCATCGCGCTTGTCTGCAACAGCCTGGCGGTCGTGTCGTGCTGCAACGTGCTCGCGATCCCCGGCATCATCACCGGTGCGCTGGCGATCCAGCGGGCGGAGCGGCAGCCGGAGTCGTCGCGCAGCCTCATGATCTGGAGCTGGGTGATCTTCGGCGTGTCGACGCTGATCGTCATCATCGCGTTCGCGCTGCTCATCTATTTCGACGTCCGCTCCGAGCCCGACCCGGTCTACTACGACGAGGGCATCTGATCCGGCACCCGCACCGGCGGTGACGTCCGCGCGGGGGTGCGCAGGGCGAGGGACGCGGCGAGGCCGGCGGCCATGCCCGCGGCGGCGAGCAGCACCGCGGTCCGGCCGCCGTCGGCGACGGCGGCGCGGAGCAGGTCGCCGGTGCGGCCGTCCGTCCCGGCGTTCGCGGCGACGGTGAGGACGGCGAGGCCGATCGCGTTCCCGAGGTTCAGCGCCATCGACGCCGTCCCGTTCGCGACGCCCTGCCGTTCGGGCGGGACGCCCGTGGACGCGGCGATCCACATCGCCGTCCACACGATCCCCTGGCCGACTCCGGACACCACCAGCCCCGGCACGGCGGTCGTGAACGCCGCGCCGACGCCGAACCCGGCGGCGAGGGCGACGGTCCCGGCGGCGCCGAGGGCGAACCCGGCGACGAGGGTCCGCCGCGCCCCGAACCGTCCGACCATCCGCGCGCCGAGCTGGGTGCCGGACGCGATCGCGGCGGACGGCACGAGGAACGCGAGGCCCGCCTCCAGCGCGGAGAAGCCGTGGACGTCCTGGAACAGCACGGTCAGGAAGTAGGGCAGCGCCCCGAACGTCCCCATGAACACGAAGGTGACGGTCACGCCGACGACCAGGCTCCGGTTCCGCAGCATCGCGAACGGCAGGAGCGGGTCGGCGCCCCGCGACTCGATCAGCGCGAACGCGGCGAGGCTCGCCGCCGCGAGGACGAAAGCGCCGAGCACCGCCGGTTGCGTCCAGCCGATCTCCGGGCCCTGGACGAGCGCGAACACCAGCAGCGTCGCACCGGCCGTCGCGGTCAGCGCCCCCGGGAGGTCGAACCGGCGGGACGTCCCGTCCCGCTCGTCGCGCGGGACGACCAGCAGCGCGGCGACGGCGACGGCCCCGGCCAGCGGGACGTTGACGTAGAACACCGCGGGCCAGCCGAACGCCTGCGTGAGCACCCCGCCGAGCAGCGCGCCGAGCGTCAGCCCGCTCGCGCCGGCGCCGCCCCAGACGGCGAGGGCCCGGTTCCGCCGCGGCCCCTCCTCGAACAGGGTGCCGATCAGGGCGAGGGTGGACGGCAGCAGCAGCGCGCCGCCGATCCCCTGCACGGCACGCGCGGCGACGATCACGCCCTGCGCGTCCGCGAGTCCGCCGGCCAGGGACGACAGCCCGTACAGGGAGAGCGCGAGGACGAACATGCGGCGGCGTCCGAGCAGGTCGGCCGCGCGGCCGCCGAGCAGGAGGAAGCCGCCCGCGAACACCACGTAGGCGCTCACGACCCACTGCCGGGTCTGCTCGGAGAAGCCGAGGTCGGCGGCCAGTTCGGGCAGCGCCACGTAAACGATGTTGATGTCGAGGGAGTAGATGAGCTGCGCCGTCGCCAGCAGGGCCAGAGCCCAGCCTGGACGGCGCACGGTCATGGACGACATGTACCTGGACGACCTCTCGAGGGGGGAACGATGGGGGTTCGGCGGCCGTCGAACTGTTCGAGAACATACGTACAGTCGAACTGTTCGTCAACTTACGAACAGTCGTACGGTCGCGTAGACTGGCCCCCGTGATCGCCCAGCACCCCGAGCGCGAGCAGATCCTGCTGGAGAACGTCCTGTCCGCGCTCGGCAACCCGCTCCGGCTCCGCATCGTCCGCGCCCTCGCCGACGGCGGCGAGCAGTCCTGCGGCGTCATCCTCGACGACGTCTCCAAGTCCACGCTCACCCACCACTGGAAGGTGCTCCGCGACAGCGGCGTCATCTGGCAGCGCCCGTCCGGCCGGGAGAACCTGCTGTCCCTCCGCCGCGACGACCTCGACGCCCGCTTCCCCGGCCTGCTCGCGTCCGTCCTCGCCGCCACCCGCGCCTGACCGGGAAGACACGGCCGGTCCCCGCTCGTTGTCCCTACGGGTCCGCCGCGCCTCGGGTACCGTGCATCGGCGGGACACCCGCGATCCCAGCCACGATTCCCGACGGGGGCTGCTTACCTGTGTCCGACGGTCCGCTCATCGTCCAGTCCGACAAGACCCTCCTGCTCGAGGTCGACCACGACCGGGCCGACGCCTGCCGCAAGGAGATCGCGCCGTTCGCCGAGCTCGAACGGGCGCCCGAGCACGTCCACACCTACCGCGTGACGCCCCTCGCCCTGTGGAACGCCCGCGCCGCCGGGCACGACGCCGAACAGGTCGTCGACACGCTGCTGAAGTTCTCCCGCTACCCGGTGCCGCACGCGCTGCTCGTCGACGTCGCCGACACGATGGCCCGGTACGGACGGCTCCGCCTCGAGAAGCACCCGGACCACGGGCTCGTCCTGTCGTCGTCCGACCGGTCCGTCCTCGAGGAGGTCCTGCGGGCGAAGAAGATCAAGGGGATGCTCGGCGACCGCGTCGGCGACGACGCGGTGATCGTCCACCCGAGCGAGCGCGGCGCCCTCAAGCAGGCCCTGCTCAAGCTCGGCTGGCCCGCCGAGGACCTCGCCGGCTACGTCGACGGCGAGGCCCACCCCATCGAGCTCGCCGAGGACGGCTGGGAGCTGCGCTCCTACCAGCGGGACGCCGCGGAGGCGTTCTGGCACGGCGGCTCGGGCGTCGTCGTCCTGCCGTGCGGTGCCGGGAAGACGATCGTCGGCGCCACCGCCATGGCCCGCGCCAAGGCCACCACGCTGATCCTCGTCACCAACACCGTGTCGGCGCACCAGTGGAAGCAGGAGCTGATCCGCCGCACGTCCCTCACCGAGGACGAGATCGGCGAGTACACCGGCACGAAGAAGGAGATCCGGCCGGTCACGATCGCCACCTACCAGATCATGACCACCCGCCGGAAGGGCGCCTACGCGCACCTCGAGCTGTTCGACGCCCGCGACTGGGGCCTGATCGTCTACGACGAGGTCCACCTGCTGCCCGCGCCGATCTTCCGGATGACCGCCGACCTGCAGGCCCGCCGCCGCATCGGCCTCACCGCCACGCTCGTCCGCGAGGACGGCCGCGAGGGGGACGTCTTCTCCCTCATCGGCCCCAAACGGTACGACGCGCCCTGGAAGGACATGGAGACGCAGGGCTGGATCGCGCCCGCCGACTGCGTCGAGGTCCGCGTCACCCTCACCGACTCCGAGCGGCTCGCCTACGCGACCGCCGAGCCGGAGGAGCGGTACCGCTTCTGCGCCACCACCGACACCAAGACCAAGCTCGTCAAGTCCCTCGTCGACCGGCACGCCGGCGAGCAGACCCTCGTCATCGGCCAGTACATCGACCAGCTCGACGAACTCGGCGCCCTCCTCGACGCCCCGGTGATCAAGGGCGAGACCCGCGTGCGCGAGCGCGAACGGCTCTTCGACGCGTTCCGCTCGGGCGAGCTGAACGTCCTGGTCGTCTCGAAGGTCGCGAACTTCTCGATCGACCTGCCCGAGGCGTCCGTCGCCGTCCAGGTGTCCGGCGCGTACGGGTCGCGGCAGGAGGAGGCCCAGCGCCTCGGCCGCCTGCTGCGCCCGAAGGCGAACGGGCAGGGCGCCCGCTTCTACGCCGTCGTCGCCCGCGACACCCTCGACCAGGACTACGCCGCCCACCGGCAGCGGTTCCTCGCCGAGCAGGGCTACGCGTACCGGATCGTCGACGCCGACACCGTCCTGTCCGGCGGCGAGATCTGACCTACGGGACCGGACGGGACGGCGTCACGCCGGCTCGCACGGGGTGTGCACGCTCTCGGCGGCCTGCACGATCACCTCGTCGAGCCGCTCGCGGGCGGCCGTGAGCTCGCGGATCTGCCCGTCGATGCGGTCCCGCTCCGCCGCGAGCCGGCCGAGCAGCTCGGGCGTCGCCCGGCCCGTCACCATGCACGGCACCAGCGGGACGATCGACCGGCTCGGCAGGCCCGCCGCGTAGAGCTGCCGGATCAGCCGCACCCGGTCGACCGCCCCGTCCGGGTACGTCCGCTGCCCGCCCGCGCTGCGCTGCGGCTCCAGCAGCCCCTGCTCCTCGTAGTACCGCAGGGCGCGCGTGCTCACGCCCGCCCGTTCCGCCAGTTCCCCGATGCGCATCGTCGCCTCCGGCGTGACTCCGGCCACAAACACTTGCCTTTAACGTCAACGTCAAGTTCTAGCGTAGCGGCGAACGGGCGCTCACCGCGCCCCCGCCGACACCGAGGAACACCCATGAAGATCGCCGGATCGACCGCCCTCGTCACCGGTGCCAACCGCGGCATCGGACGCCACTTCGTCCAGCAGCTGCTCGAGCGCGGCGCCGCGAAGGTCTACGCGACGGCCCGCCGCCCCGAGCTCATCGACGTGCCGGGCGCCGAACCGCTGCGGCTCGACATCACCGACCCCGCGTCCGTCCGGGCCGCCGCCGAGGCCGCCCCGGACGTCACCCTGCTGATCAACAACGCCGGCATCGCCACGTACACGAACCTGGTCACCGGCGACCTGGACGACGTCCGCCGCGAGATGGACACGCACTTCTACGGGACGCTCGGCATGATCCGCGCCTTCGCGCCGAACCTGGCGGGCGGCGCGATCCTGAACGTCCTGTCGGTGCTGTCGTGGCTCGCCCACGACGGCGCCAACGCCTACAGCGCCGCCAAGGCCGCCGAGTGGAGCCTGACCAACGGGGTCCGCCTCGAACTCGCCGCCCAGGGCACCCTGGTCACCGGCATGCACCTCGGCGGCGCCGCCACCGACATGATGGCCGGCTACGACGGCGACCTGCTCGACCCGGCCGACGTCGCCCGCGCCGGGCTCGACGGCATCGAGGACGGCCGGCTCGAAGTGCTCGTCGACGCCGCGAGCGCGCAGGTCAAGGCCGCCCTGGCCGAGGACCCGAGCCGCCTCTATACCGACCTCCCCGCCGCCTCCTGACCGTCCCGGACGGCCGCCGCGTCAGCCGCGGCGGCCCCCGGTGGCCGCGAGCAGCTCCGCCCGCACGTCCTCGACACGCTCGAACAGGACGCCCCGGATCCCGGCCGCCTCGGCCGCCCGCACGTTCTCCGCGCGGTCGTCGACGAACACGACGTCGTCCGGTCCGGCCTCGAGGCGCGCCAGCAGCGTCCGGAAGATCTCCGGGTCGGGCTTGACCAGCCGCAGGTCGGCGCTGAACAGCCGGTGCCGGAACAACCCCGCCCACGGACGGGCGTCGACCATGCGGGCCAGCTCGACCGGCGCGTTCGACAGCAGCGCCAGCCGCGTCCCGCCCGCCGCCAGCTCCCCCAGCAGCCCGACCGTCCCCCGGTTCACGTGCCCCCACGTCCGGACGTCCAGGGTCACCAGGACCTCGACCAGATCGGGGTCCGCCCGGACGCCGAGGCGGCCGCAGACGTCGTCCCAGAACTCGGCCGCCGTCACCTCCGCCAGGTCGTACGGCTCCCGCCGCGCCCAGTACACCGGCCAGAACCGCGCCGGCTCCACGCCGACGGTCTGCGGCAGCAGCGCCCCCGCGTCCCGGGGCGGCGAGAGGCTGATGACACCCGCGTAGTCGAACACGATCCACGTCATGTTGACGTTTCTAACACAGAACCTGTTTGATTGAACACATGGAAAGTTCAGACCGCGTCCTCGTGCTCATCGATCACTTGCGGACGAACGAGCACGTCACCGTGGCCGACCTCGCCGCGGCGACCGGCGCGTCCGAGATGACGATCCGGCGCGACCTCGACCAGCTCGCCGAGCAGGGCGTCCTGCGCCGCGTCCGGGGCGGCGCCGTCAGCCTGCTGCTGCGCGGCGAGGCCATGCCGTTCGCCGTGCGCGAGCACGAGGCCGTCGACACCAAGCAGCGCATCGCCGCGAAGCTGGACGAACTCCTCACCGACGGCGAGGCCGTCATCCTCGACGGCGGCACGACCACCCTCACGATCGCCCGCACACTCGCCGCCCGCCGCCTCACCGTCGTCCCCCTCGACATGCACTCCGCGAACGCCCTCACCGGCGCCCCGGACGTCCGCCTCCTGGTCCCCGGGGGCCGCACCACGCCCGGCGCCCTCGCGTTCACGGGGCCGCTCACCGAGGCGTCCCTGGCGTCCCTCCGCGTCGACACCGCCGTCCTCGGCGTCTGCGGACTCTCCGCCGAGCACGGCCTCACCGCCCACGACCTCGACGAGGTCCCCGTCAAGCGCGCCGCGATCGCCGCCGCCCGCCGCACCGTCGCCGTCTGCGACGCCGCCAAGTTCGGCCGCACCGGCCTCGGCCTCGTCTGCCCCGTCACCGGACTCGACGCGGTCGTCACCGACCGGACGGCCCCCGCCCCGGCCGTCGCGCGCCTCCGCGACGCCGGCGTCGAAGTCCACCTGGTGTGACGAGGGCGGCCGCCCGGCCGGATCCGGCCGTCCCATCCCCCGTTCCGATGAATTCCCGGCGCCCGCCCGGTCTCCTAGGGACATGACCGATCACGTGATCTCCGCGGACGGCACGCGCATCGCCTACGACCGGCTCGGCGACGGCCCGCCGCTCGTCCTGGTCGGCGGCATGTTCTGCGACCGCCGCGCGACCCGCGACCTGGCCGAGGCCCTCGCCGCGCACTTCACCGTCCTCAACTACGACCGCCGGGGCCGCGGCGACAGCGGCGACACCGCCCCCTACGCCCCCGAACGCGAGGTCGAGGACATCGCGGCCCTCATCACGGCCGCCGGCGGCACCGCGTTCGTCCACGGCATGTCGTCCGGTGCCGCCCTCGCCCTGCTGGCCGCCGCCGCGGGCCTGCCGATCGGACGGCTCGTCCTGCACGAGCCCCCGTACGGCGGGGACGACGAGGAGAGCCGCTCCCGGGCCCGCTCGCTCGCCGAGGACGTCCGCACCGCCATCGCGGACGACCGCCGCGCCGACGCGATCAGGACGTTCATGGCGGCGACCGGCATGCCGGACGAGATGGCCGCGGGCATCGGCGCCGACCCCGGCATGCAGGCGATCGCCCCGACCATGCCGTACGACTACGCGGTCATGGGCGACGACGGCGTGATCCCGCGCGACGCGGCCGGCTCCGTCACCGTCCCCACGCTCGTCCTCGCGGGCACCGCCAGCGCCCCGTTCTTTCGCGACACGGCCGTCCGCCTCGCCGAGGCCATGCCCGACGCGCGCGTCCAGATCCTGGAAGGCGTGGGCCACGACGCCCCCGCCGCCGCCCTCATCGACCCCGTCACGACGTTCCTCAAGCCATAACCGAAGCCGACCACGGCCCGCACCGTCACACGCTCACGCCCCCGCCGCCGCGCACCTGCGGCGGGGGCACCGCAGCAAGGCCGCATCACCTCGCCCGCCGTCGTTTGACCTGATGGGCGGGATGCCCCTCACCAGCGGCTCCAGCCCGAGTTCGTCGTGTGTTGGCCCCCGAGATTCCGACGGACAGCGGCAGACCGGCACGGTCGACCAGTAGGTGAATTTTCGACCCAGGTTTGCCGCGGTCGACAGACATCCGATCTTCGTAGTGTGTCAAGGGACGGCGGCGAGGCGGGGGCCGAAGGCTTGTTGTTCGTCGTAGGGCGTGCTGGTTCGCAGGCAGTGGAACAGGCATCCGAGCATGCGGTTGAAGGTGTTGCGCAAGGCACTGGAGTGGCGGTCGCCGACGTTGCGGCGGTGGTCGTAGTGGGCTCTGGGTCCTGCGGCTTGAAGCGAGGCGAAGGCCCGCACATAGCCGGCCGCTGCCAGCCTTTGGTTCTTGACCTTGCGGTGGTGGACCACCGTGGACTTGCCGGAGGCTCGGGTGATGGGCGCGGACCCGGCGTAGGCCTTCAGCCGTCTGGCATCGGCGAAGCGTTCACGGTCGTCGCCGATCTCGGCCAGGACCCGGGCGCGGGTGAGATCGGCCAGGCCGGGGAAGCTGGTCACGATCGAGGTGTCGGGATGTTGATGGAAGACCTCGCTGGTGGCCTGGGCGAGTTCGTCGGCGGCCTGGCAGGCGGCATCGGCCTGGCGCAGCAGTGCCAGCGCCTGTTTGCCGAAGGCGTCCTCGACCATCGGAAGCTGGCGCATCTGCTCTTCGCGGAAGATCGAGTGGAGCCGGTCGGCCCAGGCCTGCAGGTTCCGCTCGCGTCTAGTGCGGCGCAGCGCGGCGATGATGCGCGGCTTGGTGAGCTTGGCCGCTCGGGCCGGGGTCGGTGCGAGGGCCAGGACGGCGCGGGCTTCACGGCTGATCAGCCCGATGTTCTTGAGCTGGAAGGCCTTCAGGGCGGCGGGGAAGTATTCGCGCAGCAGGGAACGGAGCTGGTTGGCCAGCTGCTGGCGGTTCCAGACCGCGTCCTGCTGGGCGCGAGCCAGCACCGCGATCGCTTGGACCAGTTCCGAGTCGGCGGGCAGCGGCCGGTGGTGGGCGGCGTCGACACGCAGGATGTTCGCCAAGGTCATGGCGTCGGCGTGGTCGCTTTTGGACCGGGCGACGGTGGGGCGTTCCCGATAGCGGGCGACGGAGAGCGGATTGATGGCATAGACCTTGCGGCCGGTGGCTCGCAGGCAGGCGACCAGCAGGCCGCGGCCCGTCTCGATGGCTACGGGGATCGGCTCTTGGGGAGTGTCGCCATGCGCCGCGAACAACTCCTTTTAAGATCCACCGCTCCTTCGACGGGACTTGGTGCAGGTCGGTGAGCCGTGCAGGGGACACGCCACGCCCTAATGAGAGAGCTCCGGGCTCAACATCCGATCAGCAGTCCGTGACCCCAGCCGACCGCAGGTCCGCCCTCTGCGCCGGGGCTCGTGGCCCCCATCCAGGTGAGCAGTGCTCCTGCGGCTGGCTCAGCCCACGATCTTGCTGGCTTCCCCTTCAGGCCCCAAATGACCGCCGCCCGCCCGGTTCTACTCCGCCAGCGTGTCAGCCTGTCGAGGGGAGTCCCATGCTCCTGATTCGGGCCAGACATCGACCAACGGCCAGGCCGAGGGGCGGCGATCAGAAGTCATTAGGAGTCGGGCGTCGATCGCGCAGCGCGACCAGTCCAGCTCACCGGTCGCGCCGAGTTCGTCCAGCAGGACCCGGTGGAGCTTGGCCCATACCCGCGCGGCGCTCCACTCGGTGAAGCGGCGGCGCACCGTCTGCCAGGACGCGTCGAATGTGGGCGGGAGCCACGTCCTGGCACCTAATCACCAGCGACAAAGAGGTCCATAACGCGGTCGGGACGACCAATGGAAGACCAAGAATTCCCGGACCCGTTGTACCGAAATACGGTCCCATCGTTACCCACGCGATACACCGTCTCGTCTGTGACCGCACAGGAGCGCGTCTGGTCGCCAATGCGTTCCCAGTTTCCTGGGGTGCCTCGATACCGGAAGACCCCACTCACTCCGTCAAGGGCGGTGGCGATGAGGCCGAAACCCCCGACAAAGAGCTGAGCGGCGCCATTAGGGGGACCGCCAATATCTTCCCATGAGGTTCCGCCATTGTACTTGAATACCGTGTTACCAAGGGGGTGTGAGCGATAAACCGTATCCCCCACTGCATAAGCCGAACCACTGGGGCCGATGCGTTGCCAGTCGTTCGGGTTTCCGGTGTAGAGGAAGGTGTCACCAAAGACATCGGGCATGTGCGCTACTACACCAGCGGAACCCGCTGCGCGCAGATGCGCAGGGCCGCCAACATTGCTCCAGAGTGGGGTTGCGCCATCGAAACCGTCAAACTGGAGCACCTGACTACTATCTGGAGTCGTCTTGTAGACCGTTTCATCGGAGACGGCGTATGTCGAACCACGCTCACCCATAGAGAACCAGTCAAAGGGCGTACCGCTATAGCCAAATATCTGCCCCGCCTCGCCGCCGGTCCCTCCCACAATAATTCCCCATCTTCCGCCCACCGTCTCACTGACGGTGACCGGTCCCCTGATCTGAGTCCACGAAGTCCCGGAGCCATTGTACCGATGCACTCCGATGATACTGTCTTGAGCGTCGATAGTTACCGCGTTAACAGTAAGGGCCACAGATCTCTCCGTTTCTCACAGGAAGCATCGACCTGGATATCACACTACGGAAACCGTAGCTTTTATCGGCACCGAGTCACGGCGAAGCATTGCGCTGAGGATCGGAAGCGAAGAGCCGGTAGGATCCTACTCTCCATGGACCTCGCCCACATATTTCTTCAGTGTCCTGAGTAGTGCATTAAGGATGCAACGTCTCATTGGCCACGTGCGAGCAAAAAAAGTTCCCTACTTCTCAAGGGTCGTCCCTGCGGCAGGGATCTCGTAGAACTAGCGTCCGCCGCCCGGCGTCGGCGGCTTCGGCCTGCACGGGGGCGCCAGAGGGTGTCTGAAAGGGTCACGGCGGGCGGCCGGTGAGGCGGCGCAGCAGGATCACGCTCTCATGTCCATCACCCTGTCCGAGCAGGACGAAACCGGCTTGCGGACGGCCGCATGGGGCGCCGTGTCGTTGATGTCGGCCGCCGGTGCCGCCGGTTCGGCGCACAAGGCCGCCACCGAGGGTTCCATCACCTGACCTCGGCGACCGGCCCGGTCGGGACGGCTTGGCCAGCGCGAACTTCACCAGCTCTTCCGGCTGGTAAACGTGGAGCCCGTTGTCCACCCAGTCCTTGCCCCTCAAGGGGATCCCCTGCACGAGCGTCCCGTCGGGCTCTACCTCGTCGGTGTAGTTGTGCAGGCCGCTGGTGTGCTGCAGCGGACGGGGCCGGCGTGGCGTCGGAGGCCTCGGTGATCTTGCGGACCATCTCCACCATGGTGGGGCTCGGGGGTTCGAGCCGGGCACCGACTTCAGCTACTCCAACACCAACTACACGCTGGCCTCGCTGCTCATCGAACCGCTCACCGGCCGCTCCTACGCCGAGGAGATGCAGCGGCGCATCCTGGACCCGCTCGGGCTGTCGGGCACCGTGGTGGCCGGTACCTCCCCAGCTCTCCCCGAGCCGTTCGCCTGCGGCAACTGCCGCTACCAGGACGGCGACCAGTGGAAGGTCGTCGACGTCGGCGACCAGAACCCCACCATGCTCCGCGCCGCCGGCGACCTGATCTCCACGACCCGGGCCCTGCACGTCTTCATCTCCGCGCTGATGGGCGGCAAGCTCCCGCCCGCCCCGCGCCCCATTAGCGGTTCACGCATTATGCGATCTCATCTGAAAATGAGAAAGGCCCCGCCGAAAATCGGCGGGGCCTCCCTGCAAAAAAGGTCCGGCGGCGTCCTACTCTCCCACACAGTCTCCCATGCAGTACCATCGGCGCTGAGAGGCTTAACTACCGGGTTCGGAATGGGACCGGGTGTTTCCCCCTCGCCATAACCACCGAACGACCAACCCCAACACCCACAGGTGCGGAAACTCATCGTCCGAGCGGACAGCTCGAAAATTTACTTATCAAAACAGGTTCCCCGTTTGTTTTCTGGGAACCACACAGGGACGCGAACAACACACAGCGAGATGCTTTGAACGTTCAGTGTGTTCAAGCCACTCGGCCTATTAGTACCGG
>NZ_JBFAUZ010000006.1:0-216105 GCF_040679555.1 Spirillospora sp. NPDC052242
AAATACTTTTTTTCGCCTCGTTTTTTTGTTTTAGTCGGTGGTCTAAGCCCCCCCGGGCGCCGGCCCCCCCCCCCCCCCCCCACGGCCAGTGTGAAGTCGTCCCGCCGCCGCATCCGGTGTCCGGACGGCAGCACGGTGGGGTGGGCTCAGACCGCGACCCGGGCGCGGCCCTTGCGGCGGCGCTCGGCGAGGACGGCGCGCCCGGCACGCGTGCGCATCCGCAGCCGGAAGCCGTGCTTCTTGTGGCGACGACGGTTGTTCGGCTGGAAAGTACGCTTGCTCACTTGAGGCTCCAGTGCTGCGGTCGGATCGTTAAGGCTCGATGGCTCGCATCTAGGGCCGCGTCTGGTCCCCCGCAGCGGGGGCCCACCCGTTCTTCCCAGTGGGTCGGTCGGCGGGCACGCGGCATCTCCGTCGATGCGTCTCGACCTCAGCACATTACGGGCTCATCGAGGACCCGGTCAAACGGAACGCCCCTCCCGGCACGGGCCGGCGGCGCGGGTCCCGCCCGCGCGTCCCGTTGTGGACGGCGACACGTCCCCAAAGTTATCCACAGGGCGGCGCCGGCGGTGGACGGTGCGCCCGCGCGGACGCGAGTGCGTGCAGGCCCCGGCGTCCAAGGGGCGGACGGTGGCCGGGACGTCTTCTGTTGCGGGTGGGCCTGACAGCGGCTATCGTCTTCCGGGCGAGCCGACGCCTCTTCGGTCATCTGTTGTCGGCATCATGCGCTTAATCCTCCCGTACCTGTACTCCTTTTCCGCACCGGTCCTTCCGTGGCCGGGCACCTCGCGACCGTTCCTTCAGGGTGCGCCTGAGAGTTATACACAGGCGCCGCACCACTATGCACAGCATGTGGAAAACTCTGTGGACAACTCGTGAGAGAGTAGGGCTTCCGCATCGCGGACGTGCCCCACGAGGCGGGACGCCACCCGCGGAACAGCAGGGCAGTCAGGTACTCCGTTCGACGGAGATGTGGGGAGGGGACCTTGCGCATGGACGGTCAGGATCTCGGATCGGTCTGGGCCCGCACCCTCACCGCACTGGCCGAGAGCGATCTGTCTCCGAGCTACCGCGCATGGCTGCCGATGGTCCGCCCGCTGGCCCTCGTCGAGGGCACCGCCCTCCTCGCCGCGCCGAACGAGTTCGCCAAGGACGCCCTGGAGACGCGGCTGCGCAGCCTGATCACGCAGGCGCTGTCGCGCGAGCTGGGCCGTGAGATCCGCGTCGCGGTGACCGTCCAGCCGGAACCGCCGGCATCCTCGGCGCCCGGCCCCGGCGGCGGGCCCCGCGCGGGCGGCGAGCCGCTGTCCGCGCCGATCCCCGGCCTCGGCCCGCACGAACCGGCGCCTTCTTCCTATGGCGAACGTCCCCACGACCGCTCGCACGAGCGCCCGCACGACCGTTCACATGAGCGTCCGCACGATCGTCCGCACGAGGGGGAGCGTCCGTACGGCGACCAGCAGTACGGGGACTCCCAGTACAAAGACGCGCAGTTCCCTGACCGCCAGTACCAGGAGCAGTCCTACGGGGACCAGGGGTACGGCGAGAAGGGGTACCGGCAGCAGCCCGGAGTTACCCACAGCCCCGGTGGTTATCCACAGGGGGAGGACGACCGTGGCTGGCCGCAGCGCGAGGGCGAGCATGGAGGCGGGTACCCCTCGGCGCCCCGGCAGCCCCCGTTCGGTTCGTCCCGTCCCGGCCCGTTCGACGGGCGCCAGGGCTACCGCGCGCGTCCTCCCGGAGCGGGCGGCGACTACGGAAACGAGGGATACGGGAGCGAGGGGTACGGCGGTCCCGAGAACTCCGGCTTCGGTGGGTCCGAGGGCTACGGCCCCGAATACGGGGGTTCCGAGGGGTTCGGGGGCGATCTTCCCGGACGTCCGCCGCACGCGCCCTCGCACCTGAACGACCGGACGCTCGGCCCGCTGCGTCCGGGCGGGCACGCGGAGGGCAAGGAGCGCGAGCCCGGAAGCGACACCGGCCACGGCGAGGGCCCCTTCCAGGGCGGCGAGGGCCCGTTCGGGGGCTCCGACCAGTCGTACCGGGGAGAAGAGGCGTACCGCGACGAGGACGCCTCCGACGGGCGCGGCCCCGGCGGGGCCCCTGGCGCAGGCCCCGGCGGCGGAGCGCCCGGTGGCGGCCCCGGCGGGACGCACGGGTCCGGCGGCGGCTCGGGCTCCGGGACGTCCGAGCACGCGCGGCTGAACCCGAAGTACACGTTCGAGACGTTCGTCATCGGGTCGTCGAACCGGTTCGCGCACGCGGCGGCGGTCGCGGTGGCGGAGCAGCCGGCGAAGGCGTACAACCCGCTCTTCGTCTACGGCGACTCGGGACTCGGCAAGACGCACCTTCTCCACGCGATCGGTCATTACGCGCAGAGCCTCTTCAACGGGGCGCGCGTCCGGTACGTGAGCTCGGAGGAGTTCACGAACGACTTCATCAACTCGATCCGGGACGGCAAGGCGGACGGGTTCCGCCGCCGCTACCGGGACGTGGACATCCTTCTCGTCGACGACATCCAGTTCCTTGAGGGCAAGGAGCAGACGCAGGAGGAGTTCTTCCACACCTTCAACACCCTCCACAACGCCAGCAAGCAGATCGTCATCTCCAGCGACCGCCCGCCCAAGGAGCTGGTCACGCTGGAGGACCGGCTGCGCAACCGGTTCGAGTGGGGGCTGACGACCGACGTCCAGCCGCCCGAGCTGGAGACGCGGATCGCGATCCTGCAGAAGAAGGCCCGGCAGGAGGGCCTGGCCGCGCCGCCGGACGTCCTGGAGTTCATCGCCTCGCAGATCGCGACGAACATCCGGGAGCTGGAGGGCGCGCTGATCCGGGTGACGGCGTTCGCGAGCCTGAACCGGCAGTCGGTGGACATGCGGCTCGCCGAGATCGTGCTGAAGGACCTGATCCCGAACGACACCGGTCCGGAGATCACCGCGGCGATGATCATGGCGCAGACCGTCGAGTACTTCGGGACGACGATCGACGACCTGTGCGGGCCGTCGCGGTCCCGGATGCTGGTGACCGCCCGGCAGATCGCGATGTACCTGTGCCGGGAGCTGACCGACCTGTCGCTGCCCAAGATCGGGCAGCAGTTCGGCGGCCGCGACCACACGACGGTCATCCACGCCGACCGGAAGATCCGGTCGCTGATGGCCGAGCGGCGCGCGATCTACAACCAGGTCACCGAGCTGACCGGGCGGATCAAGCACCAGGCGAGCAGGCACTGACCACAGGGGCCCCGACCTGTGGAAAACTCCCTCCCCGGGACTGTGGACGGCCGCCGTTCCCGTCGTCCACAGCCGGCGGGCGGAACAGAAACGACATAATCCGCCCTCTCGGCAAAACGGAAGCGGCTACTCACAGGTTGTGGAAAACCCTGGGGATTTTCGTGGATAACCCCGTGGACAACCCGTGGAAAACCTGAGGATGAAGTGTGGACGACTGTGGACGGGCTATGCACCGGCGCCCGCGTCTTGGGGAAAACCGGTGGAAAAGCTGGGGACGACCTGGGGACGAACGGTGGACGACCGAGCCCCCGCCCCGCGCGTCCCGCCGGATCCCGCCGACCGGCGTGGAGAACCCGTGGAAAACTCGTGGATAACCGGTGGATGACCTGGGGACGGCCTGTGGGCACAGAATCGCCCTCCACAGGCGGCCCTCGTCCTCCACAGTTCGTGCACAGCCCGCCCGTGGACAAAAATACGGGGCCTCACCTGGGACGATGGCCTCTGTCCACACTGTCCACAGCCCCTACTACTAAGACCACACCTGTTCTCTACCCAAGAAAAGATTCACCTCAAGTTCGGGCCTGGGGAAAACGCGCCCCGAGAGCCCGGACCGAGGTGCTCGCACCGAACCGTTGTCCGACACCTGCAGGAGGCGGGTCCCCTTGAAGTTCCGCATCGACAGAGACGCCCTCGCCGACGCCGTGGCCTGGACGGCGCGCACGCTGCCGCCCCGGCCCCCGGTCCCGGTCCTGGCGGGCATGCACATCGAGGCCGGGGGTGAGGGCAACGAGGACCGGCTGCGGCTCTCGGCGTTCGACTACGAGGTCTCCGCGCAGGTCTCCACCGACATCGACGTCGAAGAGGCCGGGACCGTCCTCGTGTCGGGCCGGCTGCTCGCCGAGATCAGCCGGAACCTTCCTCCCCACCCTGTGGAGATCACCACCGACGGGGCGAAGGTGATGGTGCGCTGCGGCAGCGCCAAGTTCACCCTCCTCACCATGCCCGTGGAGGACTACCCGACCCTGCCGGAGATGCCGCCCGCCGCGGGCTCCGTCGGCAGCGACGAGTTCGCCGCCGCCGTCTCCCAGGTCGCGATCGCCGCGGGCAAGGACGACACGATCCCGATGCTCACCGGCGTCCGCGTCGAGATCGAGGGCGAGACCGTCACGCTCGCGTCCACCGACCGGTACCGCCTCGCCGTCCGCGAGCTGCACTGGAAGCCCGAGCGTCCCGACTTCTCCGCCGTCGCGCTCGTCCCGGCCAAGACGCTCGCCGACACCGCCAAGTCGCTGACGTCCGGCGCCGAGGTGTCGATCGCGCTCGGCGGCACGTCCGGCGCCGGCGACGGCATGATCGGTTTCGCGGGCGGCGGCCGCCGCACCACGTCCCGGCTGCTCGACGGCGACTTCGTCAAGTACCGGTCGCTGCTGCCGAGCGAGTACGCCGGCCACGCCGAGATCCACACGGCGCCGTTCATCGAGGCCGTCAAGCGCGTCTCGCTCGTCGCCGAGCGGAACACGCCCGTCCGGCTGTCGTTCCGGCAGGGCGAGGTCGTCCTCGAGGCCGGGACGGGCGACGAGGCGCAGGCCGTCGAGGCGCTGGAGGCCAACCTGGAGGGCGAGGACATCGACATCGCCTTCAACCCCGGGTTCCTGCAGGAGGGCCTGTCGGCGATCGGCTCGGACGTCGCCCGGCTGTCGTTCACGACCCCGACCAAGCCCGCCGTGCTCACCGGCAAGCCGCCGGAGGAAGGCGCGAACCCGAACTACCGTTACCTGATCATGCCGGTGCGTCTGTCCGGGTAAGGATCGGTTCACGGGCATCACAGGGGGGACGGACGATCCGCGGGGGAGCCGCCCTCGCGGATCGGCGCGCGTCCCGACCGGCGCGCGCGCAGACGAAGCACAGGGGAGTGAACATGGAGCTGGGCATCATCGGCCTGGGCAAGATGGGCGGCAACATGGCCGAGCGGCTGCGCCGCGGCGGCCACACGGTCGTCGGCTACGACCGCGATCCCGCGCTGAGCGACGTCGGCTCGCTGCAGGAGCTGGTCGACCGCCTGTCCCCGCCGCGCGCCGTGTGGGTGATGGTGCCCGCCGGCCGTCCCACCCAGGACACGATCAACGGCCTCGGGGAGATCCTCGACGAGGGCGACATCGTCGTGGACGGCGGCAATTCACACTATGTGGACGACCAGAAGCACGGCGAGGAGCTCGCGGCCAAGGGCATCGGCTTCGTCGACTGCGGCGTCAGCGGCGGCGTGTGGGGCCTCGAGAACGGCTACGCGCTCATGGTCGGCGGCGACGACGAGCACGTCGCGCGCCTCATGCCGATCTTCGAGACGCTCAAGCCCGAGGGCGAGTTCGGGTTCGTCCACTCCGGCAAGGTCGGCGCGGGCCACTTCGTGAAGATGGTCCACAACGGCATCGAGTACGCGATGATGCAGGCCTTCGGCGAGGGCTACGAGCTGATCGAGGCCAGCGACGTCGTGACGAACGTGCCGGAGACGTTCCGCAGCTGGCAGGAGGGCACGGTCATCCGGTCGTGGCTGCTCGACCTGATGAACCGCGCGCTCGCCGAGGACCCCGAGCTCGACGACATCCGCGGCTACGCGAACGACTCCGGCGAGGGCCGCTGGACCGTCCAGGCCGCCGTCGACCACGCCGTCCCCCTGCCCGCGATCAGCGCGTCCCTCTTCGCCCGCTTCGCCTCCCGCCAGGACGACTCCCCCGCCATGCGCGTCGTCGCCGCCCTGCGCAACCAGTTCGGCGGCCACGCCGTCGAGTCGGCCAAGGGCGCCGACTCCCCCGGCGCCGACGTCACCCCGCCCACCGTCTGACGAAAGTTATCCACACCCCGTGGATTCCCCCCGCCTTCGGGGGACGACCCTCGACACTCGAGATGGGGTCGGCCCCCCAGGGCGGGCGGGGACCGGAGACCGGGGCCGACGGGCGGTGGGCGTTGTGGGCGGGGCAGGGGGTGGGAGGCTCTACGCTCGTGTTCCGTGCACGTCGCCCACCTCTCGCTCCAGGACTTCCGCTCGTACGCGGCCGCCGAGGTCGCGCTCGAGCCGGGGGTCACCGCGTTCGTGGGGCCGAACGGCCAGGGCAAGACGAACCTGGTCGAGGCCGTCGGTTACGTCGCGTCGCACGGGAGCCACCGGGCCTCGACGGACGCGCCGCTCGTGCGGCACGGCGCGCCGCGCGCGATCGTCCGCGTCGGTGCGGTGAAGGACGACCGCAAGGCCCTCATCGAGCTGGAGATCAACCCCGGTAAGGCGAACCGGGCGCGGCTGAACCGGTCGCCCGTCCCCAGGCCGCGCGAGATCCTGGGGATGGTGCGGACCGTGCTGTTCGCGCCCGAGGACCTCTCGCTCGTCAAGGGCGACCCGGGGGAACGGCGCCGGTTCATGGACGAGCTGCTGACGGCGCGCGCGCCGCGCTTCGCGGGGGTGCGGTCCGACTACGACCGGGTGCTCAAGCAGCGCAACGCCCTGCTGAAGTCGGCGGCGGCGCACCGCCGCGCGCCGGGCCCGGAGGTCCTCGCGACCCTCGACGTGTGGGATTCGCACCTCGCCCGGACGGGCGCCGAACTGCTGGCCGCGCGGCTGGACCTCGTGGGCGCGCTCCGTCCGCTCGTCGCGCGCGCGTACGATGCGCTCGCCCCCGGCGGCGGGGCGGCGGATCTGCAGTACCGCAGCTCGCTGGGCGACGCCGAGTTGTCCACAGACCGTGGAAAACTCGCCGAGCAGCTGCTCGCGGCCGCGGGCGACACGCGGAAGCAGGAACTGGAGCGGGGCGTCAGTCTCGTGGGCCCGCATCGGGACGAGCTCGTCCTGCGCCTCGGGGAGCTGCCCGCGCGGGGGTACGCGAGCCACGGCGAGTCCTGGTCGTTCGCGCTCGGGCTGCGGCTCGCCGCGTTCGACCTGCTGCGGGCGGACGGCGACGACCCGGTGCTGATCCTCGACGACGTCTTCGCCGAACTGGACGCGGGGCGCCGCAGCCGCCTCGCCGGGATGGTCGCGCCGGCCGAGCAGGTCCTGATCACCGCCGCCGTGCCCGCCGACGTACCGGACGAACTGACGGGCGCGACGTTCGCCGTGTCGGACGGCCAAGTCCTCCGGGAGTGACCCGCAGGGCGCTGGGGTGCCGCAGGGCCGGGCGCCCCGCGGCCGCCGTCCCCCTGCGTACCGGGTGCTCTGCGCGGCGGCCGTCCCGCGCATGGCGGCCGCGCCGGGCCCGATGGCCGGGCGGCGGGCGTCCCTTCGGACGGGTCGTCCTGTCGGGTGTCGTGGGGTGCGGTCAGAATGGTCGTCCACAGGCTGTGGGGAGGAGGGTGACATGAGCGAGGATCCACAGGATGTGGACGGCGCCACCGGCGGGGCCGCCGACGGCGAGCCGGGGGACGCCGATGCCGCGCGTCCCGCCGATCCCCTGGCCGCGTCCGGGAAGTCGGGGATCGAGCTGGCGCGGGAGGCGCTGGCGCAGGCGAAGGCGGACGCGCTGAAGCGGGGCACCCTCCCCGGCCACAAGAACCGCCGCAAGGGCGGGGGCCTGCCGGTGCGGAGCCGGGATCCGGGGCGCGGCGGGGACCCGAAGCCGTTCGGGGCCGCGATCCGCGACCTGCTCGCGACACGCGGGTGGGAGCAGCGCGCGGCGGTCGGCGGCGTGTTCGGCAACTGGGCGGGGATCGTGGGGCCCGAGCTGGCCGAACACACCCGGCCGGAGCACTTCGAGGACGGCGAGCTGACGATCGCCGCCGACTCGGCGACGTGGGCGACGCAGCTGCGGCTGCTGTCGTCGAACCTCGTGCGGCGGCTGAACCAGGAGCTGGGGCACGGGACGGTCCGGCGGGTGAAGGTGGTCGGCCCGTCGTCGGGCCCGCGCCGCGGCGGGGCGTGGCGCGCCCGCTGAGTCCCGGAACCGCCGACCTTGTCAGTGCCGGGTGAGAACATCTGTTCGGGATGCAGGGCGACGAGTTCGGCGACGAGCGTGCCGTAGGCCAGAGAACCCCCCCAGAGTCATGGGGGGATGTGCCTCCGGTGTCGCTCGGCCGCCACACGCGCACACAGCGCCGCGTGAGTGCCACTTTTCGCCGTGCGACCCGGTAGAATGACATCGGGTACAGGATGCTGCGCCGCCGTGGGGTGCCCGGGGCTCTGACCAGGTGTGAACAGAGCACAGGGGCGCCCTCATGTGTGTTACGGGGCACACCGCGCTCCCTCCGGGCGTGGGGCGGCAGACATCCCCGGCAGGAGGATCTCCTTTGGCGTACGACGCTAGTTCGATCACTGTCCTTGAAGGCCTCGAGGCGGTGCGCAAACGCCCGGGCATGTACATCGGATCGACCGGTGAGCGCGGCCTCCACCACCTGGTCTACGAGATCGTGGACAACTCGGTCGACGAGGCCCTGGCGGGCTACGCCGACGACATCGTGGTGACGCTGCTGGCCGACGGCGGCGTGAGCGTGCTCGACAACGGCCGCGGCATCCCGGTCGGCGAGCACCCGGTGGAGAAGCGGCCGGCCATCGAGCTGGTGCTGACCACGCTGCACGCGGGCGGCAAGTTCGACGGCAAGTCCTACGCGGTGTCCGGCGGCCTGCACGGCGTCGGGTCCGCGGTGGTGAACGCGCTGTCCACCCGGCTCGAGGCCGAGGTGCGCACGGACGGGCACGTCTGGCGGCAGTCCTACACCTGGCAGGGCCCGGAGACGGAGCTGCGCAAGGGCGAGGAGACATCGGAGACCGGCACCCTCATCAGGTTCTGGCCCGACGCGGAGATCTTCGAGACCACCGAGTGGAACTTCGAGACGCTGTCGCGGCGCATGCAGGAGTACGCGTTCCTGAACCGCGGGCTGGCGATCACCCTGCGGGACGAGCGGCCCGACCACGCGAACGGTGACGGGAACGGCGAACCGCACGTCGTCCGGTACCACTACGAGGGCGGCATCCAGGACTTCGTCCGCTACATCAACGCCCGCAAGGAGGCGGTCCACGAGTCGGTCGTCTACTTCGAGGACTCCACCGAGGGCATGTCGGTCGAGATCGCCATGCAGTGGAACTCGTCGTACGCCGAGTCGGTCCACACCTTCGCCAACACGATCAACACGGCGGAGGGCGGCACCCACGAGGAGGGGTTCCGGGCGGCGCTCACCACGATCGTCAACCGGTACGCCCGCGACAAGGGGCTGCTGCGCGAGAAGGACGACAACCTGACCGGCGAGGACGTCCGCGAGGGCCTCACGTCGATCATCTCGATCAAGCTCGCCGACCCGCAGTTCGAGGGGCAGACGAAGACGAAGCTCGGGAACACCGAGGCGAAGTCGTTCGTCCAGCGCGCCTGCAACGTGTACCTCCGCGACTGGTTCGAGGAGAACCCGGGCGAGGCCAAGGAGATCATCAACAAGGCGTCGCAGGCGGCGCGCGCGCGGGTCGCGGCGAGGCAGGCGCGGGATCTGACGCGCCGCAAGAGCCTCCTCGAGACGACGTCGCTGCCCGGCAAGCTGTCGGACTGCCAGTCCACCGACCCGGCGCAGTCGGAGCTGTACATCGTCGAGGGCGACTCGGCGGGCGGCTCCGCGAAGGGCGGCCGCGCCGTCCAGTACCAGGCGATCCTCCCGATCCGCGGCAAGATCCTGAACGTCGAGAAGGCGCGGATCGACAAGATCCTCAAGAACAACGAGGTCCAGGCGATCATCACGGCGCTGGGCACCGGGGTGCACGACGAGTTCGACATCTCCCGGCTCCGCTACCACAAGATCATCCTGATGTCGGACGCCGACGTCGACGGCCACCACATCAACACGCTGCTGATGACGCTGCTGTTCCGGTTCATGAAGCCGCTGATCGAGGCCGGCCACGTGTACCTGTCGCAGCCGCCGCTCTACAAGATCAAGTGGGACGCCCGGGGCAACGAGGTCGACTACGCGTTCTCCGACGCCGAGCGCGACGCCGTCATCGAGGCGGGCATCGCCGCCGGCAAGCGCGACCCGCGCCCCCGCGACCTGGTGCAGCGGTTCAAGGGTCTCGGCGAGATGAACGCCAACGAGCTGTGGGACACCACGATGAACCCCGAGAACCGGGTGCTCCTGCAGGTCCAGCTCGACGACGCCGCCCAGGCCGACGAGCTGTTCAGCGTGCTCATGGGCGAGGAGGTCGAACCGCGCCGCGAGTTCATCCAGCGCAACGCCAAGGACGTGCGCTTCCTCGACATCTGAGGTGCGGGCACGGGCCGGGCTCCCAGCGGCCCGAACCGTAGCGGTGAACGTACTTCCTTCCCTTCAAGCAGAAGAGGTCAGCTAAGTGACGGACATGACCACGGCGGGCGGCCCCCACCCGGGCGAACGGATCGAACCTGTCGACATCCAGGTCGAGATGCAGAAGAGCTACCTCGACTACGCGATGTCGGTCATCGTCGCGCGCGCGCTTCCCGAGGTCCGCGACGGGCTCAAGCCGGTGCACCGCCGCGTCCTGTACGCGATGTACGACGGCGGCTACCGTCCCGACCGCGGGTACTTCAAGTGCGCCCGCGTCGTCGGCGACGTCATGGGGAACTACCACCCCCACGGCGACTCGGCCATCTACGACGCGCTGGTGCGGCTGGCGCAGCCGTGGTCGATGCGGTACCCGCTGGTGGACGGCAACGGGAACTTCGGCTCGCGCGGCAACGACCCGGCCGCGGCCATGCGGTACACCGAGTGCCGGATGGCGCCCCTGGCGATGGAGCTGCTGCGCGACATCGACAAGGAGACCGTCGACTTCACCCCGAATTACGACGGCCGCTCGCAGGAGCCGGACGTCCTGCCGTCGCGTTACCCGAACCTGCTGGTCAACGGGTCCGCGGGCATCGCGGTCGGGATGGCGACGAACATCCCGCCGCACAACCTGCGGGAGGTCGCCGACGGCGTCCGGTGGTACCTGGACAACTACGGCGCGACCGATGAGGAGCTGCTCGAGGCGCTGATCGAGCGGATCAAGGGCCCCGACTTCCCCACCGCCGCGCTGATCGTCGGCCGCAAGGGCATCGAGGAGGCGTACCGCACCGGCCGCGGCTCGATCACGATGCGCGCGGTCGTCGAGGTCGAGGAGATCCAGGGCCGCACCTGCCTCGTCGTCACCGAACTCCCCTACCAGGTCAACCCGGACAACCTCGCCCTCAAGATCGCCGACGGGGTCAAGGACGGGAAGCTGGACGGCATCGCGGACGTCCGCGACGAGACGTCCGGACGGACGGGCCAGCGGCTCGTGATCGTCCTCAAGCGGGACGCGGTCGCGAAGGTCGTCCTCAACAACCTGTACAAGCACACGCAGCTGCAGGAGACGTTCGGCGCGAACATGCTCGCGCTCGTCGACGGGGTTCCCCGCACGCTCCGCATCGACCAGTTCGTCCGGCACTGGGTCGCGCACCAGATCGACGTCATCGTCCGCCGCACCCGGTTCCTGCTGCGCAAGGCCGAGGAGCGCGCCCACATCCTGCGCGCGCTGCTGAAGGCCCTCGACCGCATCGACGAGGTCATCGCGCTGATCCGCCGGTCGCCGTCGGCGTCGGAGGCCCAGCAGGGCCTGATGAACCTCCTGGAGATCGACGAGATCCAGGCGCAGGCGATCCTGGACATGCAGCTGCGCAAGCTCGCCGCCCTGGAGCGCCGGCAGATCACCGACGAGTACGACAAGCTCATGGCGGAGATCGCCGACTACAACGACATCCTCGCCTCGCCCGATCGGCAGCGCCGGATCGTCGGCGAGGAACTCGAGCCGATCGTCGAGAAGTTCGGCGACGAGCGCCGCACCCAGATCGTCCCGTTCGACGGCGACGTGTCCTACGAGGACCTGATCGCCGAAGAGGGCGTCGTCGTCACGATCACCCGCGGCGGCTACGCGAAGCGGACCCGCACCGACCTGTACCGGGCGCAGAAGCGCGGCGGGAAGGGCGTGCGCGGCGCGCAGCTGAAGCAGGACGACATCGTCGACCAGTTCTTCGTCACCACGACGCACCACTGGATCCTGTTCTTCACCAACAAGGGCCGCGTGTACCGGGCCAAGGCGTACGAGCTGCCGGACGCCGGGCGCGACTCGCGCGGGCAGCACGTCGCGAACCTGCTGGCGTTCCAGCCGGACGAGCACATCGCCCAGGTCATGGACCTGCGCGACTACGACGTGGCGCCCTACCTCGTGCTCGCCACCAAGAAGGGCCGCGTCAAGAAGACCGCGCTGCGCGACTTCGACTCGCCCCGCACCGGCGGCATCATCGCGATCAACCTGGTGGAC
Source organism: Spirillospora sp. NPDC052242 (assembly GCF_040679555.1). Taxonomy (NCBI): domain Bacteria; kingdom Bacillati; phylum Actinomycetota; class Actinomycetes; order Streptosporangiales; family Thermomonosporaceae; genus Spirillospora; species Spirillospora sp. NPDC052242. The sequence goes on from NZ_JBFAUZ010000006.1 coordinate 12,496, forward strand.
GACGACGAGGTGATCGCGGCGCGGCTCGTGTCGTCCGACGACCACCTGCTGATGGTGTCGACCGGCGCGCAGGCGATCCGGTTCCGCGCCGACGACGACTCGCTGCGCCCGATGGGCCGCGCGACGTCCGGCGTGATCGGCATGCGGTTCGAGGAGGACCAGGAGGTCCTCAACATGCTGGTCGTGCAGGGCAGCGAGCAGGACGTCCTGGTCGCCACGGAGGGCGGCTACGCGAAGCGGACGCCGGCGGACCAGTACCCGCTCCAAGGACGTGGGGGTAAGGGAGTCCTCACCGCTAAGATCGTTGAGGCGCGCGGCACGTTGGTAGGGGCCCTCATGGTCGGCCCGGACGACGAGGTGTTCGCGATGACGTCGAACGGCGGCGTCATCCGTACCACCGCCGCCGAGATCAAGCAGTCCGGCAGGCAGACCATGGGCGTGCGGTTGATGAACCTCGCCGACGGGGACAGCGTCGTGGCCATCGCGAGGAACGTAGAGTCCATGGATGACGCAGAGGAAGCCGAGAGTGGCGAGGACGAGTAATGGAGCCGGTCTCGTCCCGCCGCTAGGCCAGGAGGACGACACGTGAGCACCGAGCCCGGCGAGAACAAGGGCGGCACCGGCAAGGGGAGCGCGAAGAAGCCCGGCGGCGGGACGGTCGCGGCCGCCTCCGCCAAGCCGGGCCGTGACGAGGCGAAGGCCGGCGTCGGCCGGGGCGCCGAGGAGACGAGGACCGACCTGGCCAAGGTCGACGACGAGCCCGAGTCGGGCTCCGCGGCCGGGTCCGGTTCGTCGACGGCGGACGACACGGTCGTCGACGACGCCGGGAAGGGTTCGGCGAACTCCACGGGCGCGAAGTCTGGTTCGTCCGGCTCGTCGAGTTCGTCGGGCTCGAAGGCGGCGGGGGCCAAGGGCTCCGCGAAGGACGCTCCGGGCGCGTCGAACGCCAAGGGGACGTCCGGGGCGAAGAGCCCGTCGAGCGCCCCGAGCGCCCCGACCGGCTCGCCGGCCCGCTCGTCCGGCTCGTCGGGCGGCTCCGACTGGACCAAGCCCGCCGAGCCCGCCGCCTCCGTCTCCGCGGGCCGCACCGAGCAGCCGTCCCCGCCGCCCTCCCCGCGCGCTCCCTCCGCCCCGTCGGCCCCGCCCGTCCCGGCGGGCGCGCAGACGCCGCCGTCCGGTTCCGGAGCGGCCGGCGGCGGGTTCGCGGGCACCGTCCTGCGCGACCGTCCGGTCCCCGCCACGACCGCGGGCGGCGCGTCCGGCAAGCCCGCCGGGGGCAAGGGCGGCAAGGGCGACGGGAAGCCGGCCCGCAAGGCGCAGCTGCAGCTGGCGCGCCTCGAGCCGTGGTCGGTGATGAAGTTCAGCTTCGTCCTGTCGCTGGTCTGCTTCGTGGTGCTGCTGGTCGCGGTCGTGGTCCTGTACGTGATCCTGTCCGGCCTCGGCGTGTTCGACGCGCTCACCGACACGATCAACAGCCTCACCGAGGGCGACGACGGCTCCGCCTCCGGCGTCGACTCCGCGAGCTGGTTCTCGTTCTTCCGCGTCTTCGGCTACACGGTGCTGGTGGGCGCCCTGAACGTGCTGCTCATCACGGCCCTGTCCACGGTCGGGTCCGTGATCTACAACCTCACCGCGGATCTCGTGGGCGGTGTCGAGGTGACGCTCAAGGAGGCCGAGTAGTCACTGCGCGCCCGCTCCGCCGCGGCCGTCCGATATCGATTTCCGGTTGCCGCTCCAGATGGGGTAATCTCTCGTTGCGCCGCCAAGGACGGCCGCAGTGCGGGCCTATAGCTCAGTCGGTTAGAGCGCATCCCTGATAAGGATGAGGCCGGTGGTTCAAGTCCACCTAGGCCCACCAGCACGAAAAACCCCCCACCGGGACCGGTGGGGGGTTTTCGCATTCCCGCCCGGGGAGCGGGCGGGAGGTCCCGGGCGGAAATCGAACCGGGCACGGGCGGAATGCCGGTACGGTCGGCGCGTGCGTTCTGTGGTGGCATGCCGGACTGATCACGTGGTCCGCGCCCGGCAGCGGGCCGGCGGACGCGCCGGCGCGGGTTCGGCGGGGGCGGACGGGTGAAGCCTCGCGGTGCCGCCCTGCTGGAGCGGTTCCAGCATCCGGCGCAGGTCGTCGTCACCGGGTTCGGGATCACCATCCTGATCGGGACGGGCCTGCTGTCGCTGCCGCACGCCACCGCCGACGAGCCCTCGGCCGACCCGGTGGACGCGCTGTTCACCGCGACGTCCGCCGTATGCCTCACCGGGCTGATCACCCAGGACACCGCGTCGCACTGGTCGCTGTTCGGCGAGCTGGTGATCATGGGGTTGATGCAGGTCGGCGGTCTCGGCCTGATGACGGTCGCCACGCTGTTCGGGATCCTCCTGTCCGGACGGGTGGGGCTGCGCGCGCGCATGGCGGCCCAGGTCGAGACGAAGACCCTCCAGATGACGGACGTACGCCGCGTCGTGCGGAACGTCGTGCTGTTCAGCCTGACGTGCGAGGCCGTGGTCGCGGCCGTGCTGGCGGTCCGCCTCGCGCAGGGGTACGGGGAGTCGTGGGCCCGCGCCGTCTATCTCGGCGCATTCCACTCGGTGTCGGCGTTCAACAACGCGGGGCTGGCGCTGTGGCCGGACAGCATCATGCGGTTCGTCGGCGACCCGTGGATCTGCCTGCCGATCTGCGCGGCCGTCATGATCGGCGGGCTCGGGTTCCCGGTCGTGTTCGAGCTGGCGCGCCGGTGGCGGCGTCCGCGCACGTGGTCGATCCTGACGCGCGTCACCGTCGGGACGACGACGGTGCTGTTCGTCGTCGGCGCGTTCGTCCTCACCGCCCTGGAGTGGAACAACACCGAGACGCTGGGCACGCGCCCGCGCCCGACGCGGTGGCTGGCGGGCATCGTCCTGTCGGTGATGCCCCGCAGCGGCGGGTTCAACAGCGTGGACACGTCGGCGATGCGTCCGGAGAGCTGGTTCGTGACGGACGTCCTGATGTTCATCGGCGGGGGCAGTGCGGGCACCGCGGGCGGGATCAAGGTGACGACGTTCGGGCTGCTGGCGTTCGTCCTGTGGGCGGAGATGCGCGGGGACGCGCACGTGAACGTGGGCACGCGGCGGCTGCCGGCCGGGACGCCGCGGCAGGCGATGGCGATCGTCCTGCTGAGCGCCGGGCTCGTGACGGTCGCGACGATCGTCCTCATGGCGCTGACGGACCACTCGCTGGACCGGGTGCTGTTCGAGGTGGTGTCGGCGACCGCGACGGTGGGGCTCTCCACGGGGATCACGGGGGATCTGCCGCTGTCGGGCGAGGTGATGCTGGTCGTGCTGATGTTCGTCGGGCGCATCGGCCCGCTGACGTTGGCCACGGCGCTCGCGCTTCGCAAGCGCACGAGGCGGTACGAACTCCCCGAGGAGCGGCCCATCGTCGGCTGAGCCGCGCCCCGGCCGCGTGCGGGGGCGTGCGGGGCGCCCGCGGGCGCGCGGGGTGGCGATGACACCGGTTCTTTAGCGGTACCTTCACATGCCGGGCCGCATCCCGATTTGTCGGCCTTGGCATGGTCCGCGAGGAGAGAAGGACGTGGTTCGGGGGATCCGACGGCCGCGGCGGGGGCCGAAACCCCGGGGGACGGCGCTGCTGGAGCGGTTCCAGCACCCGGCCCAGGTCGTCGTCACCGGGTTCGCGGTCATGATCCTCGCCGGGACGGGCCTGCTGTCGCTGCCCGTCGCCCGCACGGGCCCCGGCGGGGCCGAACCGCTGGACGCGCTGTTCACCGCGACGTCCGCCGTGTGCGTGACCGGGCTGATCACCGTGGACACGCCGGTCTACTGGTCGACGTTCGGCGAGGTCGTCATCCTGTGCCTGATCCAGGTCGGCGGTTTCGGCCTGATGACCCTGGCGACCCTCTTCGCCATCCTCCTGTCCGGACGGGTGGGGCTGCGCGCGCGCATGGCCGCCCAGGTCGAGACGAAGACCCTCCAGATGACGGACGTACGCCGCGTCGTGCGGAACATCGTCGTGTTCAGCTTGAGCTGCGAGGCGGTCATCGCCGTGGTGCTGGCCGCCCGGTTCGCCCTCGGCTACGGTGAGCCGCTCGGCCGCGCCGCCTACCTGGGCGTCTTCCACTCGGTGTCGGCGTTCAACAACGCCGGGTTCGCGCTGTGGTCCGACAGCCTCATGGGGTTCGTGACCGACCCGTGGATCTGCCTGCCGATCTGCGCGGCGATCATCGTCGGCGGGCTCGGGTTCCCGGTGGTGTTCGAGCTGGCGCGCCGGTGGCGGCGTCCGCGCACGTGGTCGATCCTGACGCGCGTCACCGTCGCGACGTCCGCCGTCCTGCTCGCCGGCGGGACCCTGGTGCTCACGGCCCTCGAATGGACCAACCAGGACACGCTGGGGCCGCTCTCGCGCCCGTCCCGCGGGCTCGCCGGGTTCGTCATGGCGGTCATGCCGCGCACCGCCGGGTTCAACAACGTGGACGTCGCCGCGATGCGCCCCGAGAGCTGGCTGGTGACGGACGTCCTGATGTTCATCGGCGGGGGCAGTGCGGGCACCGCGGGCGGGATCAAGGTGACGACGTTCGGGCTGCTGGCGTTCGTCCTGTGGGCGGAGATGCGCGGGGACGCGCACGTCAACGTGGGCACGCGGCGGCTGCCCGTCGGCACGCAGCGGCAGGCGATGGGCATCGTGCTGCTGGCCGTGGGGCTCGTCGTGGCCGCGACCGTCACCCTGATGATCCTCACCTCCCACTCCCTCGACAGGGTCCTGTTCGAGGTGGTGTCGGCGTTCGGCACCGTGGGGATGTCCACCGGCATCACCGCGGACCTGCCCCCGTCCGGCCACATCCTGTTGATCGTGCTGATGTTCCTCGGGCGCATCGGCCCGCTGACCATGGCCACCGCACTGGCGCTGCGCAGACGCGTCCGGCGCCACGAACTACCGGAGGAGCGACCCATCGTTGGCTGACAGCAGAAGAGATCCCGTCGTGGTGATCGGCCTCGGCCGCTTCGGCACCGCGCTCTCGCTCGAACTGGCCGAGCGCGGCACCGAGGTGCTCGCGATCGATCACCGGCCCAAGGTCGTCCAGGCGCTGTCGGGGCGGCTGACGCACATCGCCACCGCCGACTCCACCGACATCGACGCCCTCCGCGAGCTCGGCGTCGCCGAGTTCTACCGCGGCGTCGTCGCGATCGGCGGCGACCTCGAGGCCAGCATCCTGACGACGTCGCACCTGGTGGAGCTGGGTGTGGACAACATTTGGGCCAAGGCCGTCACGCACCAGCACAAGCGCATCCTGGAGCGGATCGGCGCCCACCACATCGTGCTGCCCGAGCACGACATGGGCGAGCGCGTCGCGCACCTCGTCAGCGGCCGCATGCTCGACTACGTCGAGGTCGACGACGACTTCGCGCTGGTGAAGACGCACCCGCCCAAGGACATCGAGGGCGTGCCGCTGGGGGAGACGCGGCTGCGGTCCCGGCACGGCGTCACCGTCGTGTGCGTCAAGTCGCCGGGCGAGCAGTTCACGTACGCGACGGCCGACACCGTCCTGCAGTACAGCGACGTGATCCTGGTCGCGGGCCCGATCGCGAAGGTCGAGAGCTTCGCCGAACGGACCTGACGTCCCGTCCGTCCGTCCGGTGTGGCCGGTGGCGGCGGCTGGGGACAACCGCGATCCTGGGGATTTCCTGGGGACGACGCTGGGGACGGCGCCGTCCCCAGGGGTGTGGAGCAAGTTATCCACAACTTGTGGACGACGAGTGTGTGCAGTCCGCCGACCAGCGAGAACACACGTTTCCCCAGGACGAACGGCCTGTGGAGATCCGGGGACGACGCTGCGTCACCGGTTGTCCACCCCTGGGGACGACAGTTATCCACAATCTGTGGACACCCGTGTTCACCCGTTGAGCCCGAGGTGCCGATGGACGGTCCGCACGCGATCGTCCGCGCGGAACTCGTGCACCACCTCGATCGGGCCGACGATGTGCGCGTTGAACTCGGCGAGTTCCTCTGCAGGCACCCACAGCTCCAGGATCGTCCGTCCGCCGGCCTGCCGGACGGGGTAGCGCGCGGCGAACGCGGCGTCCACCGCGAACCGCGTCACGAACCCCGAGCCGTGCGCCGGGACGTTCCAGTCCCGCGCGATCTTGATCGCGTACTCCTCGTTGAGGACGGGGTAGAAGATCGGCTGCTCGGGCAGGCGCGGCGGCCACGCGCGCCAGCCGGCGGCGCGCAGCAACTCCAGTTCGGCCGGGCCGACCGGCCGCCACAGCGTCAACGTGCTCATTCCCCGAGTCTGTCCGCAGCGGTGGCCGGGGGGCGACCGGATTAGCTAATCAAACTTGACCACCCGCTCGCCGTCGGCCTACGCTCGCCGCCATGGGCCAGAAGACGATTCCGATCTTTCCGTGCCGCTCGATCGGCGACACCTGGGAGTTCTACAAGGCGCTAGGATTCGAGCAGACGTCGTGGCAGACCCGTCCCAACCCTTTCCTCTCCGTACGCCACGGTGACATCGAGCTTCAGTTCTACGGCTGGAAGAAGCACGACCCCACCACGTCCATGCACATGTGCTACGTCGTCACCGACGACGTGGACGGCCTCTACGAGGCCTTCCGCAGCGGACTAAAGGAGGCTCTGGGGCGGATCCCGACGCGCGGGCTGCCCCGTATGGGCGTCCTCAAGGACATGACGTACGGCATGCGGCAGTTTCTGCTCACCGACCCCGACGGCGTGCAACTCCGCATCGGCCAGCAGATCTCCGACGATCTCGAACACGCCCCCATCCCCACCGAGCCCGTCGCGAAGGCCCTGCACATGGCCGTCCTCCTGGGCGACTCCAAGGAGGACTACAAGGGAGCGGCCAGGATCCTCGACAAACTCCTCGACGGCACCGAACCCTTGACCCCGCCCCAACGCCTCCAGGCCCTCACCATGCGCGCGGACATGGCCCTCCACCTCGACGACCCCGAACACGCCCGTACCGTCCTGTCCCAAGCGCGCGCGGTGCCGCTGACGGACGAGGAACGCGCCGCCCTGAGCGACGAACTGCTCCGCCTGGAAGACCTGGACCCGTCCCCGGAACTCCCCGCCCCCTGACCCGCGAGCCCGGCGCCGGACGGACGTCAGAAGTGCCGGTCGACGATGGCGCGGGCGGCGCGGCGGGCCGCCGGGACGGTGTCGCCGACGGACTCGAGCGCCGCGGCGGCCATCGTCCCGTCGAGGAGGAGCGTCAGCTCGCGGGCGAGCGACCCGGGATCGCGCGCGCCGGCCGCGTCCGCGAGGTCGCGCACCCACGCGAGGACCGCCCGCTTGTGGTCGACGGTCGCCCGGTGGACGGCTCCGCCCGGCACCGACTCGCTCGCCGTGTTGAGGAACACGCAGCCGCGGAACCCGCCGTCGTCCCCCGCCCGGATCGCGTCGAACATGCCGACGAGGCGGTCGCGCGGGTCGTCGCCGGCGGCGTCCGCGGCCTCGCGCAGCATGCGGCGCCACTTGCCGTCGGCCCCGTGCAGGAACGCCAGCACCAGGTCGTCCTTGGACTTGAAGTGCGCGTAGAGCGTCGCCTTGGCGACCCCGGACTCGGCGATGATGCGGTCGACGCCGACGCCCCGGATGCCGTGCGCGTAGAACAGGTCGGCGGCGGTGCGCAGGATCCGGTCCCGGGCGGGTTCGCGCGCGGCGGCGGCCATTGGGCGTACCCTCACCGGCGCGGGCGGAAGATCTCGCCCTGCGCCGACCCGTCCACGGCTCCCGCGTAGGCCCGCGCCACGTCCGCCGCCGGGGTGCCGTCGGCGCCGTCCATGCCGAGGGCGTCGAGGGTCTCGGAGACCCACCCGGGGCTGACGGCGTTCACCCGGAGCCCGCGCGGCAGCTCGGCCGCCGCCGTCCGGACGAACGCCTCGAGGCCCGCGTTCACCAGCGCGCCGAACGCCGCACCGGGGATGGGACGGTCGAAGGTCCCGCTCGTCAGCGTGATCGAGCCGCCGTCCCGCAGGTGCCGGATCGCCCGCCGGGCCAGATGCACCTGCCCCAGCAGCTTGGCCCGCATGACGTCCGCCGCGTCGACGTCGGCGTCCAGCGGCGTGAGCGGCGCCCCGGCGGCGCAGCACACGACGGCGTCCGCGCCGGGGACGGCCTCGAACAGCGCGTCGATCGTGGCGGGGTCGTCCAGGTCGACGCCGACCGGTCCGCTCCGGGACGCGCGGACGACTTCGTGTTCCTTCTCGAGCAGGGCCCCGACGGCCGAACCGATCACGCCCGTCGCCCCGACGACGATGACCTTCATTGCCCTCCTCGGACCGCACTCCGGCAAGGAGGCCAACCTAGACAGACAGGTCTGTCTAGGTCAAGGCCGCGCACGGATCCGCGAGAAGGTCCCCCGGGCGTCCGCGTGGCGGGCGTCGGCTGGGGACAGAGGTGGGGATTATCGGTGGACGACGTTGTCCACCGACTCGGCCCGCCTGTGGACCGAGTTTGTCCACAGCCTGTGCAACCAGTCGGTCACATAGCGTCATGGCGCGGCATCGGTCGAGGTGAGAGCGTTATCCACGCTGTGGACGGACGGGCCTGGGGTTGGGGACGAAGCTGGGGAAGAATGGTGGACGGCGAACCGGCCGGAGATCCCCAGGGTGTGCACAGAAGTTATCCACAGGCTGTGGACGACAGGTGTGGGCACCCGGTCATCTGAATACCTGTGGAGATGACTCGCCGGAGTGGCGGGAGGCGTGCAAAACTGCGTCCGGCCTGGGGATTTCCTGTGGAGAAGATGCCCGCACGCGCTGGTCGCGAGGGGGGCGACCCGTTCGGAAAGTTATCCACAGTTTGTGGACGATGGGCTGTTCGCGAACCGCCGATGGTTCGCTGGGTCATGGATCGGCGGGACGGCCCGTGCGACGTGCACGCGGCCACCGGCGGGGCCCGCGCGCGAACCGGTGAGCACCCGGTCGCGCACCGGCGTCCCGGCCGAGGGGAAGCCCGGCGAGCGGTGCGAAGGGGGAGAGATGAAGGCTCGACCTGACGGCGGACGCCCCGCGGCGGCGCGCGACATTCCGGCACTGACCTGCGAACATATGTTCGACTACGTGATAGGGTCCCGGACCCATGGGGCAGTTGCTGAACGAGCCGGTCCGCGCCGAGCACGACCCGGCCGGACGGCTCACCGCGTACGAATGGCGGGGGTCGCGCTATGCGGTGCAGGAGGTGCTGAAGACGTACGGAGCGCCGGGCGACGGCCGGGTCTACCGGGTCCGCGTCACCGGCGCCGACGGGGTGGCCGTCGCGGAGCTCGGCCGTGACCGGGACCGCTGGCGGCTCCGGACCGTCTTCTCCGCCTGACCCGCCGCGGACGGCCGCCGCGCCCGGAGCCGTCCCCCGGCCGCCGGCTCCGCTGGCGCCGCGCCCGGCCGCCCGCTCGCCGAAGCGGCCCGACCGGGTCAGCTGGACGCGGGTCCACGGCGTGCAGGGCTCCCCGCTCGACCTGCTGACCGCCCGCATCGGACGACGGCACTACGCGCCGCACGTCCACGACGAGTACGCCATCGGCGTGACGGTCGACGGCGTCGAAACGATGCGGTACCGCGGTGAGAACGTCTACTCGGGAGCGGGCAGCGTCGTCGTGATCGAACCCGGAGAGGCGCACACCGGCGGCCCGGCACGGCCGGAGGGCTTCGCGTATCTGGCCCTGTACCCGACCGCCGAGCTGCTGCGGGCGGTCGTGCCCGGGGACGCCGAGCCGCACTTCCGGGGCCCGATCATCGACGACCCGGCGCTGGGCGACGCGCTGCGGCTCGCCCACCGCGCCCTGCGCGCGGGCGACGACCCGCTGGAGGCCGAGACCCGGCTGCTGGAGGTGTTCGGCGCGCTGGTCCGGCGGCACGCGATACCGCGCCCCGGTGCCCCCGCGTCCGGACGTCCGGGGCCCGGGGCCGCGCGGATCGCGCGGAGCGTCGCCGACCGCCTGGCCGACGAGCTGACCCGGCCGCCGCCGCTGGCGGAGGTCGCCGCCGACCTCGGCCTGTCCCGTTACCAGGCGCTGCGCGCGTTCCGCGACGTCATGGGCATGCCCCCGTACGCCTGGCTGGCGCAGCACCGGGTGTCGCGCGCCCGCGCCCTGCTGGACGCCGGGCACCGTCCGGCCGACGCGGCGGCGCTCGTCGGGTTCGCCGATCAGGCGCACCTCACCCGCTGGTTCCGTCGGGTCCTCGGGGTCACCCCCGGCGCGTACCGCAACAGCGTTCAAGACGCCGCCGTCCGCCGCGCCGCATCCTGAACCCGCGCTCGGGGCAGTCCGGGCGGACGACGGACGTGGAGGGTCGTGGTGAGTCGCCGCGGTTGGGTGCTGTTCGCCCTGATGTGCGTGCTGTGGGGCATCCCCTACCTGCTGATCAAGGTGGCGGTCGACGAGGTGTCGGTGGCCGTCGTGGTGTTCGCCCGGACGGCGCTGGGCGCGGCCGTGCTGCTGCCGCTCGCGTTCCGGTCGGGCGGCTTCGGCACGGTGCGGCGCCACTGGCGCCCGCTGCTCGCGTTCACCGCGCTGGAGATCCTCGGGCCGTGGGCGCTGCTCTCCGACGCCGAGCGGCACCTGACCAGCTCCATGACGGGCCTGCTCATCGCCGCGGTCCCGATCGTCGGGGTGGTGCTCGCCCGCTGCACCGGCGACGCCGAACGGCTCGGGCCCGTCCGGTGGGCGGGCCTGCTGGTCGGCCTCGCCGGCGTCGCCGTGCTCGCCGCCCCGCACCTCGAGGGCGGCAGCGCGTGGGCGATCGGCGAGGTCATGCTGGTGGTCCTCGGCTACTCGATAGCCCCCATGGTCGCGCTCCGCCACCTGCAGGACGTCCCGAGCCTGCAGCTGTCGGCGTCCTCCCTCGGCATCGCGGCGGTGGTCTACGCCGGGCCGGCCGCGCTCACGCTCCCGGCGGAGACGCCGAGCGGCGGCACCCTCGCCGCCCTCGTCGCGCTCGGCCTCGTCTGCACCGCCCTCGCGTTCACGGTGTTCTTCGAGCTGATCCGCGAGGTCGGCGCGTCCCGCGGCATGGTGTTCACCTACGTGAACCCCGCGGTCGCCGTCGCCGCGGGCGTCGTGTTCCTCGACGAGCCCCTCACCGGGACGATCCTCGCGTCCTTCGCGCTCATCCTCGGCGGCTCCGTCCTCGCCACCGCCCACCGCACCCCCGACCCGCCGGACGCCCCCGCCCCGGCGACTCCCCCACCCGCCAGAACCGAATCCGCCGACCCCGCCTGACGCCCCCGCCGATCCCCGTGTCGTCCGGCACCTGCGGTCAGGGCCCTGCGCGGCTCGGTTCCAGTGGGGATCGCCACCCGCCGCGCCCCTCTCGCAGACCGGCGACCTGGTCCGCAGGGGGGACGCGGGGGACGGGCGTCAGCGCAGCGTGACCACGAACTTGCGCGGCTCGCCGATGTTGCCCGCGGAGTCGATGGCGCGGTACTCGATGGTGTGCCGCCCCTTCCCGAGCTTCCCGTACGTCAGCCCGTCGATCACGGTGCCGTTCTCGGTGAAGAGCCACGGGGCTTGCGAGTCCGTCGGCCAGCCGAAGTAGTTGAACCAGCCGTCGCCGTCCACCCGGAACTCGGTCACCACCACGCCCGGACGGTCGTCGGTGCCGGTCAGCCGCATGTGGAACGGGCCGTCGAACACGGAGCCCGCCGCCGGTCCGCCCCGCCGGCCCGCCGCCGACAGCTCGACCGACGCCGTCGGCCGCTCCGCGTCGATCGTCCACGCGAGCCGGTCGGAGCCCACCCGGGCCACGAGCCGGTGCGTCCCCTCCCGCAGCCGGAACCGGGCGAGGTCGATGTCCCGCACGCCCCCGCGCACCGCGCGTCCGTCCAGCTCCCAGCGCACCTTGGGGGCCTTCCGCGCCGGATGCGTCGTCTCCGCGTACACGACCGACTCCGCGCCCACCGGACGATCGGTCGGCGTCGAGCCCGTGAACCGGGGCCGCACCCCGTCCTCGGGGGTCTTCGCCCGCCCGTCCACGGTCCAGGCGCGCGTCTGCGTGAGCGCCGCCGACCCGCGGATCGCCGGATCCCGGACGAACTCCGTCGGGTCCGTCACGGTCACCTTGACCGTGTACGTCCCCTTCCGCTTCAGCTTCGCGAGATCGAGGTCGGGCCCGCGCCCCACCACCCGCCCGTCGACCGTCCACGTGATCGACAACCGGTGGTCCACCGGGTGCAGGGTCTCCACCCACAGCACGCGGTCGCCCCCCACCACCGCGTCCGTCGGCGCATGCCCCTGGATCAGGTCGACCTTCGCGGAGATCCGCTGCGTCATCCGCTCCCGCGCCACCTGGTCGAAGTAGTACCCGAGCGTCTTCATCAGCGAGTGCTCGCTCGGCCGCCACACGCCCTTGCCCGAGTACAGCCCGCCCTCGTAACGCCCGATGACGCCCCCGGACTCGCTCGGCTCCCCCAGCCAGCGCCACCACTTCTTCTTCTGCGCCAGCATCTCCCGCTCGGTGAGCAGCGTGTGATGCGCCGACTCGGGCTCCGGCCCCTCGTACGTCCCGCCCGGAACGCCCCGGTAGTAGTAGTCGTACTCGTCCTGCAGCCCGCCCAGCGAATGCCCGAGCTCGTGCGGCGCGATGAGCGCCGACATGGCGTTCCCGCCCGACGCCGTCGCGTACGTCCCGCCCGCGCCGCCGTAGGTGTCGCTGTTCGCCAGCGCGAGGATCTGCCGATTGCCCTCGGACGTCCCCGGCACCAGGTCCGCGTACCGCTCGGCCGCGCCCTGGTCCATCACGAGCAGCCGCTGGATGCCGTCCTCGCGGCAGCCGCTCCAGAACGCCATGCCCAGCGGCGTGTCCTTCCGGGCGGACGACACCTCGGGGTCGCAGCTCACGCCCGAGTCCCGCGACGGCGTCTCGACCGCGTACACGTTGAAGTAGCTGCGGTACGACTTGAACGGCTCGATCGTCCACAGGTCGTTCAGGTGCTCGGCGATGTGCGCCCGGAACTCGGGCATGTCGGCGCCGGTGTAGCCGTCCCCGAGGATCACCAGGTTGAAGCGCTCGGACGGATCACCCGTCACCTGCACCGGCACCACCTGCGGCTCCGCCGCCCGCGCGGGCGCCGGAACCAGCGCCACCGCACCCAGCACGACCGCGCCCAGCGCGCCCTTCCCGCTCGTCCGCACGTTCGGACCTCCTCGGATCAGCCCCCGAACGATCAAGCGACATGCCCCGCGATTATCACCCCCAAGATCCACTTTTGTCCCGAACCGATCGCCCGCTCGATTGGACGTTCGGTCCGATAACGGCGAGTGGGTGCGGAACGCCGGGGATCGGTTGCTAGGCTGCGGAGAGCCTGGGGGACGGCCGACGTCCGCTCGTCCTCCGGGACAGGGCTCATAGTCGAGGTGAAGGGGTCCCCACCGTGAAGAAGCTGCTCATTCTCGCTGTTGTTGCTCTCGGCGGCTTCGCTGTCTGGCGCCGGCTGCAGCAGGACCGCGCCGAGCTGGACCTGTGGACCGAGGCCACGTCGTCCGACAGCTGACACCGCCGGCGACACCCGGCCCCGGCGTGAGCGAAGCGGACGCGTCCGCCTCGATCTCGCCGGGACCACCGTCGCCCCCGGCGCCGCGCGCGCCGCACACCACCCTGCCCTGAACCGGCGCCACCCGGCGTCGGCGATGGCGCATGCCCACGATCGTCCCCGCCGGGCCGCACCCCGCCACGGTGTACGATCGTTCCCGTCCGGTGCCCGGACCACCGTCGGCGCACGCCGACGCCCGGAGCCCGAGGGGCCTTAGCTCAGTTGGTAGAGCACCGGCTTTGCAAGCCGGGTGTCAGGGGTTCGAATCCCCTAGGCTCCACCTGCGAGAACGCCCCCGTCCAGACCCCGGACGAGGGCGTTCGTGCAATTAACGTGCGATTAGGCCACCGGGACGAGCGCACCGGCCGCACCATCGTCATCGTCTCCCCGCTCGGCGGAGATCTTCGCGTTCAGCGCATCGGCGATGGCGCGCCCCGCCTCCGAAGTGGCGTGCTGGTAGATCATCGCGGCTCTGACACTGTCATGCCCCATCCGGTCCATGAGGTCCCGCAGGCTCGCACCACTCTGCGCGGCGAGGGTGTTGCCCGTGTGCCTCAGGTCGTGGAAGTGCAGACCAGGGATGCCGACCGTGGCCACGGCCAGCGCCCACCGCGACGCACGCCGGAAGTTGCCCCGCCGCAGGACACCGCCGTTCGGACCGGCGAACACGAGCGCGCCCGGATCGCTATCGACGTGCTGTTCCAGATGCTTCGTGATCAGCGGGACGACGCCAGCCGGAACGCTCACCGTCCGCTTGCCCGCCCGCGATTTCGGAGGCCCGAGCACGAGGTCACCGGAGTCGAGTTCGAGGTACTGCCGCCGCACGGTCACCGCGCCGGCCCCCGTATCGACATCGCGCCGCCGCAGCGCAACGGCCTCACCCCACCGGAGGCTTGCGAAGGTGGCCAGCAGGACGAGCGCCCGGTACCGGTCATCGCACTGGACGGCCGCGCGCCCCTCTACGGCCAGGTCCCAGAGCACGCTTTCGGCCGCCTGCCGGTCCGGGAGAGTGTGAGGGTAGGCCCGTGTTTCCCCGCCCGTCAGCCGGTATCGAAGTTGGTAGTCACCCGAGGGCAGTTTGCGGATGTTGCCCTGAGGACGACGCCCGAGCAGCTCGGCCAGTTCGAAGACTTGCGCGAGCGTCAGCACGGGACGTTCCTCGGGGTTCTCGTCACCGGCACCCTTGATACGGCACGGGTTCCGAGGAATCATTCCGTCCTCCTCGGCCGCCGTCATCAGCACCGCCCGAAGCAGTCGGTACGCCTTAGCCGTCACGCTTGCCGAAACCCCGGAGTCGAGAAGCCCAGTACGCCATTCCCGAACCATGCTCGTCGTGATGTCGCCGACGGAGACCCCGCCGAGAGTCGGCCCGATGTGCTTCCGTAGCAGCCGCTCGTACAACTCGACCGTCCGGGGACGCAGGCCCGGACGCTCCTTGATCCACTTCGCCGCGTAGACGCCGAGCTTGACCTTTGCGCGTTCGGGGTCGATCCACTGTCCCTGGATCATCTGCGCCTCAGTCAACGCGAGGAACCGTTCGGCGTCCCCCTTGCGCGCGAATGTCTTCGGAGCGTTCCGGCGCCGTCCGTCAGGCCCGGGGTAACTCGCTTGGTACCGCCCCGAGGGCAGTTTGCGAACGTTGCCGAAACGCCGATGACCGTCCTTGTTCGCCATTACGCGGCCCTCCACACGTCCGACGCGGTCATGGGCTCGACGAGCCCGGCCGCGATGTACTCGCGAAGCGCGGACTCAGGGATGCGCACGAAGCGCCCGAGCTTGACGAAGCGGATGCGCCGTTCGGCGACGAGCCGACGCGGGAACCGCTGCGAGGTGTTCAGGTACTCGGCCGCTTCCGCGATGGTGAGCAGCCGATCAGCAGCGGATAGAGGGGAACCGTTGGTGCGCTTGGTCACGCTGCCTCCGCAGTTGCCGAGAGTTCGGGGGTGGGGTTCTGAGTTGCTGCGTCGAGCTGTCGGCGCCGTTCGGCCCGCTCGTTGATCAGCAGCAGTAGCCGTTGTTCGACCGGTCGGACGTCGGGGTCACCGGGACCCGCGCGTTCCCAGACGTAGGGGGCAGCGGGGTCGGTGGGGTTGGCGACGGGGATGCCCGCCTCAGCCAGGCGAGCGAGTGCCCAGGCTTTGCGGTCGGCCTTGTGATCGGCGAGCGTCTTGCCCGACCACTTGCGCGAGACCAGGACGCGACGGCCGCCGTAGCCGAGGTGTTCGCGTCGGTGTGCCTTGCCCTTGCAGAAGCCGGGCGTCAGGCCGGGCCGCGGATTCTTGGGTTGGACGCCGTAGCGGAGCCAGTTCGCGCACGTGGGCGAGCACGGTTCGTAGCGGAGTGTCTCGGCCATGCGGTCGGCGTGCTCACGCTGTGAGAAGGTCTCGGCGTTGTGGCATTCGGCGACGCCCTTGACGAGGTACTTGGTCAGGTAGCCGATCAGCTTGCGCGACTCGGGTGAGTCGGCCATGACGCCTTGTGCGTCGATCTGACGGCCGAACCGGACGACGTGCAGGGGTTCGGCGTCGTCGTCCAGGCCGATGGCGTCCAAGGCGTCATCCCAGGTCGGAAGTATCTCGCCGGTTGCCGGGTCGACGTAGCCGCCGTTCTCGCCCGCAGCGTCGTCCCAGACCGGGAGTCGGTCCCCGGAGTAGACGACGCGTTCGGTCGAGGGCCACCACACCTGGTGATAGGTCGCCGCCACCACTTGCCGAAGTTCCGCGCGGGAGATCGTCCCGCGGATCGCCATGTGCAGGTGGGGAGCCAGCCGCCG
Source organism: Spirillospora sp. NPDC052242 (assembly GCF_040679555.1). Classification (NCBI taxonomy): domain Bacteria; kingdom Bacillati; phylum Actinomycetota; class Actinomycetes; order Streptosporangiales; family Thermomonosporaceae; genus Spirillospora; species Spirillospora sp. NPDC052242. The sequence continues at coordinate 28,812 of NZ_JBFAUZ010000006.1, forward strand.
TTGGGGTTCGACGGTGGCGAAGTACTGGACGTCATGGCCGACGAACCGGCGGAGGTTCTGCACGAACCGGTCCACCAGCTTGGAGAAGTGCAGGGCATCGCGAGCCGCCCGCGCGTAGTCGTACGAGTCGGGGTCGACCGGCGTCCCGTCGGAGCGGACCCGCCCGTAGGAGTCGAGGGTGAGCGTCAGGAACAGCGACGGCCGGAAGGTCTTGCCGTCACGGCCCCGGTAGACCTTGCCCACGGTGCGCGAGGAGACCGGCTGCCGAGGCAGGTCCGGGGCATCCTGCCGCCGCCGCGTCGACCGGGTTCGCCGCTGCTTCTGTTCGCCGGTCTTGAGGGAGCCCCGCACGCCCGAGCGTTCGATCTGGCCGTCGAGTTCACGAAGGACGCCGTCCCAGAACTCGACAGGTTCCCCGTGCGCGGTGCCGTCCTGTGCCGCGCGGTCGTGTTCGGCCTGTGCCTGTGCCCGCAGTTCCATCCAGGCCCGCTGCTCGTCGTTCGGGTCGGCACGCGTGATGACGGGTTCCTCGGCCAGGTGCCAGCCTTGGCGGCACTGGACGGCCCGCAGCTTGCGCTTACGTTCGGCACACGGAGGACACACCGAGGCGAGCGTGTGCCCGCACGGAACGTTGATCACCTCAGAGGTGCCCGTGTTCAGGTCCACCCGCCGCATCGGGACGGGCCGGATGCAGACGCCATGGTCGATGGCGACCTGTTCCAGGACCCCGCGCGCCAGCGGAGCCAGCGTCTTGACGAGCGCGCTCGTCTCAGAGTCCTCGGGATCGGATTGCGTCACGCCGGGACCGGTTTCCGTCACGCAGCCTCCCCAGCGTCGACTTCGGACAGGGCGAGCGCGACCATCTCGCGGATGTCGTCATCGGACACGTAGGCCGCCCGCACCCGGACGGGATCGGGTGAGGTCTCCAGCCGAACGAACCCCACCCCCGCACCGACCTCCGGAACCGACGAGATCTGGTCGGCCAAGGCGCCACGGTCGCGGGCACCGTCGCCGAGAACCATGTCGACCTGCTCGTCCTCATCCAGGCGAAGGGCGATGCGGTCGGGGAACAGGTTGCGCAGGTTGTTGACCTCCTTGCGCGCGTCCTGCTGCGCGCCGATCACGCAGTATCCGACCGACCGGCCCTGTGAGGTCAGCACCGCCAGCGCCGATTCGGCGCGCTTGCGCAGGTCCCGTTCCGGGCAGTACGCCGTCAGGAACGCCAGCTCATCCACGATCACCACCCGGAACGGGTGCGCCGTCGAGGGGGCGAACGAGCGCGTCACGCCCGCGAACTCCTCTGCCCGCGCGTTCATGTCCTCGGCCGCGTCCTCCAGGAGCTTGACCATGCCGCCGCGCGGGTCGGAGGAGTACCGGCCGAACCGTTCGAACAGCGGACGCCCGTAGCTCAGTTCCATGCGCTTGGGGTCGATAGCCCACACCTCCACCAGCCCCGACAGCATCAGCGGGAGCAGCGCGCGGACGGTCGACCAGATGACCGACCCCTTGCCGGCCCCCGTCGCACCCGCGATCAGAACGTGCGTGCCGAGCAGCCGCAGCCGCCACGGTGAACCGTCCTCGACCCGGCCGACCACCACCCCGGACAGGTCCACCGCGGCCGCATCGAGGAGAGGCAGGGCCGGGAGCGGGACGGCGAGGGCATCGCGCCGGACGAACTCCAGCCAGAGCCGTCCCGGACGGTCCCCCTCACGCACACGGACGAGCGCGGCCCCGAAGCCGTGCGCCAGGTTGGGCACCACGCGTTCCCAGGCATCCGGAGCCTGCCCCTTGAGCATCCGGACGAGAACGCGATCCGAGGTCGGGCCGCAGCGGACCCGAACGATCGAGGGCAGATACTCGCGGCCCTTGTGCATCTTGGTCAGGCCAGCCGTGACCAGGACGGGTTGCCAGTGGCGCCGGTACACCCACGCCAGCCGCCACCGACCCCGCAGCGGACGGACCACGTAGCGGACGAACGAGGACGGGTCGGCAGCCGCCCAGGTACCGAGCAGCACCAGGACCAAGGCGACGACCAGGATGGGGACCGTCCACCCGAACCGGTACGCCAGCCAGCCCAGACCAGCCGCCACCGAGACGGGGACGATGTTGCGGACCAGGAAGACCGCGACGCGGACCAGGACGCGGACGGCGTTGACGAGCAGCACCAGGCCCTCGGGCATGTGCCACACCGGAGGCGCCCACTTCGGGGCCGCGAACGGGTCGCGCTGCGACTCGACCGCGACGTTCTCACCGGGACGGATCTTGCGGAACTCCCATGCCATGATGGGTCACCTCTTCACTTGCCAGCGCTTTTGCGAGGGGAGAGAAGCGGGGCGGCCGGAGGTACCAGCTCCAGCCGCCCCACCCAGATCAGCCAGGGACGATGCGAGGGTTCTCGGCCGACAGCGACCGCGACCGGCACACCCGGCACCCGCCGTCACCGCAGAACCGCGCCAGGGTGTGAGCCCACCGCACGCCCCGCCGCCGCTCGGCCAGTTCGACCAGCAGCCGCAGACCGGCCGCACCGGCACCGACCAGGACCACCACGGCCAGGACGAGCAGCGCGAAGACGTTCATGCCGCACGCCCCTCACCCGTGCCGGACGCCCCGTCGACGCTCGTCGCGTGAAGCCGCTCGACCTCGGCCGCGTACACCGCGAACGACTCGGCCAGCTTGCGCGCCGCCCGAACGTCTTCAGCGGTCGGAGCTTCGGCGTTCGTCGGCACGATGAGCACCGACGCGCCCGCGTGATCCAATGAGATCTGAGCCCGGGGACCGCCCGTGGTGCACAGCACCCGCAACGACTCGTCCGGGTACACGTTCACCGAGGTCCGCGCCGTCCCGTCCGGCTCGACCACCACCGTGGTGTAGCTGTAGGAGCGCATCAGGCCGCGTCCTTACCGGCCGCACGACCCGCACCCGACCCCGAAGGCGCGGCCTTGCCCGTACCGGCCGCCCGCATCCCCGCCGCCTTCAGCGAGTACGCCAGCCGGTTGTTCTGGCTGTTGACGTACGGCGTCACCGTCAGCCCGTCGAACTCCACCGGCACGAACGGGAACCCGTTCGGCGCCTCCGGCATCACCGGCTGAACCGGCGCCATCAGCTTGACCTTGAACGTCCCCTTGGATTCGGGGTCGGCGTCCAGCACCTCCACCGACCACACCAGCTCGCCCGTCTCCTTGTCGCGAGCCTGCACGAAGTTCTCACGGGACGACCGGTCGAAGTCCCGGACCGGCTCGACGCCGCCCTTGACGAACGCCCCGAACGGGAACACGTCCCCGAACGCCACCTTGAACGGACCCTGCACCGCCATGCGGACCACCTCCAGCCATCCACCCGACCGCTTGTCCGGTCGAGTGCGCATGCCTAGAGAGTACCTCCACAACTTGACCGAACAAGTGATTAAGTGAGTGACCTAGGTCACATGGCCGCGTCAGCTCGGAACGCTGTAGACGTCCTCCAGCTCATGCAGCGATCCCGGCATCACGACCTCGGCCGCGAATCGCGGGACGTCGGCGGCATCGTGCATGGTCGCCAGGATCGAGAGCACCGGCGCGGATTCACGGATCTTGAGCAGCTCGGGTTCATCGCCTTCAGGAAGACGGGCGGTGAGCCGTTCGGCGATGTGGTCGAGCCGCAGATCCTTGACCGTCCGCAGATGAGCGCGCAGGCCCACCCGCAACGGCTCGGCCTTGTCCAGGTCGGTCCCGTACGCCAGCTCTTGCGGGAACCAGCACGTCACCAACTCCGAGGCGATCCCATCGCGGACGACGACCCACCGCCGAGCGAGCAGCCGGCCCCCGCCGTTCGACCCGAACAACGCGGCGACCGGTGCCGGAGGCTCGACCAACCCGACGTGGACGAGGGTGATCCCCTCCAGCGATTCCGGTTGATCGAGGAGCGCCAAGCCGGGACGACTGGCCCGCACCTCAGGACCGGGACGCCCCTTCACGAACGACCCACGCCCGTGCTCACGGGTGATCCACCCGTCTTGCTGGAGCATCTGCAAGGCCCGCACCACGGTCGTACGGCCGACCGCGAACTCTCGCACGAGTTGCGACTCAGACGGCAGCATCGAACCGGCCGGGTAGTCCCCGTTCTCGATCCGGCGCCGGATCTCCAGGACGACCCGCGCGTACTTCGGGGGCTCGAACTCCAAGCTCGACATCTTGACCACCTGACGACTCTGACACTCGACCGCTTGAGTGCATCTCTGCTGGCACTGTAGCCGCCGCAGACGCAGCCGTCACGCCATCCCGGCGAACATCACACCACCCGCCACCAGGGAAGACACGATGACGGACCCCCGGAAAGCCCTCCAAGAAGGGTTCCGAGGGTCCGTCAGAGCCTTCGCAGGACACTCCGCGCGACCCGATCGAAGGCCGCCGATCACCTCACCCAGGGCCAGCCGCGCGCGTACACGATCGCCTTCCGCAGTTCCTCGGGGCTGACGGCCTCCACCAACCGCGGACCGCTCGGAAGGCGCACCATCGCCCACCACGAACCCGTGGCTTCCCCGAACCACGCCCACACGCCCGAGAACTCCCGTTCGATCCGGGCAGCGGCCAGCCGCCGAGGCGGCGCCTCCCACAGCACGCCCGGAGCTGTGCTCATCACGCGCCGCCGTCCGGCGAGCCAGCGAACGGCACGGCCAGCACCCGCGCGAGCCGGTCAGCAGCCGTCTGCGCATCGGTGATCGGGCACAGCGGCTCCAGTTCGTTCGGAGACTGGCGGGTCGGCCCCGACCAGACCCACCACCACCAGAGCACGCCGTTACGGTCACGGCACACGACCTCTTGCCGCAACCCTGGGTGCATCAACTGCCCCTGCGGGTTCCCGTCCTCGGGTTCGCCCGCCGGGTTCTCCGCCCGAACGGCCCCATGCCCCCACACCTGCGCGACCAGATCACGAGCCGTCAGCGCGTGCACCAGTGCCAAGGCGGCCGGACGCCACACCTCCGCGCGTTCTCTGGCCATCACCCTGCCCGTCATGGCCCCACCTCCCTAGAAACGAAGGCGGGACCGATGCCCCCTCTCACCATTGGCCACCGGTCCCGCAGCCTGAGTTACGCCGCGCACGTCCCCCGATCGGAGGAGCACGCGACGCAGGGAGAGCGCGTCGGCCCGAGCGCGCCACCGAACCCCGACGGTCCGACCAGCACGGCGCGACGAGGGTGGACGTAGGTCCATCCCCGTCCGTCGCAGCGGGAGCACTCAGCAGCCGTTCGCGTCTCTTCCATGCCTTCAAGGCTGCTAGTGGATCTTGGAAGTTCCCATGTCCCGCCCCTGCCTCAGCACCGAACTTTCACTGCACCCAGGGATGTGGCACCGGTTCAGAGGCTGCCAAACTGAGGCCATGGCGGAACTGAACGGCGCACCGGCCACCCCTGAACAACTTCAGGTGCTTGCGCTCGTCAACTACGGTCACTTCACCTCAATGCGAGTCGATGAACAGCAGATTCGCGGCCTTTCGCACCATCTCGAACGACTCGTTCGAGACTGCCGTGTTCTCTTCGCAGCCGAGCTGGACCGCGACCGGGTGCGGGAACTCGTCGCCCAGGCCATCGCAGGACGAGACGGATCGTTCGTCGTCCGCGTGACGGTGTTCGACCCCGCCCTAGAGCTGGGCCGCCCGGGTGTGAAGGCCGAACCGCAGATCCTCGTCACGACCCGGTCAGCCGGCCCCATGCCGCCCGCACCGATGCGCGTCCAGACCGCCAGCTACGTCCGCGACCTCCCCGAGGTCAAGCACGTCGGCCTGTTCGGCGCCCTACGCCACCGTCGTAACGCCCAGCTCGACGGGTATGACGACGCCCTGTTCCTCGACCCCGAGTCCTACGTCTCCGAGGGCGCCACGTGGAACATCGGGTTCTACGACGGCGAACAGGTGATTTGGCCGAACGCCGAGGTTCTGCCTGGCGTGACCATGCGCCTTCTCCAGCAGGTTCACGACCGGACATCCCTGGCACCGGTCAACGTCTCGGACTTGCCCCGCATGCAAGCAGCGTTCGCCACCAACACCTCAATCGGCGTCCGGGCGATCAGCGCAATCAATGACGTCGAGTTCCCGGCCGAGCATCCCATGCTCGATGATCTACGCAAGGAATACGGCGAGATCCCCGGAGAATCGCTCTAGCGGCACCCGACACCCCCGGAGCCCCCGAGATGACAACCACGGTTCAGCGCTGGACCGGCCGAGAAATCCGAGCCCTGCGCGAGGCCAAGCGCATGAGCATCCGCGATTTCGCCGGACACCTCGGCGTCAGCGAACGCATGGTCTCCAAGTGGGAGGCCGGAGGCGAAGACATCACGCCCCGGCCGGTCAACCAATCCGCCCTAGATTCCTCGCTTGCCGCCTCCGACGCCGAAGCGCACGCCAGGTTCGCCGACATGCTCGGACTCACCTTGCCGGCCCCCACCACTCAGGAGAAGTTCATGCCCGAAGAACCCACACCTAGCGCCACCGACGAGGACACGATTCCCGTCGGCGACGAGAACCAGGTGCGGCACCCCGTGGACGGCAAGCTCATGACGCTGGTCGAGGCCGGAGTGTTCTTCGCAGGCACGGACAACGAACCGGTCTACGTACCGGCGTTCTACATGGACGTCTTCCCGACCACCAACGCCGACTACGCCCGCTTCCTATCGGCCACCGACCACAAGCCGCCGCAGCACTGGGAGAACGGCAAGCCCCCCGCGGACCAGCTAGACCACCCGGTCGTATTCGTCACCTGGCACGACGCCACCGCCTACGCCCAATGGTCCGCGAAGACCCTCCCCACAAGCCAGCAGTGGGAGAAGGCCGCCCGAGGAACCCGAGGCGACATCTACCCATGGGGCAGCCAGCGCACCCCCGCCAAGTGCAACTGCCGCGAACACGGCATCCGCAGCACCACCCCCGTAGACCGCTACGCCAGCGGCGTCAGCCCCTACGGCATCTACGACATGTGCGGCAACACCTGGGAATGGTGCTCCACCGAAACCGACCCAGGCCGCTACGAACTGAAGGGCAGCGCGTTCACAAGCCCCTTCCTCCGTTGCACACCCTCCGCCTTCAACGATGCCAGCGCTGACATGTGGGACGACGACACCAGCTTCCGCACCGTAACCCCCGCCGAAACGATGCGCGCTCTTCTCAACATGAAGAGTTGAAGGCTACCGTGATCGCCTCACCGCCCAGGGGCGATTCACGAAACCCTTTGATTCCTTACTTCCTTTCAAATGTTTGCCGGTCGGTGAAGTTAGCGGATTGTCGTCCTTGCTGGCGTGAAAGTCCGCCATGAACCTGCCCAATAGATCGTCTTCCGTGGCCAAAGTGTGTCCATCCGCAACGGCGATCGCAAAGCTCAAGATATCATTGAGGCTGTTTCTAAAATTGCTTTTAAGCGTATAATTGTCGACGAAATGTGCGAACATTTTAAGGGCGGTCGCAGCTGTGCGCTCTCCGAGGGGTATGCATTTTATGTCGTGCTCCTGTATGAATTTCAGACGCCTATCTATAGTGCGACATTCTTTCTTGCTTAAAGCCCTGGCTTGGGCTGAAAGTAGTTTGTGCTTGCCGGTGTTCAGTGCGGACGAGATGGCGACGTGTGAATATTCGACTACCGTGGGGTGGTCGCCGGAGAAGTCGAAGATCAGTCGATCTGTTGCCCCTCTGCCGATTCTTCCGCGATGAGGGCGTGGTATATCTTTATGAATGTGAATGTAATTTTTCCATTCAACTTCATCTTCACCTTTGAAGAGTGGTATGTAATATCTGTTCTGCGTAGTTCTTTTGCCTTGCGTTAACAGCAACTCGTGTGCGGTCACCGATGTGATCATCGTATTCGCTGGCAATGTCATCCGGCCGGCGATCGCATAGCTAATTAGCTGTGTATCCAGCAACTCCGCCATGACGGCATTATGCAGCAACGACGCCTGGGAAGCAGCTGTTCGTTAGATGGGAGCGGTGTGAGCGCCAGCACCCTCGGTCCGACAGTAGGAACTTGCCGAATCTGGCTGTTTGGGATCAAGGGGCGGCGGCGCTTGCGGCGCCGTTACGGCCGCCCGGCTCCGCCGGTCGGCGCGTGCGGCGTGGGCGCCGGTCACCGACCGGCGGCCCGGGACGGCCGCGCGCCGCGCTGCCGGGCGTTCGCTCCCGGCCAGCCGCCGCCATGGGGTCGCGCCGCCGCCCGGCTGACGGTCGCTGTGTCCCCACGGGATTGAGCGTGCGCTTACCAGGGGGTCTCGCGACCCCCATGGACCCCCGCGCGCCGAAGTACTCCTTCGCGCGATGCCGCCCTTGCCGGGTCGGGGTCTTTCGCGCGAAGAAGCACTTCGGAACGTGGGTGCGTCTGTGCAGGTGGGTGCGAGGGCGCCGTGCGATTAGCGTGCGATTAGGGGCGGGCGCCAGGGGGCAACTGCGGTCACTTGGGGATCATGGTTCGTTGAGGTCAGCGGCTTGATCACGGGTGAGCACGCGGATTTGCAAGCCGGGTGTCAGGGGTTCGAATCCCCTAGGCTCCACCCACCGCAAAGCCCAGGCCAGGAGTTGAGCCCTGACCTGGGCTCTTGTCTGTCGGGCTCGGCTCTTCCGCGTCCGTGCCCGGTTCCTGCCCGATCGCTTCGCGGCCTTCTTCTTCAGCGGGCAAGCGCCTCAGCCTCATTCAAGGTGGCTTGCCGTTGTCCACTCCATCACCGGGTCTCCGGGCGTGCCCTTGCGTGCCCGATGGGGTGGCGAATGTGTTCTCGGTGGACGTGTGCCTCTGGCGGGGGCGTTACCGTATCCGCCTTTTCTGCCGTGGTCGGCTTGGTGCCGAGCTGGTGCGTTCCCATGAGGCCGCCCTGCGTTATGGGCGGGGGGAGAAGGTGGGGACGAACGACTTCCAGCTGTCGTAGTAGGACGGGTAGGGGACCGGGGGCGGCGAATTCGACGGGGCCTTGCTCGGTGCTGGGCTGCTCGGGGTGGACGACGGGCGTTTCGAGGCGGACGGGGATGGCGTGGGTGCGGGCTTCGCAGGCGAATCGGTTCGTGTCTTGTAGTCGGATACCGGTGTGCTGCTGGTCGAAGCCGACGGGGACGGTTGTGCCTGCGTGGGGGGTGGGGGCGTTCGGGGCGTGGGCGCGACGTCCGTGCTCTCGGTGGAGGCGGTGGGGCGCTGCGGCGGTGCGTCGGTGGTGGCGAGCGTGATCAGGCCGACGATGGCCGCGCCGGTGGCCACGCCCAGGAGCCACGCCATGACGGGCAGCCGCCGTTTCGTCCGCTTCCGGGTCGGGGGTGCGGGAGCGGGGTCCCGGGCGACGCCGCCGTCGGTGGCGGCGTCTTCCGGAGCGGGCGTGTCGCTCACGAGGGTGACGTCTGGAGCGGGTGCGTCCACCAGGACGGTGTCCTCGGTGGCGGGGGTGCTTTCGGCGGGTTGTTGGGCGGGTGAGAGGGCGAGCCACGCCTGGGTCCAGCGGTCTGTTTCGTGGGCCACCTCGTCCGGGGGGTGCGGGCCGTGGGCGCGCATGCACGCGGTGACGAAGGCGACGACGAAGGGGAGGCGGGGCGGGTTGGGCAGTCGCTTGCCGGCGAGGTTGTCGGAGAGCGTGCTCACCGGCAGGAGGTCGGCGGGCGGTTCGCCCGAGTCGGGGTCGGTTCCGCCGAGCGTGTTCAGGGTGCGCAGCGAGGGCTGACCGGCCCAGGCACGCAGGTGCCGGAGTGCTTCCAGGAACTCTTCCGCCGTGGTCGCCGACCCTGGATTCGGCCGAGTCTGCATCTATTCTCCCGAACTGTTCCTGTTCTGGGGAAACGTTCGATGTGCACAGCCATGTTAGGGCCTCAAGAGCCCAAGTGTACGGAAGTGTTTATTGGAGAACGTGTCCATTGCAGGTCTCGCGGGTGGCCGGTGCGCGACGCTGGGCGCCCGGCCCGATGAGTTCACCGCGGGACGTGTGCAGGTGGATCGGGCGCTAGCGGCGGGTGGCGCCGTGGAGGGAGCCGCCGAGGAGGACGGCGCCGGAGAGGACGCCGCTCACGAAGGGGATCCAGTCGACGTGCGAGAGCGCGGCCATGATCATGCCCGCGGCGCCGAGGGCGGTCAGGAGGGCGCCCGGGACGGCGATGGCGGTGCGCTTCCAGATCGGTGCGAGGGCGACGAAGTGCAGGCCGACGATGATGGCGATCCAGGCGACGTTGCACTGGGTCGGGGCGTCCAGGGCGCGGAGGACGGCGATGCCGCCGAAGATCAGCGCGAACTCGGCCAGGACGACGAGGCCGAACTTGGGGCCGAACCATGCGGGCGGGGGGTCGGCGGGGCCTACCTTGCGGCGGTCCGTGCGGAAGCCGGTGACGATCACCGCGGCGAGGCACAGGACCGCCGCGATGCGGAGGGCGATCCCGAGGGGGCCCGGGACGGGCGCGCCGGCGTTCGCGAGGACGAACGCGGTGCCGAAACCCGAGCCGACGAGCAGGCCGAGGAGTTGGGGGGACATTCCGGTGATCTTACGACGGCGGCCGCCCCACGAGGACGTCGCAGGGGCCGTCGACGCCGATCCCCGGGGGTCGTCGATCGACCCCCGGGGCGCGGTCAGTGGTGGAAGACGGACGCGACGCGGGCGCCGGCGGCGCCGATGTTGACGACGGATCCGCCGCCGGCGGGCACGGTGCGGCAGAACGCGCCGCCGTAGCCGTCGGGGAACGCGAAGACGCCCCAGACGGCGGTCCAGTCGGTGACCCGGCCGCCGGCGTCCATGACCGGTTCGCGGTTCGGGACGATCCGGCGCTGCGCGATGTACGGTTCGCGCAGGCATTCGGCGACGGTTTCGGCCCATTCGCGGTCGGTCTGGTCCCAGCCGGTGCGGATGCCGTGGCCGCCCAGGCCCGCGACCGGCTTGAGGATCATGGTGTCGCGTTCGGCGCGGACGAACTCGGCGAGGTCGCGGGTGAGGTGCCGGGTCCAGGGGAGGACGCGGTCGACGAGGGCGCGCTCGCCGGGCGCGAGGTCGGCTTCGGAGAGCAGCGCGAGGCAGCTCTTGTACGCGAACATCCCGTTGGAGACGGGCGTCCACAGGACGACGCGGCCGTCCTCGTGCGCGCGCTGGACGGTTTCGGCGGGGCGCACGTTGCGGTCGTCCCGCGCGATCTGGTTCGGGGTGTAGTAGCGCAGGACCAGGTCGATCGGCTTGCCGTGCAGGTGGAGGCGGCCGTTCCGCGTCTGGACCTGGTCGACGTCGCCGTAGACGAGGTCGATGCCGTGGCGGCGCATGGACGCCTGGAACGAGCGGTGCATCGCCTCGTAGGGGGCGATGCCGCCGACGCCTTCGAGGGTCGCGACGACCGGGTCGTCCTTGCCGGTGGCCCGGACGAACTGGCGTGCGATGGCGGCGGGGGTGTCGACGTGCGCGAGGCCGTGGTCGGCGGCGAACGCGCCGAACGCGTCGGTGGCGAGCAGGGCGCGGTTGAGGTCGCCGACGTCGACGCCGCCGAGTTCGCTGCCGACGTTGAACTCCATCAGCCGGTAGCCCGACGCGTCCTGGTACATGTCGGCGCGCCCGTACAGGACGGGTTCGCCGGAGAAGCGGGTCATGATGCCGGTGCGGTGCTCGTCCATGCCGAGGGCGCCGCAGAACGCGCGGACGTCCCCGCCGAACAGCCGGTCGGGGAGGGAGGTGAGCAGGCGGAACAGGCGGGCGAGGTCGTCGGCGGCGCGGCGGATCCCGTCCTCGGCGCAGAACATCGGGCGGGGCAGCAGGTACTTCCGCCAGGCCGCGGCGTACGTCTCGGGGAGGTCGGCGGACGCCACGGCGTCGCGGAGCGCTGGGTCGGCGGCGCAGGCGTCGAGGTACTTGTGGGTGACCATCAGGCGTCGGCCTCGACGTCGAGCTCCTTCTCGATGGCGCGGATGGCCTCCCGGTCGGCGTGGACCTGCGCGGAGTCCTCGTGGGCGAGGATGATGTAGCCCATCGTCATGCTGGCGAACAGGTCGGTGCTGGCGTCGACGTGGTCGCCGGTCTTCACGAGGTGGACGGGCGAGTGGTAGCTGGGCAGCTCGCGGGCCGCGTCGTAGATCTCGGCGTTGCGGACGATCCCGGTGGAGTGCGACATCAGGAACACGGCCATGACGTTGCGGTGCAGCGTGTAGCCGGGCGGCAGTTCGGGGCCGAGGCCCCGGCAGACGTCGACGATGCGGGTGACCTGGCTCTCGCCGGTGGCGATCTCGGTGACGGCGGGGTTGCCGGCGCCGGCGAGGCGCGCGTTGACCTCCAGCAGCCGCGGCCCGTCCGGGGTCATCATGATCTCGGTGTGGGCGGCCCAGTTCCGCAGCCCGACGGCGTCGAGCGCGGAGAGCCCGTAGTCGATCAGCTCGCCGTACTCGTCGGTGTCGTAGGGCAGCCACTCGACGGAGTCGTACACGGCGATGCCCTCGCCGTACGGCACCCGCCGGTACTTGATGATGTCGGTGATGGAGTGCCGCCCGTCGTGGCTGACGGTGTCGATGGCGTACTCGACGCCGGTGAGCTGCTCCTGGACGAGCACCTCCTCGGCGACGACGTCGAGCTTGTCGCGGCTGCCGAGCATCGCGTCGAACCGTTCGCGCCAGCCCTCGCCGCCGGGCGCGCGGCTCACCCCGACGGTGCCCGCGCTGGTCGGCGGCTTGATCACGAGGTCGCGGCCGGCGAGTCCCTCGCGGTCGATCCAGGCGGCGACGGCGGCCGGGTCGGTGGTGCAGATCTGCTTGGGGACGGGCAGGCCGGCGTCGGCGAGGGCCCGGTGCATGAGGTACTTGTGGCGGCGGGCGTCCACGAGCGCGGGGTCGTTGGAGAACGCGGGGGCGAGCGCGTCGGAGAGGCGCTGCGCCTCCTGCAGCGCCGCCTCGACGCCGGGGATGACGGCGATCGGCTTCAGCGCGCCGAGCCGGGCGATGGTCGCGTCGATGTCGCCGTGGTGGTTGATGACGGCGTCGTAGTCGGCGGGGTCGTGCGAGGAGTGCAGCGGGCCGAGGGAGGGCCCCGCGTAGTCCATCACGGCCACCGGGCTGAAGCCCGCCCGCCGCAGCGCGGGGGCGACCATCGCCGCCGAGGTGAAGGGGCGGACGATCGCGACGACCGGCTTGTCCATGGGGTTCCACCTTCGTTCGGTTGATGTGTTCATTCGGCGGCCGGGGCGAGGTCCGGTTTCTCGGCGGCGGCGGGACGGCGGCGCGCCGTGCCCGCGCCCGCGGCGACGCACGCGGCGGCGGCCAGCCCGCACGCCCCGGTGAGCACCCACACCCCGGAGCCCCACGCCTGCCACGCGGCGACGCCGATGATCGGGCCGAGCGCGTACCCGGCCTGCTGGGGGACGGTCGCGGCGGCGATGTAGCGGGCCCGCAGCGCGGGCGGGGCGACCAGGCCGGGGTAGGCCATCATCGACGGCGCGGCGATGACCTCCCCGAACGTCCACACGACCGTCGCGAGCACGAGGAGCGCGACGGGCGTCGGCCCGGCGTAGAGCAGGTGGCCGAGGCCGAGGACGGCCATCCCGATCGTCATCGGCAGCCCGATCGGGAGCCGCTGCGTCCACTTCGACAGCAGCACCTCGAACACGATCACGATGGCGCCGTTGACGGTGAGCAGCGCCGCGTACACCTGCTCGCCGTGCCCGTTGCCCGTCACGTACAGCGGGAGGGCGGCCGACCCCTGGATGTAGGCGACGGCGGTCAGGAAGAGGCCGAGGACGACCAGCATGAACCGGCGGTCGCCGGCGACCGCCCGGTAGCCGCCGCGCCCGCCGGCCGCGGCGTCGCCGCCGCCGGGTTCGGGGTCGCCCTTCAGCACCAGGTAGGCGACGATCCCGAACGCGAGGGACGTCGCCGCGTCGACGTAGAACAGGGCGTCGTAGGACGAGTACGCCAGCAGCAGCGCGGCGCCGAGCGGCCCGAGGGTCGCGCCGACGTTGAACGTCAGCCGCAGGACCGCGAACACCATGACGTGCCGGTCCTCCGGCGTGAGCTCGACGACCCACGCCATCGCCGCCGGACGGTACGCCTGCGCGGTCAGCCCGGCGCCGGCGGCGACCGCGGCGCCCACCCACATGTTCGGGACGTGGACGAGCGCGGCGGTCAGCACGGCGGTGCCGGCCATCGACCCGATGATGACGCGCCGGTAGCCGAACCGGTCGGCGGCGGCGCCGCCCGCCGCGGAGCCGGAGATCCGGCCGATCATCAGCGAGGTCAGCACGACGCCGGCCTGCCAGGCGGAGAACCCGCGGTCCGTCAGGTACAGCACCAGGAACGCGTTGAGGAACGCGGCGAGGTTGCTGATCAGGTTGCCGAGGACGAGGACGCGGACCGTCCCGTTCATCTGCCGCAGCGTGGCGATGATCGTCGGCGGCGCGGCGGCCTTCCCGGGGGTGCTCACGTCGCCGGCTCCAGCGGGGTGCCGGTGAAGGTGAAGAACCGGTCGGCGTCGGCCGCGGCCGCGCCGGTCTCGGCGAGCGTGTCGCCGACGGCGATGACGTAGCCGCTGCGGGCCAGCCCGTACGGTGGGAGCCGGATCCGCATGCCGGGCTCCACCGCCACCCGGACCTCCGTGATCGGCGGCCGGACGAGCTCCTCCCGCACCGCCGCCGACGTGATCTCCATGTCGTGCGCCGGGTACCCGAACCGGACGGACGCCGCGCGCGGCGGCCCGCGGAACACCACGGTCGGCGCGCGGCCCGCGACGACGTCGGCCGCCGCGAGCGGCGCGTCCACCCCGGACGTGAGCAGCCCGAGGTACGGGATCATCCCGCCGCCGAGCCGCACGTTGATCTCGACGACCTGCGGGCCGTCCGGCGTGAGCTTGAACTCGATGTGCGTGTACCCGTCGGTGAACCCGACCGCCTCGTGCGCCCGCCGCAGCGCGTCCCGCATGTCCGGGTCGTGCAGCAGCGGGTCGGCGGCGTCGACGTCGTGGCCGATCTCCTCGAACGCCATCCGGCCGGTCCCGAGGACCTTCCGGGCGACGATCAGCGGCGTGCACGTCCCGCGGTGCAGGACGCACTCGATCGCGACCTCGGGGCCTTCGAGGAACTCCTCGACGAGCACGTAGTCGTCGAACTGCCGGATGCCGCCCATCCGGACCCCGTCGGTCAGCGCGAACGCGGCGTCGAGTTCGTCCGGTCCGTGGACCTTGCGGACACCCATGCTGCCGCCGAGGTTGCGCGGCTTGAGGATGACGGGGTAGCCGATCCGGTCGGCGAACGCGCGCGCGTCGTCCAGAGTGGAGACGGCCAGCGACGCGGGCTGCGGCAGGCCCGCGGCCCGCAGCGCGGCGCGCGTCGCGTACTTGTCGCGGCACCGCGCGACGGCGTCCGGGTCGAGGACGGGGAAGCCGAGCGCGGCCGACAGGTGCGCGGACGTCTCGATGTACACCTCGTCGTAGCAGAACACGCCCGCGACGTCGTGGTCGCGCGCCACGTCCCGCGCGGCCGCCGTGAGCTTGTCGAGGTCGAGGCAGTCGACGACCGTGTGCCCGGCGATGTAGGGGTCTTCCCAGGTGGGCGGCGCCGGGTTCAGCAGCCAGATCCGGTACCGGGCGGACACCGACTCCAGGATGTAGGCGCGGTACACCGAGTAGCTGCTCGCGATCAGGAGCAGAAGCGGGCGTTCCCTGGCCGAATCGTCTTGCCTCATGCGAAGTAGTCCTCCAGGGGGCCGCGGCGGCGGACGTCCAAGGTCGCGCAGTGGAAGCCGCCGCCGAAGGTGTTGACCGTGCGGAACGGCACGGGGATGGGGGTGAAGCCCTCCTTCTCGAGGAGCCGGAGGAGTTCGGTCTCCCGGGCTTCGACGAAGATGCGGTCCTGGTCGAGCATCAGGGTGTTCATCGCGATCCAGCGGCTGCAGAAGTACATCGTCTGGTCGGCGGGAATGGCGGGTTCGGGGCAGACGACGGTGTCCCAGCCGGCGAACATCTCCGGCAGTTCGCGCACCCGCTCGGGGTTGATCAGGACGCGGCCGGGGCGCAGCGGGACGAACGTGGCGTTGAGGTGCATCGGGTGGTCGTCGAGGAACGCGACCTCGTGGACGCGGAACTCGTCGCCGAGGAGGCGGCGCACCCAGTCGATGCCGAAGCGGTTCGTGACGTGGCTGCGCTGCACGAGGATGTCGCGGCCGAAGCGCATGAAGTCGCCGGCGTCCACGATCGGCTCGAACTCGGTGATGACGGACGTCTCGGGCGGGAACGGGTTCGCGGGGTCGGGGGCGGCGGGCTTCGCGGCGGCGTAGCCGGGGTTGTAGGACGCGTCCGTGAGCTGGGGTTTCGGGGCGGCGACCCAGCGGGCGCCGCGCCGGAAGTAGTCCTTGAAGATCGTCCGGAAGGGGTGGGTGGCGAAGTAGTAGGACCGCCAGCCCATGGTGGCCTCGACGATCTGGTCGCCGGCGACGAGCGCGATGTCGCGGGGGAAGGTGTGGGAGGAGCCGCCGGTGGACGACCAGTCGGCGGTGCCGAACGCGGCGGACTGGTCGACGGGGTCGGGGCGCCGGACGGTCACGCCCTCGGCCTCGAGGATCGCGGCGAAGCCGTCGAGCTCCTCGCGGGCGGCGTCGACCTGGTCGGCGGGGAAGGGGCCGCCGCCGTTGCGCCGGTAGAAGTCCCACGCCTCGGGCGGGACGGTCGCCTCGACGGCGGGGTGCCAGGGCGGGACGGCGGCGCCGTCGACGACGCCGACGATGACCTCTTCGAGCGGGTCCCACTCGTTGTAGGACGAGACGGGCGACGGTTCAGGCATCGTGGGTCCTTTCGGCGGTCCGGACGGACACGCGGGCGCGGGTCGATGCGGCCTTGAGGCCGTGCAGGCGGTGCGCGGGGACGTGCAGGACGTCGCCCTTCTCCAGCAGGTGCGGGCGCTCGGTGGCCCACGCGTGCACGTGGACGGCGCCGTCCTCGACCTCGATGAGCCGGTCGGCGTCGTGGACGCCGGTGGTGAACGGGTCGTCCGGGCGCAGGGTCGTGACGGACGCGTCGTCGCGTGCGGCGACCGGGGGGTTCGTGTGGGCGTCGAGGGTGTCGGCCCACGCGATCTGGGCGCGGAAGTCCTCGTCGCCGAGGCGGAGGAGGAGCTTGGTGTCCTCGATGCCGCGCACGAGTTCGGGGATGACGAGTTCGCCGTGCGCGCGCGCCAGCCCGAGGAGGAGGTTCTCGTAGGTCATGCGCCCGTGGTGGACGTCGATGTGGGCGTGCTCGTCGCAGTACTTGGCGTCCACGCGGTCGCCGTAGACGGCGCGGAGCATGACGCCGGTGTCGGCGAAGCCCTGGGCGAACAGCCACTCCAGGTAGGTCACCGCCGCCATGTAGCGGAACATCCCGCGGTGGTCCTCGGTGAGCCAGTTGAAGTAGTTGACGCCGATGAGGGAGCTGGTGAGGTAGAAGTTCCAGTACGCGTGCAGGTCGGTGCGGAGGCCGACGCTGGCGAGCATCTCCTTGAAGATCGTGCTGTGCTTGGCGCCGTAGACGCCGTACCCGAACTCGTCGTTGAAGATCTTGAAGAGTTCGGACTGCTCGGCGCCGTAGGACCCGCCGAGGTTGCGGGCCATCGCGGACGCCTCGGTCAGCGCGTCCAGCGCGAGCTGGATGAGGTGCAGGTTCGCGGCCTCCTCCGGGTGCCGGCACTCGACGATCGCCCGCATGGTGCCGCCGACCGGCGCGGACGCGTCGACGGCCGGGTTGACGCCGGACGCGTCGGCGGGGGCGCCCGCGCCGCCGACCTCGGCGAGGAAGTACTCCTGGAGGTCGTCGAGGGTCCGGACGGGCGGGGCCGGGACGGCGTCGTCGAGGAACGCGAACGCGTAGCGTTCCAGCCCGGGGCGGACGGCGTCGCGGAGCCGCCGCACCTCGTCGCCGTAGAAGAGGTCGAAGTCGTCCTTGGCGGTGGCGAGCCCGGCCGCCGGGAGGAGGATCATGTCGCTCTCGTAGGCGTTGCACAGGATCCGCCCGGCGGCGAGCTGGCCCGGCCCGAGGAACTCGGCGAGGGTGGCGGGGACGGTGTGGCCGGCGAGGGCGTCGATCGCGCCGATCGGCCGCCGGTAGGGATTGCCGGTGATGTAGACGTCCGGTCCCGGCCGGAAGATCGGCTGCGCGCAGTAGGCGGCGAGCGCGGACGACCGCCCGGTGTCCGTGCTCGTCGTGTCCGTGCTCGTCGTGTCCGTGCTCGTCGTGCCGGTGCTCGTCGTGTCGCTGATCGTCATGCGGTCTCCTCGGCGGGCGGGACCTCGAAGCGGATGTGCCGCCCGTCGTGCAGCGCGGTCACCGCGACGGGGTCGCCGGGCTGGACCAGCGGCGGGACGGGCAGGCACTGGATCGCCTGCTTCCAGTGCGACTCGACGCCGGGCGCGTTCGTCAGCGTGACGCCGGGCACGAGGTCCATCTCGAACCAGAACGCGACGGCGTGCAGCCGTCCGGGGGAGGTGGGCCGGACGAGCAGCTCGGTGCGCTGCGGGGACGCGTCGGCGGTGCGGAAGTCGAAGTCGAAGACCGGCACCGGCTCGGACAGGGCGCGGTGCTCGTGGCGGTGCAGCCGGGAGTCGAAGTACTCGAGCGTCGACAGCCGGTTGAAGGGCGCGAGGTCGAAGCCGTGCAGCTTGCCGACGTGGTTCTTGCGGTGCAGGTGGACGCTCTCGACGAGCTGCGCGTACACGCGGGCTCGGTACGGCATGATCGTCGCGTCCGGGGCGAGCAGGTGCTCGCGGGCGTGCGCGATGGTGCCGAGGATGCCCTCGCCGAGCAGCCCGCAGTCGACGATCTCGGTGACGAGCAGGTCGGCGCGGCGCGGCAGGTCGCCGGGGACGGTCATCCGGGTCGACATCTTCGGGACGACCCGGACCGTGTCGTCGTATCCGGCGGTGCGGACGACCTCGACGGCGGCCCCGGCGACGGCCGGCTGGCCCTCGCAGGCGACGACGCCGCGGGCACCGGCGCGGGCGGCCATCATCGCGAGGAGTCCCGAGCCGGCGCCGATGTCGAGGACGAGCGCGTCCGGGTTCGCGGCGACGGCCTGCCGGATCGCGTGGTCGTAGCGTTCGGCGCGCTCCTCGTCGTGCAGCATCTCCCAGTGCCAGCGCGGCACGGCGTGCCGGACGGCCCGGTTGTGGCCGAGCAGCGCCTCCTGGTTGTGCCGGTCGACGCCGAGGATCAGCCGGTAGGCGCGGGCGGCGTCCTCGTAGCGGCCCTGGTCGTGGAGGTCGCTCCCCCAGGCGAGGAACTCGGCCACGTTGATGGCGGGGGCGTCGGTGGCGGGGGCGGCGATCGGGGGCGCGGTCTCGGGTGCGGTCGCGGTGTCACGGGTGAGGGTCACGGCCGGGCCTCCCGGGCTCGGGGTGGACGGTGTCAGCGGCATGCGGGCTCCCGATCGCTCGCGTCCGGGTCGGGGCTCGCGTCCGGGTCGGGGCCGGGCGGGAGGTTCGCGAGGACCTCCTTGTGCAGGACGGACACGGGCGTGTCGTCCGCCGTGCCGTCGGGGAGGACGACGACGGCCTCGTCGCCGGTGCGCACCATCGGGAGGCAGCCGCGGCGGACGGCGGCGACGCCGACCCGGGTGCCGTGCCACGGGCAGGCGAGCCGCCGCCCGTCCGGGGTGGGGCGGGCGAGGGAGAGCGGGCCGCCGCGGTGGGGGCAGTGGTCGCGGACGAGCAGCGGCGGGCCGCCCGCGCGCAGGACGAAGTACCGGTCGTGGCCGACGTAGAGGGTGTTGTGCCGGCTCAGGTCGATGACGATGACGCGGGCCATCGGCTCCTCTTCGAGTGATCGGCGCGCGCGGAGGCGGGCGGGGGCGGGCACGCGCGGGCCGCCGCCCGTCCGGGCGCGGGTGGAACGGGAGGGGCGCGCTCTCAGGCGCGCGGGGGAGCGTGGCGGGTCATCCGTCGCGGTCGACGGGCCGTTCGGCGGGTTGTGCGGCGGGCCGGTCGACGGGCCGGTCGACGGGGTGGGCGAGGCAGACGGCCTCGGGCGTCACGGCGCGCAGGCCGTGGAGGCGCCCGGCGGGGACGAGCAGCACGTCGCCGCGCGCGAGCCGTTCGGGCGGCCCGGTCGGGGTGGTGACGAGGTCGGCCTCCCCGGCGGCCATCTCCAGGACGACGTCGCCGTCGCGGGTGCGGGTGCCGAAGGGCGCGTCCGGGGCCAGGACGATCCGGTCCGGTTCGGCGCCGCGCGCGGTGCGGGCGTCCGCGGCGAGGCCGCGGTACCGGGTGAGGTCGTCGGACCAGCGGATCTGCGCGGCGGTGTCCGCCTCGAACCAGTCGCCGACGAGCCGGGCCTCGGCGACGCCGCGGAGCAGCTCGGGGACGACGCGGGGGCCGTGCCGGTCGGCGAGGGCGAGCAGGACCTGCTCGCGGGTGATGCGGCCGTGGTGCTCGTCGATGTGCGCGTGCTCGTCGCAGTAGTGCAGGTCGACGGCGTCGCCGAAGATGTCGCGGAAGACCTTGACCATTTCCACGAATCCGGGGGCGAAAACGGCCTCCGCATAGGTCACCGCGCCCGCGTATCGGAAGAATTTCGCATGGTCGCGGGACAGGTAGTAGTAATAGTTGTTCGTGGCGAGCGGCCCGGCGAGATAGAAGTTCCAGTACGCGTGCACATGGGTCGCCATGGCGCGGCTGCGCAGCATCTTGGCGAAGATCGTGGTGTGCTTCGCGTCGTGGACGCCGTACCCGAATTCGTCGATGAAGATCTTGAACAGGGCGGACTGCTCGGGCCCGTACGCGCCGGCGAGGTTGCGCGACATCGCGGACGCCTCGGTGAGGCCGTCCAGGGCGAGCTGCACCAGGTACAGGTCGGCGGCGGTGCGGCGGTCGTGCGCGGCGGCGACGGCGGCGAGCGCGGGGGACGGGCCGGTCGCGGCCTCGGCGACGACGTGCCGGAAGTAGGCGTCGAGGACGTCGACGGTGTCGGCGCCGCTGACGTCGACGGCGCCGGCGAGGCAGCCGAACGCGAGGCGTTCCAGCTCGGAGAGGGAGCTCTCGCGGAGTTCGCGCAGGTCCTCGCCGTAGAAGCGGTCGAAGTCGTCGTGCAGCGGCGCGAGGCCCCCTTCGGGGAGCAGCACGGTCTCGGCCTCGTAGAAGGTGCCGAGCAGCCGGTGCGCGGCGAGGGCGCGGTGCGCGGACGGCGCCGCGGCGTCGAGCGGCCGGGCGAAGTCGCCGGCGGCGAGGGTGTCGGGGGCGAGCGCCCGGCGGTACGGGTTGGGGGCGTGCAGGACCCGGGCGTCACCGCGGAACAGCGGGCCGCGCGCGAACGCGAGGAGCCGCTCTCCCAGGGGTCCGCCGGCCCGCTCTCCGGCAGGGGTGACCTGAGATTGGATTGTCATTTAGTTGTACCGTTCACCTGACTACGCGTGGATGGGTGTAGCGAAAGGTGTACGGGGCCGATTGTGTCGGCCCGGTGCGTGTCAAACGGTTCATGATTCGCGGATACGCGAACCTATAAGTGGTTGATCACCGCGGCGGTCCCCTCACCTCGTTGTGAAAGACCAATGGATCGGTCGGCCGGAACGTTAACAGCGGTCTTCGAGGCGATCAATGAACGGAGTGTGACGGGCCGCACGCCGGGCGGGCACTCGGCGTGCCTCTTGACGATCCGGCCGGGTTCGGCGTGGGGCGGCCGGGCGGTGCGGCGCCGCGGGCGGGTCGCGGCGCCGGAACGCGGGCCCGACCGGCCTGACCTCGGCGGCCGATGATCAAGCGACCGGGCGGCGCGGACCGGACGGACGGGCGCCGCGTGCGGCGCACGGGCGCGGGCGGGGACGCGGCGGGCGTCCGGTCCGGGTGTCGGTCGGCCCGGATCGGTGTCCGGATGCGGTCAGCGGGCGGGGGCGATCGCCCGGGTCCGGCGGCCGCACCGGTCGCGCGTCCGCATTACGGCCCGACCATAACGCCGACCGTTTTCCCGTCAGGCGGCGTGGACCCGCTCCCCCGCGAGGTACGTCTCCCGCGATCGTCGAGCAGTCGGTGACGCTGAAGTGGGTGAAGCGGGTGGGACGCCTCCTGGACGACGAGGGCCGCAGCATCGGCGCCACGGCGTCCCCGCGTTCGACGCCATGGTGCTCACGCTGGGCCGGGAGATCGACCGGCTGGCGCCGGTCCCGGTCACGGCACGCTGATCGCCGGGGCGGCGCGCTCCCGCTCCCACATCGACCGGTAGATCCCCGGACGGGCCGCGAGTTCGGCGTGCGTGCCGCGATCGGCGATCCGGCCCCGGTCGAGCACGACGATCTCGTCCACGGCGTCCAGGCCCGCGAGCCGGTGCGTGACGAGCAGCGTCGTGCGTCCCTCCGTGGCCGCCAGCAGGTCGGCGGTCAGCGCGTCGGCCGTCTCGGTGTCGAGGTGCTCGGCGGGCTCGTCCAGCAGCAGGACCGGGAAGCCGGCCAGCAGCGCGCGGGCCAGCGCGATCCGCTGCCGCTGCCCGCCCGACACCTGCGCGCCGTGCTCCCCGACCCGCGTGTCCAGGCCCGACGGCAGCGCGTCGACCCACTCCAGCAGCCGCGCCCGCCGCAGCGCGTCCCGGATTTCCTCCTCGCTCGCCGAGCGCCGCGCCAGCCGGACGTTCTCGCCGATCGTCGAGTCGAACAGGTGCGCGTCCTGCGCGCACAGCCCCACGACGGTGCGCAGGTCGTCCCCCGCGAGGTCGCGGACGTCCGTGCCGTTCAGCGTCACCCGTCCGTCCGCCGGTTCGAGGAACCGCAGCAGCACGGACGCGAGGGTCGTCTTGCCCGAACCGCTCGGGCCCACCACCGCGACGCGGCGTCCGGGCGGCAGGTCGAGCGACACGCCGTCGAGCGCCCACGGCCCGTCGGGCGTCCAGCGCGCGCGCAGGTCCGTCACGCGAACCGTGTGGGGGCCGTCCGGGAGCCGCACCGGCTCGTCCGGGTCCCGCACGGGTTCGGGCCCGTCCAGGACGGCGAACACCCGCGCCGCCGACGCCCGCACCCGCTCGAGGTACTGCGCCGCGAGCGGCAGTCCGTTGACGACCTCGAACGCGGCGAGCGGCAGCATCACCACGACCGCGAGCAGTACCCCGTCGAGCGTCCCGTCCCGCACCGCCGGGACGCCGGTCGCGAGCCCGCCCCACACGGCGAGCCCGCCCGCGAGCGCCGACAGCGCCGCGCCCAGCCCGGCGGTCCCCGCCGACCGGGCCGTCGCGCGGGTGAACTCCCGGTCGATCCGGGCGGCCTCCGCGAGCCGCGCCGGGGCCGCGCCGTAGGCGATCAGCTCGGGCGCCCCGTGCAGCGTGTCGACGACGTGCGACGCCAGCTCGCCCCGCAGGTCGGCCGTCCGCCGCTCCGCCCGCCGCGCGACCGCCGCCGACAGCCACGGGGCGGCGAGCCCGGCGGCCAGCAGCGTCGCCAGCAGCACGGCCCCGGCGGCGGGCAGCAGCGCCCACGCCACCCCGACCGACGCGCCCCCGACGACCGCCGCGACCGCGCACGGCAGCAGCGTCCGCAGGTAGAGGTCCTGGACGGCGTCGACGTCGTCGACGAGCCGGGCGAGCAGGTCGCCGCCGCGGAACGCGGGCAGCCCCGCCGGGGCGAGCCGCTCCAGCCGCTCGTAGACGCGGGCCCGCAGGTCGGCGAGGATCCGGAACGTCGCGTCGTGCCCGACGAGCCGCTCCACGTACCGGAACACGCCGCGCCCGATCCCGAACGCCCGGACCGCCACGATCGCGACCATCAGCATCAGGACGGGCGGATGCTGCGCCGCCCGCGAGATCAGCCACGCCGACGTCCCCATCAGCGCGACCCCGCTCCCGAGCGCGAGCACCCCGAACACGACGGAAACGACCAACCGCCCCCGCACGGGCCGCGAGAGCCTGATCAGCCGCCAGATCGGCCCGTTCACGCCGCCACCTCCGCCGGTTCCACGTGGACGACTCGGTCGGCGAGGGCGGCGAGGGCGGGGCGGTGGGCGACGAGGACGACCGTGCGGTCGGCGGTGAGGCGGCGGACGGCCTCGATGACGGCGGCCTCGCTCTCCGCGTCGAGGCCCGAGGTCGGTTCGTCCAGCAGGAGCAGCGGCGCGTCCCGCAGGAACGCGCGGGCGAGCGCGACGCGCTGCCGCTGTCCCGCCGACAGGCCCGCGCCGCGCTCGCCGAGCGGGGTGTCGAGGCCGCGGGGGAGGTCGTCGGCGAACTCGAGGACGTTCGCCGCGCGGGCGGCGTCCCGCACCGCCTCGTCGGTGGCGTCCGGGTCGCCGAGGCGGATGTTCGCGGCGATCGTCCCGGCGAACAGGTGCGGGCGCTGCGGCACCCACGCGAGGTGGCGGCGCCACGCGTCCGGGTCGAGGTCGGCGAGGTCGGCCCAGTCGACGAGGACGCGCCCCGCGTCGGGCCGGGCGAAGCCGAGGAGGACGTTCAGCAGCGTCGACTTCCCCGAGCCGCTCGGGCCGGTGAGGGCGACGGTCTCCCCCGGGTGGATCGTGAGGGAGAAGGCGTCGAGGGCGGGCGCGTCGCGTTCCGGGTAGGCGACGGTGACGCCGTCGAGGCGGATCGTGGCGCCGCGGACGTCCGGGACGCGGGTGTCCGTGCCGGCCTCCGGCAGGGGGGTTTCGAGGACCTCGAAGATGCGTCCGGCGGCGGTGAGGCCCTCGACGCTCGCGTGGTACTGCGCGCCGACCTGGCGCAGCGGGAAGTACGCCTCCGGCGCGAGGATCAGGATCAGCAGCGCGGTCTCGAAGGCCATGCCGCCCTCGACGAGGCGGAGCCCGATCGACACGGCGACGAGCGCGACCGACAGCGTCGAGAGGAGTTCGAGCACCATCGCGGAGACGAACGCGATCCGCAGCGTCGACATGGTGGCCTTGCGGTACCGGCCGGTGACCTCGCGGATGCCGCGGGCCTGCGCCTTCGCGCGGCCGAACACCTTCAGCGTGGGCAGGCCCGCGACGACGTCCAGGAAGTGCGCGGACAGCAGCGAGAGGGTGCGCCACTGCCGGTTCATCTTCCACTGCGTCGCGAGGCCCACCAGGATCGCGAAGACGGGGATCAGCGGGACGGTCACCGCGATGATCACCGCGGAGAGCCAGTCGCCGAGCAGGATGCGGGCGCCCACGGCCAGCGGGACCGTCACGGCGAGGATGAGCTGCGGCAGGTAGCGGGCGAAGTAGCCGTCGAGGGCGTCGACGCCGCGGGTCGCGAGCGTCGCGAGTTCGCCGCTGCGCTCGCCCGACAGCCAGCGGGGGCCGAGCCGGGTCGCGTGCTCCAGGAGGCGGCCGCGGAGCTGCGACTTCACGGCGGCGGCCGACCGGTGCGCCGCCACCTCCTGGAGCCAGGCGACGGCGCCGCGGCCCGCGACGACCGCGAGGAGCAGCAGCATCGGCGTGCGCAGATCGCCGAGGTCGGCCGATCCGAGGAACGTCCGGCTGATCATGTCGGCGAGCAGCGTCGCCTGCGCGATGACGAGCCCGGCGGTGGCGGTGCCGAGGACGGCCGACGCGGCGAGGAACACGCGGGTGGTGCGGGCGTGGCGCAGCAGGCGCGGGTCGAGCGGCTTCATCCGACCGGGCTCTTCTTCTTCGGGCTCTTCTTCTTCGGGGTCTTCGCCGGCGGGATCTGCGCGGTGCCGATCCGCTTGCGGAACACCCAGTACGTCCAGCCCTGGTAGATCATCACGATCGGGGTGAACACCAGCGCGACCCACGTCATGATCTCGAGGGTGTAGTCGCTGGACGCCGCGTTCTCCTTGGTCAGGCCGTTCGCGGCGGTGATCGTGGACGGCATCACGTCGGGGAACAGCGAGCCGAACAGCGTCACGAAGGCGAGGACGACGGCCGTCCCGGTCCCGATGAAGGCCCAGCCCTCGCGGCCGCGCGCGTTCGCGGCGGCGGCGCCGGCGAGCGCGGCGGCGGCGCCCGCGACCGCGAGCCACGTCCACGTCTTGCCGTACTGCACCTGCGTGACCAGCAGGAACGACCCGGCGACGACGAGCGCGGCGGCGGCCGCGACGCGCGCGATGCTCCGGGCGTGCGTCCGGACGGTCCCGGTCGTCTTCAGCGCGACGAACACCGCCCCGTGCAGGACGAACAGGGTGAGCGTCGTCAGCCCGCCGAGCAGCGCGTACGGGTTGAGGAGGTCGAGGAGCGTCCCGGCGTACTCGTGGTCGGCGTCCAGCGGGACGCCCCGGACGATGTTCGCGAACGCGACGCCCCACAGGAACGCGGGGACGACGCTGCCCCAGAAGATCGCGCGGTCCCAGCGGGCGCGCCACAGGGCGTCGTCCCGCTTGCCGCGGTACTCGAACGCGACGCCGCGCACGATGAGCGCGAGCAGGATGAGCAGGAGCGGCAGGTAGAAGCCGCTGAACAGGGTCGCGTACCACTCGGGGAACGCGGCGAACATCGACGCGCCCGCGACGATGAACCACACCTCGTTGCCGTCCCACACCGGGCCGATCGTGTTGATCACGACGCGGCGGCGGACGTCGTCGCGGCCGAGCACCGGCAGCAGCATGCCGACGCCGAAGTCGAAGCCCTCCAGGAAGAAGTAGCCGATCCACAGGAACGCGATGATCAGGAACCAGGCGGTCGTCAAGTCCATGACGGCGGGCCCTTTCGCTCGAAGGTCAGTAGGCGAACGCGAGCGCGCGCTCTTCGTCGTGGTCGTCGTCGCCGTCCTCGGGCGCCGGCGCGACGTCGTCCTCGGTGGGCGGCCCGGCCTTCGCGTACTTGGCGAGCAGCTTGACCTCGATGACGAACAGGACGGCGTAGAGCGCGGTCAGCGCGACGACGGAGAGCAGCATCGAGCCGGCGGACACCCCGGGCGAGACGCTCTGCGAGGTCTGCATCAGCCCGTACACCGACCAGGGCTGGCGTCCCATCTCGGTGAACACCCACCCGGCGGAGCTGGCGATGAACGGCAGGGTGAGCGACAGCATCCCGATCCGCCACATCCACGGGTTGCCGGGGAGGCGGCCGCGGCGGGTCAGCCACAGGCCGAGCAGCGACAGCCCGGCGGTGGCCATCCCGATGTAGACCATCATCCGGAACGTCCAGTACGTGACGGGGACGTTCGGCGTGTAGTCGCCCGGGCCGTGCTCGGCCTCGGCGGCGGCCTGGAGGTCGTTCATGCCCTGGACCTCGCCGTCGAAGCCGCCGGTGGCGAGGAACGACAGCACCCCGGGGATCTCGAGCCCGACGATCTCCTCGGTGCCGTCGGGCGTCCGGATGCTGAAGGGCGAGAACGGCGCCCCGGTCTGGGTCTCGTGCAGCCCCTCGGCGGCGGCCATCTTCATGGGCTGGTGCTCGGTGACGACCTTGCCCAGCATGTCGCCGCTGATCGCGACGGCGATCGACGCGACGGCGGTGACGACGAGCGCCATCCGCAGCGACGGCCGGAACACCTCGACGTGCTTGCGCCGCATCAGGTGCCACGCGCTGACCCCGGCGACGAACATCCCGGCGGTGACGAACGACGCCGCGATCGTGTGCGGGAACGCGGTGAGGTGCATCGGGTTCGTGAGGACGGCCCAGAAGTCGGTGAGCTCGGCGCGCCCGGACGCCTCGTCGATGCGGTAGCCGACGGGGTTCTGCATCCAGGAGTTCGCGGCGAGGATGAAGAACGCGGACAGGATCGTGCCGAGCGACACCATCCAGATGCACGCGAGGTGGATCTTCTTCGGCAGCCGGTCCCAGCCGAAGATCCACAGGCCGAGGAACGTCGACTCGAAGAAGAAGGCGAGCAGCCCCTCGATCGCGAGCGGCGCGCCGAAGACGTCCCCGACGAACCGGGAGTAGGCGGACCAGTTCATGCCGAACTGGAACTCCTGCACGATCCCCGTCACGATCCCCATCGCGAAGTTGATCAAGAAGAGCTTGCCCCAGAACTTGGTGGCCCGCAGGTACTCGGTCTTGCCCGTCCGCACCCACGCCGTCTGCATCCCGGCGACGAGCGCGACGAGCCCGATGGACAGCGGGACGAACAGGAAGTGGTAGACGGTCGTGATCCCGAACTGCCACCGTGCGATGTCAACCGTGTCCATGGCCACCCTGCTCCCGGCCGAACGTCCTCATGCGCGGGCCTCCCCGGCTATCTACTACAAGCTGTAGTACTACGTCCTGTACGACATACTACGAGCTGTAGTACTACCTGTCGTCGTAATCCCGATCACGCCCGCCCGGACGGGGCATGACCTTGATCACGCGACGGCGGGACGCAGGCCCGCGAAACGACGAAGCCCCGCCCGGGGAGGGCGGGGCTTCGTCGCGCGCGACGCGTCAGGTGACGGAGATGGCGAGGCTGATCGCCGCGGCGATGAGGAACGCGGTGCCGCCCATGAACGTCTCCATCAGCGTCCAGCTCTTCAGCGTGGTGCGGATGTCGATGTCCATGTAGCGGTTGAACAGCCAGAACCCGGAGTCGTTGACGTGCGACAGGACGGTTCCGCCCGCGGCCACCGCGACCACGACCAGCGCGATCTCCGGCTGCGACAGGCCCGCGTCCGCGATCAGCGGCGCCACGATCGGGGCGGTCGTCACGATCGCCACCGTCTTGGAGCCCAGCGCGACCCGCAGCGCGGTGGCGATCAGGAAGGCGAGCACGATCACCGGCAGCGACGTCTTGCCGAGCAGGTCGGCGAGGGCCTCGCCCGCGCCGGTGTTCTCCAGCACCGCGCCGAACACGCCGCCCGCGCCCGTGACCAGCAGCACCAGCGCCACCGGCCCGAGCGACGCGGACGCCGCCTTCTCCAGGCGCTCCATGCTGAACCCGCCGCGCAGGCCGAGCAGCCAGAACGACAGCAGCGTCGCCACGGTCAGCGCGATGATCGGCGAGCCGATGAACTCGAGCGCCGCCTGCACGTCGCCGTCCGGGAGCACCGTGTCGGCGAACGTGTTCAGCATGATCATCAGGACGGGCAGCAGCATCACGGTGACCGTCACCGCGAACGAGGGCGCGGGCCGCACCGCGACGGCCGTCCCGCCGCCCTTGCCGCCGGAAGCGCCGTCCTCGCCGCCGGCGCCGGACGCGGCGCCGGACTGCTCCCGCGCCTCGCCGACGAGCTGCGCCGGGACGGGCGTGTTCAGCCGGTCGCCGACCTTGATGCCGAACAGGTACGCGCCGATGAACCAGGCGGGCAGGCCGCAGATCAGGCCCATGATCGTCACCCAGCCGAGGCTGGCGCCGAGCAGGCCCGCCGCGGCGACGGGACCGGGATGCGGCGGCAGCACCGCGTGCATGATCGCCAGGCCGCCGACGGCGGGCAGCGCGATGCTGATCAGCGACCGGCCGGACCGCTGCGCCACCGCGTAGATCAGCGGCAGCAGGATGATGAACCCGACGTCGAAGAAGACGGGAACGCCGAAGATCAGCGCCGTCAGTCCGACGGCGAGCGGCGCGCGTTTCTCGCTGAACGCCGCGAGCAGCTTGCCCGACAGGACCTCGGCCGCGCCGGACTCCTGCATGACGCGGCCCAGCATGGCGCCGAGCGCGACGATGATCGCGATCTCGCCGAGCGTGTCGCCCATGCCGGCCTCGAGGACGCCGGGCAGTTCGGTCGGCTTGATGCCGGCCGCGAGGCCGACGCCCACGCTGACCAGGAGCAGCGCGAGGAAGGCGTGCAGCTTGGCCTTGATGACCATCAGCAGCAGCAGCACGATGCCGCCGGCGAGGAGGAGCAGCAGCGCCCACGGCGGCAGCGTCCACGACATGGCCGGCGGGTCGGCGGCCGGCGTGGGCGCGGTGAAGACAGGCAACGTCGCCTCCAGAGGGGATGCGCGGAGCGCAGGGGTGGGTCGGGGCGGGAGCGGGGCGGGGGCGGGGGCGGGGGCGGTCAGTCCCGGTCGAGGGCCGGGCGCTTGGGGTCGAAGGTCCAGCCGGGCACGAGGTACCGCATCGCGGTCGCGTCGTCGCGGGCGCCGAGGCCCTCGCGCAGGTACAGCTCGTGCGCGGCGGCGACGCGCTCCTCGTCGAGCTCGACGCCGAGCCCCGGACCGGACGGCACGGGCAGCAGCCCGTCGGCGATGCGCAGCGGCTCGCGGGTGAGGCGCTGCCCGTCCTGCCAGATCCAGTGCGTGTCGATCGCGGTGATCTCGCCGGGCGCGGCCGCCGCGACGTGCGTGAACATCGCCAGCGAGACGTCGAAGTGGTTGTTGGAGTGCGAGCCCCAGGTCAGGCCCCAGTCGGCGCAGAACTGCGCGACGCGCACCGAACCGGCCATCGTCCAGAAGTGCGGGTCGGCCAGCGGGATGTCGACCGCGCCCGACCGCACCGCGTGGCCGAGCTGCCGCCAGTCGCAGGCGATCATGTTCGTGGCGGTGGGCAGCCCGGTCGCGCGGCGGAACTCCGCCATCGTCTCGCGGCCCGAGTACCCGGCCTCGGTGCCGCACGGGTCCTCGGCGTAGGCGAGGACGTCGCGCAGGCCGCGGCCGACCTCGATCGCCTCGGCCAGCTGCCACGCGCCGTTCGGGTCGAGGGTGATCCGCGCGCCGGGGAACCGCTCGGCCAGCGCCGTCACCGCCGCGGCCTCCTCCGCGGCGGGCAGCACACCGCCCTTGAGCTTGAAGTCGCGGAACCCGTAGCGCTCGTGCGCGGCCTCCGCGAGCCGCACCACCGCGTCCGGGGTCAGCGCCTCCTCGTGCCGGACGCGCGTCCAGGCGTCGGCGTCGTCGCCCGTCTCGTCCTCGGGGGAGCGGTAGGGGAGGTCGGTCTTCGTCCGGTCGCCGACGTAGAAGAGGTACCCGAGCACCGGCACCGCGTCCCGCTGGACGCCGTCGCCGAGCAGTTCGGCGACCGGGACGCCGAGCTGCTTGCCGAGCAGGTCGAGCATCGCCGCCTCGACGGCCGTCGCGGCGTGCACGGTGACGCGCTGGTCGAACGTCTGGCTGCCGCGGCCCCCGGCGTCCCGGCTCGCGAACCGGGTCCGGATCTCGCGCAGCACCGACCGGACGCGCGCGACCGGCCGTCCGACGACGAGGTCCTTCGCGTCGTCCAGGGTGGCGCGAATCGGCTCGCCGCCGGGGACCTCCCCGACGCCGGTGCGTCCCTCGGAGTCGGTGAGGATCACCAGGTTGCGGGTGAAGAACGGCGCGTGGGCGCCGCTGAGGTTGAGCAGCATGCCGTCGTGCCCGGCGACCGGGACCACGCGCATCTCCGCCACCGCGGGCTGCTGTACGGATGTCATGGCCGTCCTTTGATCACGTGGTCGTCAGTCCCGGCCGGGGCGCCCGTCGACGCGGCGCAGCAGCCCGTCCGGGTTGCCGTCCGCGACCGGGCCCGGCAGCAGCTCGGCGGGAACGTTCTGGTAGGCCACCGGGCGCAGGAACCGCTCGACGGCGAGGGTGCCGACGGACGTGGTGCGCGGGTCCGACGTGGCCGGGAACGGCCCGCCGTGCACCATCGCGTGCCCGACCTCGACGCCGGTCGGCCAGCCGTCGAACAGCACCCGTCCCGCCGTCAGCTCCAGCACGTCCAGGAGTTCCGCCGCCTCGGCGCGGTCGCTGCCGGCCGCGTGGACGGTCGCGGTGAGCTGGCCCTCCAGCGCCTCGGCGACCTCCCGCACCTGCGCCGCGTCCCGGCACCGCACCACGATCGAGAAGGCGCCGAACACCTCCTCCTGGAGCGCGCGGTCGCCGATGAACGTGTCGGCGTCCGTGGCGACGAGCGCGGGCCGGCACGCCGCCGGACGATCGTGCGCCGCGCCCTGCGCGAGCACCTCGACGCCCGGACGGGCGGCGACCGCGGCGACGCCGTCGCGGTAGGCGCCCGCGATGCCGGGGGTGAGCATCGTGGACGGCTCGGCGCCGTCCAGCGCGGCCGCCGCGGCGTCCGTGAACGCCTGCAGGCCGGGGCCGTCCACGGCCACGACGACGCCCGGGTTGGTGCAGAACTGCCCGGCGCCCAGCGTCAGCGACCCGGCGAACCCGGCCCCGATCTCGGCCGCCCGCTCGGCGAGCGCGCCCGGCAGCAGGAACACCGGGTTCGTGCTGCTCATCTCCGCGTACACCGGGATCGGACGGGGCCGCGCCTGCGCCGCCGCGACCAGGGCGAGCCCGCCGGTCCGCGAACCGGTGAACCCTACGGCGCGGATCCGCGGGTCGGTCACCAGCGCCGTGCCGAGGTCGGGCCCGTACCCGAACAGCAGCGAGAACGTCCCGGCGGGCAGGCCGCACGCGGCGACCGCGTCCGCGATCGCGCGGGCCACCAGCTCGGACGTCCCGGGGTGGGCGTCGTGCCCCTTCACCACGACGGGGCAACCGGCGGCGAGCGCCGAGGCCGTGTCGCCGCCCGCGACGGAGAACGCCAGCGGGAAGTTGCTCGCGCCGAACACCGCCACCGGGCCCAGCGGCACCCACCGCTGCCGGATGTCGGGGCGCGGCGGCGTCCGGTCGGGCAGCGCCGGGTCGATGCGCGGGACCTCCAGGCCGCCGTCGCGCAGCAGCCGCGCGAACATCCGCAGCTGCCCGGTCGTCCGGCCGCGCTCGCCGGTCAGCCGCGCGACCGGCAGCCCCGACTCGGCGTGCGCCCGCCGGACGAGCGCGTCCCCGAGCGCCTCGATGTTGTCGGCGATCCGCTCCAGGAACTCCGCGCGCCGGACGAGCGGCGCGCGCCGGTACTCGCCGAACGCCGCGGCGGCCGCCGCGCAGGCGCGCTCGACGTCGCCCGCGTCCCCGTAGCCGTACGCCGGTTCCAGCGCGGCGCCGGTGCCCGGGTCGATGGCGCGGATCCGCTGCCCGGAGCCGGCGACCGGCTCCCCGGCGATGATCATGTGCCCGGTGGGCTCCGTCATTCCGTCTCCTCCTCCGCGGGGATCCGCTCGATCAGCTCGCCGAGCTCCTTGACCTCGTCGTCGGCCAGGTCGGTCAGCGGCGCGCGGACCGGCCCGGCCGGATGCCCCGTCACCCGCATGCCCGCCTTGACGATGCTCACCGCGTACCCGGCGCGGCGATTGCGCAGGTCGCAGTACGGCAGGACGAACCCGTCCAGGTAACGCCGGACGGTGGCGTGGTCGTGCGCCCGCACGGCGCGGTAGAACCGCAGCGCGAACTCGGGGACGAAGTTGTACATCGCCGACGAGTAGGTGGTCACGCCCATCTCGAGGTACGGCAGCGCGAACATCTCCGCCGTCGGCAGCCCGCCGACGTAGGTGAGCCGGTCGCCGAGGCGGGTGTGGATGCGCGTCATCATCTCGATGTCGCCGACGCCGTCCTTGAACCCGACCAGGTTCGGGCACGCCTCGGCGAGCCGCGCGACCGTGGTGTCGGAGTACACCGCGTTGGCCCGGCTGTAGACGATCACGCCCAGCCCGGTGGCGTCGCACACCGCGCGCACGTGCTCGAACAGGCCGTCCTGCGACGCCTCGGTCAGGTACGGCGGCAGCAGCAGGAGCCCGGCGGCGCCCGCGCGTTCGGCGGCGCGCGCCAGCTCGATCGCGGTGGCGGTGCCGTAGCCCGCGGGCGCGATCACCGGGACGCCGTCCGGCGCCTCCTGCACGGCGGCGGTCACGACCGCCTCGACCTCCGCCGGGGTCAGCGAGAAGAACTCCCCGGTGCCGCCCGCCGCGAACAGGCCGGCCGCGTCGTACCGCCCGAGCCGGCCGATGTTCGCGCGGTACGCCGGCTCGTCGAAGCTCAGATCGTCGCGGAAATGGGTCACCGGGAACGACAGCAGCCCACCGGCCAGCCGTTCGGCGACCTCAGCGGGCGTGAACTGGGACATTGAACTCTTTCCTTCAGGTCGGTGAACGCTTGCGGTGACGTTAGGCTCGGACATCGATGCAAGTCCAACTCCGAAATAGCATCCACTGATACTCAAAAGGCATCGATGTTCACGATCAATCAGCTCGCCGGATTCGTCGCCGTCGCCGAGGAGGGGCACTTCGGGCGGGCGGCGCAGCGGCTGAACATGACGCAGCCGCCGCTGAGCCGGCAGATCCAGCAGCTCGAGAAGGAACTGCGGGTACGGCTGATCGACCGCAGCAGCCGCACCGTGCGCCTCACCCCCGCCGGGCGCGCGTTCCTGCACGACGCGCGCCGCCTGCTGCACGACGCCGAGGACGCCGCCCAGTCCGTCCGCCGCGTGACCGAGGGACGGTCGGGCGTGCTGCGGCTCGGCTTCACCGCGACGTCGGCCTACGGCGTGCTGGGCAACCTGCTCCGCACGGCGGCCGGGCACCTCCCGCACATCGAGATCGTCCTGCGCGAGCTCGTCACCCGCGACCAGCTCGAACGCCTCGCCGGGGGCGACCTCGACCTCGGTCTCGTCCGGCCGCCCGTGCCGCCCGGCCTGGAGGCGCGCCCGCTCGGCTCCGAGCCGCTCCTCGCCGCGCTGCCCGCCGACCATCCGCTGTGCGCCGAGGACGAACTCGACCTCGCCGACTTCCACGGCGAACGCGTGATCGGCTACGCGCCGTTCGAGGCGCGGTACTTCCACGACCTCGTGGTGAGCGTCTTCCGCGAGTCGGGCGTGCACCCCGCGTACGTCCAGCACGCCCACCAGGTCCACACGGTGCTCGCCCTCGTCGAGGTGGGCCTCGGCATCGCGCTCGTCCCCGCCACCGCGTCCCGCCTGCGGCTCCAGGGCGTCACGCTGCGCCCCGTCCGCCTGCCGAACCCCGAACCCGTGGAGCTGCACCTGACCTGGCGGGCCGCGAACGACAACCCGGTCCTGCACGCCTTCCTCGACCTGCTTTCCTGAGCCGGACGCGCCGCCGAGATGCGGCGCCGCGGCCGTCCGGCGCCCGCCGCGACGAGCGCGAACGGGGTCGTTTCCGCCTGTCGGCAGGGCGGGACGCGGGCGCTACCCCTTCGCCGTGCCGCGCCGGTCGGCCGGAAGGACGTACGTTCCTTGCCGACCGCGCTGACCACGAGGCCGCGCTCCTTCAACTCCGCGAGTGCGCCTTCCGCCGTTCGGGCGGACACGTCGAACTCCTCCCGGATGCCTCGGACGCTCGGCACGGGCGTGTTCACGGGATAGGTGCCGTCTTCGATCCGGCTTTCGATGATGTCCGCGACGTTCGGCGGGGACGCGCGCAACGTGACGCTCGTCGGCGAGTCGTCCGGCGCCATCGGCGCGTGCGCCCACCTGGCCGCGCCCGGCTCGGCCGGCCTGTTCGACCGCGTGATCATGCAGAGCGCCCCGTGCGCCGCGCGGTGGGCGCCGTCCATGGCGCTGGCCAACAACCCGCGGCCCCGCGAGCAGGCCGAACGCGACGGCCGCGCGCTCGTCGACCGGCTCGGCCTCGGCGCCGCGCCGACCGCCGAACGGCTCCGCCGCGTCCCCGTCGCGGACCTGCTGAAGGCCGCCGCCGACCCCGCGCAGCCCGGGTTCGGCCCGGTCGTCGGCGGCCGCGTCCGGCCCGAGGACCCGGCCCGCGCCATCGAACGCGGCCGCTTCCACCGGGTGCCGGTCCTCGCCGGGATCAACCGCCACGAGGAGCGCATGCACGTGTGGGGCCTGGAGACGGCGAAGTACGGCGGGCCGCTCCCCGCGGACGCCTACGCCGCCGAGGTCCGCGCCGCGTTCGGCCGGTCGCGCGGCGGGCTCCCGACCCGCTCACGGCCCCCGTCCGCGCGGCCGCGTGCGGGTGCTGATCCGGACGGGGAGAATGTTCCGGCAGAGACGGGGCATAAGGATGGCCCCCGGCGGCGTTAGACTGACCGAATCACTCTTCATCATTTTTACGGCGCCCCAGCGCCAGGCTCGTCCTTGCAGCCCACGAAATCCGATACGTGGTGCCTCCCGAGACGTGCCCCCCTCTCGGAAGGTATTGCGTGACCACAGCCACTGCTGCTCAGAACCCGACCGCCGACGCCGCCACCGCGGCCGAGGAGCGGGTTCCCACCTTCGCCGAGCTCGGTCTCCCGGCCGAGCTGGTGAACGCCCTGGCCCGCCAGGGCATCGACGCCCCGTTCCCGATCCAGGCCGCCGCGATCCCCGACATCATGGCGGGGCACGACGTCCTCGGCCGCGGCAAGACGGGGTCCGGCAAGACCCTCGCGTTCGGCCTGCCGCTGCTCGCCCGCCTGTCCGGCCGCCGCGCCGCCCCGAAGCGCCCCCTCGCGCTGATCCTCGTCCCGACCCGTGAACTCGCCCAGCAGGTCCAGACCAACCTGGAGCCGCTCGGCCGGTCCCTCGGCCTGAAGTTCAAGACCGTCATCGGCCAGACCTCGATGTTCAAGCAGATCGACGCGCTGCGCCGCGGCGTCGAGGTGCTGGTCGCCACGCCCGGCCGCCTCAAGGACCTGATGCAGCAGGGCGCATGTGACCTGTCCGACGTCGAGATCGCGGTGCTCGACGAGGCCGACCACATGGCCGACATGGGCTTCCTGCCCGACGTGACCGACATCCTCGACCAGGCCCGGCTCGGCGGGCAGCGGCTGCTGTTCTCCGCGACCCTCGACAAGGACGTCGACGTCCTCGTCCGCCGCTACCTGCAGGACCCGGTCACCCACGCGATCGGCCCCGTCGACGAGTCCGTCGACACGATGGACCACCACCTGCTGCTCGTCGCGCCGAAGGACAAGGGCGCGATCACCGCCGAGATCGCCAACCGCGAGGGCCGGACGATCCTGTTCGCCCGCACCAAGCACGGCGTCGACCGGCTCGCCAAGCAGCTCACCCAGGTCGGCGTGCGCGCGGCGGGCCTGCACGGCGGCAAGAGCCAGGGCCTGCGCACCCGCACGCTCGCCGAGTTCCGTGAGGGCAACATCAGCGTCCTCGTCGCGACCGACGTCGCCGCGCGCGGCATCCACGTCGACGACGTGAGCCTCGTCATGCACGTCGACCCGCCCGCCGACCACAAGGACTACATGCACCGCGCCGGACGGACGGCGCGCGCCGGCGAGCGCGGCACCGTCGTCACGCTCGTCCTGCCGCACCAGGTGCGCTCGACGTCCGCGATGACCCGCCGCGCCGGGATCAACGCGCCGCGCGTCCGGGTGTCCAGCGGCGACGCCGAACTGGTCAAGCTGACCGGGGCGCGCGTCCCGTCCGGCATCCCGATCGAGGAGCCGCTGATCCCGGAGCGTCCGCGCCGCGAGAACGGCGGCGGGCGGGGCCGTCCGGGCGGGCGCCGCGGCTACGGGGGGCGCGGTTCGCGCTCGTCCGGCGGTGAGCGCCGCGGCGGCGGCCCGCGCAGCGGCGGCGGCTCGGCGCACAGCGGTTCCGGACACAGCGGTTCCGGGCACGGTGGTTCCGGGCACGGCGGCGGCCGGCGCGGCGGCTCCTACGGGGGCAAGCGCGGCGGCGGTGGCGGCGACCGGAGCGCGGCCCGCTACAACTGACCCGTCCTGAGCACGTGAAACGACCCCGTCCCGGGTTTCCGGGGCGGGGTCGTTTCACGTGGAACATTCGCACCGCCCCAGGGGACGGGACGAGCGGTCAGCCCGTCTCCTCGCGGACGTCGTCCGCGTCGGCCTCCGCGCCCCGTGCGGCCCGCGAGCCGTTCGAGCCGTTCGCCCCGGTCGTTTCGTTCGTCCCGCCCGAGCCGTTCGTCCCGTGCGCCGCGTTCTCGGCGCGCAGGCGGTCCTGGAGAAGTTGCAGGCCCTCGAGGCCGTCGACGGAGAGGGCGGCGAGTTCGTCCAGCGACATCAGCGGGTTCGTACGCAGCGGCGGCTGCCAGCCCTGCTCGGGATCGTGGCTGCGCAGCACCTTCGCGGGGACGCCGCCGATGACCGAGTGGTCAGGGAACTCGCCGCGGACGACCGCGCCGCCGGCCACGGCGACGTTCCGGCCGAGCCGGGTGCCGGGCAGGATGATCGCGCCGGTGCCGATCCAGCAGCCGTCGCCGATCACCACCGGGTTGTTCTCGGGCCACTGCCGCCCGATCGGCACGTCGAGGTCGCCGTAGGTGTGGTTCTGGTCGGTGATGTACACGTTCGGGCCGGTGAACACGTCGTTGCCGATCTCGATCGACTGGTGCCCGACGATGTGCGTGCCGCGGCCGAGCGAGCAGCTCGACCCGATCGTCACGACGACGTCCGGTCCGAGGTCGAGGCCCGGGACGAACCCGGCGGAGATCGTGACGTGCGTCCCGACGAGGGTGTGGTCGCCGATCGAGATCCACGGTTCGCCGTAGATCGCGCCGACGGGGAAGCCGATGCAGGCGCCCTCGCCGAGGTAGGCGAACCGGCGGGCGCCGTGGGTGTGGGGGGTGATCTCGCCGTGCCGCTGGATCCACTCCCAGGTCCGGTGCACGGCGGTGTGCAGGCCCCGGCGGGCGCGGTCCTTGGCGAGGACGCCCAGGCGCCGCGGCACCGAGCGGGATTCTGCCGACATGCGGTTCACCGTACCGGTTGGTAGCGGCGGACGGGACGGGCGGGACGGGACGGGAGGGACCGGACGTGAAAGGGCCCGGTCCGCACGGACCGGGCCCTCTTCCACTGAGCCTTACGCATGCACACGACCGATCACGTACCACGGCCGAAAGGGGTTGCTAGTGCGGTGAGTGCACCTGGCCGTCCACGTCGGCGCCGCTGACCGTCATCGAGTCGGCGGAGGTGGCCTCCCCCTCCTCCGAACGGTCCGCCATGTCCTTCATGGCGCTGCGCCGGGTCATCATCACGCCCGCCGCGCCGGCCGCGAGGGCCGTGCCCGCCATGGCCATCATCATGACGGTCGACGGCCGGGTGCGCCGCGGCGGTTCCACCCGGTGAGCCATGTCGTTCATGAACGTGCTCACCCGCGGGGCGAGGCCCGTCTCCACATAACGGGCGGCCCGCCGCAGCCGGGGCGCGCTCCAGCCGCGCGCGACCATGACGCGCTCGTTCGCGGCCGGCATGAACCGGTCGGCCGCCATGGTGGCCTGCCGCCGGCACATGTTCGCACCCTGCATGGCCGCCTGCCGGGCACGCTCGTACCCCGTGTACACGCCGTCTGGCGGCCTGCGACGGATACTGATCTTTAGGGACACGCTAACCTCCCTGTTTGCGAGGTCCTGTCTGCAGCCTTCCCGTGCATCGGAAGGTAAACACCGTACGAGTGACCGTCCGACCGCGTAGGGTGATGGTTTCCGGTATGTCGGAGCTGCACGGTTTGCGGGCAGGAACCGGCCGAACTGCACGAACGAGATCCGGACCCGACCGTCCGGACGACCATGAGGAGGCCCGCGTGGCCAACGAGATCTTCGCGAACCTCGACACGACGCTCGGCAAGATCGTCGTCCAGCTGTACCCGGACCAGGCGCCCGAGACGGTCGCCAACTTTGTCGACCTCGCCGAGGGCAACAAGGTCTGGACCGACCCGAACACCCGCCAGAAGACCGAGAAGCCCCTCTATAACGGGACGATCTTCCACCGCGTCATCGACGGGTTCATGATCCAGGGCGGCGACCCGCTCGGCAACGGCACCGGCGGCCCCGGCTACGAGTTCGGCGACGAGTTCCACCCGGACCTGAAGTTCGACCGGCCGTACCTGCTGGCCATGGCGAACGCCGGGCCCGGCACGAACGGGTCGCAGTTCTTCATCACCACCAACGTCCAGAACACCCGCCACCTCACCGGCCGGCACACGATCTTCGGCAAGGTCATCGAGGGCACCGACGTCGTCGACAAGATCGTCCAGACGCCGACCGGCGCGATGGACCGCCCGAAGACCGACGTCGTGATCCGCACGGTGACGATCGAGCGTCGTTAATCGTTGAGAGGGTGAGAGCCCGCACCGCGACGCCGGAGTACGGATGAGCACAGAACCCAGTCCCGCGCCCGACACCTCGGTGCCGACCTGCTACCGGCACCCGGGGCGGGAGACGTACGTGCGCTGCACGCGGTGCGACCGCTACATCTGCCCGGACTGCATGCGCGAGGCCGACGTCGGCCACCAGTGCGTGGAGTGCGTCGCCGAGGGCAACCGGGACGCGCACCGGACGGCGCCCCGCACCGCGCTGGGCGCCCGCGTCGCGGCGTCGTCCACCCCGGTGGTGACGTACGCGCTGATCGGCGCCTGCGTCCTGGTGTACCTGTTCGAGCGCGCGTCCCGCGAGGTCGTCTTCGACTACATGATGGTCGGCCTCGGGCTGCTCGACGGGCGGCTCGTCGGCGTCGCCGAGGGCGAGTGGTACCGGCTCGTCACCTCGATGTTCCTGCACCAGACCGAGGGATCGTTCGGCATCACCCACATCCTGTTCAACATGTGGGCGCTGTGGGCGATCGGCCCGTCGCTGGAGCAGGTGCTCGGACGGTGGCGCTACCTCGCCCTCTACCTGCTGTCGGGCCTCGGCGGCTCGGTGCTGCTGTACCTGGTGTCGCCCGGCGAGGCCGCGGTGGGCGCGTCCGGCGCCATCTTCGGACTGTTCGGGGCCTTCTTCGTGATCGGCCGCCGGATGCGCGCCCCCACCGGACCCATCGTGTTCCTGCTGGTGATCAACCTGATCATCACGTTCTCGGTGCCCGGGATCTCCTGGCAGGGCCACGTCGGCGGGCTGGTCGTGGGCGCCGCGCTCGCGGCCGCGTACGCCTACGCGCCGAAGGCGCGCCGCCTCGCCGTCCACGTCGCGGCGCCCGTCCTCACACTGGTGCTGCTGGGCGTGCTGG
This sequence comes from Spirillospora sp. NPDC052242, assembly GCF_040679555.1. Classification (NCBI taxonomy): domain Bacteria; kingdom Bacillati; phylum Actinomycetota; class Actinomycetes; order Streptosporangiales; family Thermomonosporaceae; genus Spirillospora; species Spirillospora sp. NPDC052242. Next base: position 69,229 of record NZ_JBFAUZ010000006.1, read on the forward strand.
TGGCGGTCAAGACGGCGGACCTGTCCGCGCAGTACGGGCTGTAGGAGCTATGGGGCGGCCCAGGGGTGCGTCCCCTGGGCTACCTCCACTTCGTGGACAGGATGACGCCGAGGATGATGGCGGTGAATCCGATGCCGAGGTTCCAGTTGTGCAGGTCCGTCATGAACGGCACCTCGGTGCCGGTGCTCGCCGTGACGTAGAAGACCGCGATCCAGATCAGGCCGACCAGCCACAGCGTGATCATCGTGGGCACCAGCCAGCGCGGGCTGACCTCGGGCGCCTTGGACTTCTGCGGCGGGGTGTAGACCGCCTTCTTGCGCACTTTCGACTTGGCCACGGTGGTCGATCTCCTCGGGCGTCCGGCGGCCGGAGCGCCGGACCGCGCATGGGTGTTTTGTCGGTTAGCGTATCCGCTGGGGCACGGCGCACCGGCCCCGGCATGAGGCATCATCCCAGTTTTCACGCTACCGGCGGGAGACCCGACATCGAGCCGTTCAAGGAGGGGGACGCGCGGTGCGGACGCTGATCCGTGGACTGGGCGAACTGTGCATCACCGCCGGACTGATCCTGATGCTGTTCCTGACGTACGAACTGTGGGGAACCGGCCAGTACACGCGGGACCAGCAGAACCGCCTCACCGAGCGGCTCCTCGAACGCTGGGAGGCCCCCGAGGTCACCACCGAGCAGGTCGAACTCGGCTCCGGCATCGCGATGCTGCGCGTCCCCGAGTTCGGGGACGACTACGGCTTCGTCGTCGTCGAGGGCGTCGAGCGCGACGACCTGCGCAAGGGCCCCGGCCACTACCCCGGCAGCGCCATGCCGGGCGAGGTCGGCAACTTCGTCGTGTCCGGCCACCGCACGACGTACTCCGCGCCGTTCAACGACCTCGGCGAACTCGAACGCGGCGACGAGATCCTCATCGACACGCGCGAGAAGCAGTACGTCTACAAGGTCACCGGGCGCGACATCGTCGAACCGACGGCCGTCGAGGTCACCGCGCCCGTCCCGTACCACCCGGGGAAGAAGCCCGGCGAGCGGCTCATCACCCTCACCACCTGCCACCCGAAGTACTCCGACGCCGAACGCATGATCGTCTTCGGCGAGCTGACCGCCGCGAAGCCGCGCGTCCCGACCGCCGCGGCCGCCGAGTAGGAGGGGTTCTGCGTGTACGCGTGGATCTGGCGCCGGCTGCCCGGCGCGTGGCACACCAAGCTCGCGGTCGCGGCGGCCGCCGTCCTCGCGCTCGTCCTGGTGCTGTGGAACGTCGTGTTCCCGTGGGTGGAGCCGAAGGTCCAGTTCGACCACGGTGTCGTCACGGGGACGCCGTCCCCGTCGTCGTCCCCGGAGCCGGGGCTGCCGTGAGCCCGCGCGTCCTCGTCGTGGACAACCACGACAGCTTCGTCTTCAACATCGTCCAGTACCTGCGGGAACTCGGCGCCGACTGCCGCGTCGCGTTCCGCGAGGACGTCGCGGTCGGCGACGCCGCCCGGGTGGACGGCGTCCTGCTGAGCCCCGGCCCCGGACGCCCCGCGGACGCGGGCGTCTGCACCGCGCTCGTCCGGTCGGGGGCGCCCGTGCTCGGCGTGTGCCTCGGCCACCAGGTCATCGCGCACGCCCACGGCGCCGTCGTGTCCCGGGCGCCCGAGATCGTCCACGGGTCCACCGGCCTGATCGGGCACGACGGCCGCGGCGTCTTCGCGGGCCTGCCGAACCCGTTCCCCGCGACCCGGTACCACTCGCTCGCCGTCGAGGCCGCGACCGTCCCGGACGTCCTGGAGATCACCGCCCGGACCCCGGACGGCGTCGTCATGGGCCTCCGGCACCGTGCGGCCCCCGTCGAGGGCGTCCAGTTCCACCCGGAGTCGGTGCTGTCGGTCGGCGGCCGCACGCTCCTGCGGAACTGGCTGGACACCCTCTGACCAGGGCATTCCCGACTCGCAGAAAATTCTGGTTGAAATCCGTAACGTTCGGACGCCCGGGGCCGAAGACCATATCGAGGGCTTCCGCCATTGCCCCCGAGTGGCGGAAGCCCTCTTCGCATGTCACCGCCCTCGCGCGAGGACGGCCACCGCCTCCGCCACCTGTTCGGCGGCCGGCATCGACTCCGGCGCCAGCAGCGCCTGCTGCGCGAACCCGACGACCATCGCGTGCACGAGCGATCCGAGCGCCCGCGCCGTGGCGTCGTCCACCTCGTCGCCCTCCACTCCGAGCACCATCGCGGCCAGCTCCCGGCGGCCCCGCTCGACGGCCTCCAGCAGCGGCGCCCGCACCTCCTCGCTGAACTGGGCCTCGGTGTACGCCTGCGTGCTCGCGACGAGCAAGTCCCGCTGCCGGGGGATCGCGGCGAACAGTTCGTCCAGGAACGCCCGCAGCCGCTCCGCCGGGCTCGCCTCGCCCGCCGCCCGCACCGCCGCCTCGATCGTGTCGCCCCACTCGTCGCTGGCCTGCAGCACCGCCACGGCCATCAGCTTGTCCTTCGAGCCGAAGTGGTACCCGATCGACGCCAGGTGCGCGCCCGACGCGCCCGCGATGTCCCGCGCGGTCGTCCGGCTGTAGCCCTTCTCGGCGAGGCAGGTCCGTGCGCCCGCCAGCAAGTCCTCACGCTGTCCCATCCCGGCAGTGTACGTACGTACGTTTTGACACGCGATTTGTACGTACGTACGATCGCGCCATGCGCGTCGCCGTCCTGCTCCTGCCCGCACTGCTCGTCTCGATGGACCTGTCGATCCTGTTCGTCGCCGCCCCGTCCATCTCCGCCGCCCTCACGCCCACCGGCACCGAATGGCTGTGGATGATGGACGTCTACGGCTTCGTCATGGCCGGACTGCTGATCACCATGGGCTCCCTCGGCGACCGCATCGGCCGCCGCCGCCTCCTCCTCGCCGGCTCCGCCCTCTTCGGCGCCGCGTCCGCGCTCCTCGCCCTCGCCACCGAACCCTGGACGTTCGTCCTGGCCAGGGCCCTCCTCGGCATCGGCGGCGCCACCCTCGCCCCCGCCACCCTCTCCCTCATCCGCGCCCTGTACCCCGACGAGCGCCGCCGCCGCGCGGCCGTCGGCGCCTGGACCGTCGCGTTCACCGGCGGCTCCGTCGCGGGCCCCATCGCCGGCGGGTTCCTGCTCGAGCACTTCCGGTGGGGCTCGATCTTCCTCGTCAACGTCCCCGTGATGCTGCTCCTCCTGGTCGCCGCCCCGCTCCTGATCGAGGAGTCCCGCGACCCCGAGGACGCCCGGTTCGACCTGCTCGGCGCCGTCCTCGCCCTCCCCGCAGTCCTCGGACTCGTCTTCGCGCTGAAGCACGCCGCCTCGCACGGCCCGGACGCCCGCGCGGTGGCGGCCGCCGCCGTCGGCGCGGCGTTCACGGCCGCGTTCGTCCTGCGCCAGCGGCGCGCCGCCCACCCGCTGATCGACGCCGGGATGTTCCGCGCCCGCGCCTTCTCCGCCGCGATCGCCGCCAACACCACGATTTCCCTCGCGGCCTCCGGCGTCGGCGTCCTCGCGTTCACGTTCATGCAGGCCGTGCACGGCCTGAGCGCCCTGCACGCCGCGCTCGCCGCACTGCCGACCTTCGCCGGGACGATCGCCGGCGCGACCCTCGCGGGCGTGCTCGCACCGCGCGTCCGTCCGGCGCTTCTCCTCGCGTCCGGCCTCGCCCTCGTCGCCGCCGGGTTCGCCGTCATCGCGCAGATCGGCGCCGACACGCCCCTGTGGGCCTTCATCGCGGGCTACACGGTCCTGACCGTCGGCACGGGCGTCACCGGCACCCTGGCCAACAGCCTCGTCCTCGGCTCGGCGCCCCCCGAGCGCGCCGGGGCCGCCGCGGGCGTCTCCGAGACCAGCACCGAACTCGGCGCCGCCCTGGGCATCGCCGTCCTCGGCACGGCCGCCACCACCGTCTACCGCACCACCATGGAGGACACGGCGGCCACCGGCCCCGCGACCGAGACCATCGCCGCCGCCCTCACCGACCCCGGCCTCGCCGACGCCGCCACGGCCGCCTACACGAGCGGCGTCACCACGGCGGCCGGCATCAGCGCGGCCGTCCTGATCCCGGTCATCGCCCTGGTCGCGTGGGCACTCCGCGGCACCCGCCCGTCCTGACCATGCTCGGACGGGACGGCGACCCCGTTCCCCCGATCGTCAATACGCACTATTACGCATACCGGGCGCCCTTTCCCGCGTGCGATCATTTCGGGCGGCCGGTGCCCCGGTGGCCGGCAGGCCGGTACCGGCCCGGACGACGGCTGCCCGAGACGGCAACACGAGGCCGAAGCCGCCCGAACCGGCCGATGCCCCGCACCGGACGAACTGGCCAAGGCCCTGGACACCCTGCGAGACTTCCTCCGCCGACCTGGCCGGACGCTGCACCCCGACGACATCTGCCCCTGCCACGACCCCCAAGAGGCACTGGACGTCCTGCACGACACCGGGGCGCTCTCGCGGGCGTCGAGGTGCGAGGTCGAACGGATCACGTCGCCCCTCGCCGAGCGGTACCGGTCCCGCACCCTCCCCGACCCGTTCGCCCCACCCGACCGCCCCTGGTGGCACCGCCGCATCCGCGAGCACTGACCCTCGACCCGGAGTTTCAACGCCGCAGGCGGAACCGGCTGGGGCTGGGCCAGAAGGCATGGTGTTCGAGGCCGGAACGTCCGGACATGCGCGTGGTCCAGGAGCCATCGTCCACCGGTTCGTCGTGCGCCGACCGCGGCCCGGGGATGCTCGGCAGGTCGGGGACGGTGGTGGCGGTGGGGCTCACATGGCGGCCGCCGCCGGTGCCGCGCCTGGACCTGCGGAAGGGCCCCTTGCCCTCGCCCTCGGTCAGGCACTTGTTCTCGATGGCGTGCCAGAAGCCGGCTTCAAAGGCCTGCCGGGCGGGATCGTGGACGGTGAGGACGGCGGTGGGCCGCCCAGGAATGAGCAGGCTCGGCAGTTCGGGAAGCGCGGGTTTGCGGGCCATGACCGACGACGCCCATCCAGGGCGTTCCCGCATCACGGCCGCGTAGCCGATGCAGTATCCCTGCCAAGCCGCCGCGGCGTTGCGTTCGACCCAGGCGGGCTCGGGACGTGCGTGGCGGCCACGGGAGCGCCCGGCCCGCCGAGTGGCCGGTGACGCGGGCCGCTTCTCGCCGGTCCATTGCTGCCCGTCCCAGTAGACCTCGAGGCCGGGATCGGCGGCGTCCAGGTGCCAGGCCGCCCGGCCGAGCTCGACCGCCCCGGTCGCGTTTCCCTGCGCCGGGGAAACCGCGCCGATCTGGAGGTTCTCGGCCTTGAGGCGATCGACCCGGCGCCGGAGGTCGGCCACCTGCCCGGCGAGGGCCCATCTCTCCTGCTCCCACTGCCGAGCGCATCGGTCCCACTCGGCCAGTGTCCGGCGATACCTGCCCTCGTCGTCGACTCGGGAGTTCCGCAGTGCGGCGATCACGCGGCGTTGGTGTGCGCTGAGCCGGTCGTACAGCAGGAGCTTGACCTCCAGCTGCTGAATGGTCTCCCCCTGCCGGGCGATCGTCTGCAGCGACCGCACGAGCTCGGCTTCCAGATCTCGGGCGTGCCGATGCAGGCCGACGATCTCCATGGCCCGACGGGTCATGTTGTGGGAGAACCAGGTCGTCTGGATCTTCAGCCACTCGGCCTGGGCGTGGCCCTGCCGTGCGGCGTTCTCGGCCTCCTTGAGCTGCATCTTGGCGGCGGCCAGGTCGGCCTCGAGCTGCCGGAGCGCCGCGCGGAGCTTCTCCGCGGTCCGCCGATTCTCCTCGCCGTGCGCCGCGAACATCCGCACCAGATCCCACAGTCGCGCGATCGTGTCGTCGGCCGCCGCGAGCCTGCTCTTCAAGACACTGACCTGGTCCGCCGACGTCGCCTTCTTGGGCGGCAGTTCATCGCGGGCCGCCCGGTACAGCGCCCACAGCCGCCGATCCTCCTCGTCGTCCAGTTCCCGGACGGCCGCCAGCGGCTCGACGAAGTACACCTCCAGAACGTCCACCTCGGGCACCGCTTCCCCGTTGATGTAGCAGTCGAGGCGACTGTGGCTCTTGACCCCGGCGGCCTTCAGCCACTTCTCCTTGGTCAGCCCCCGTGCCTCCATGAGGTCACGCAGGCATCCGGAGAAAGCCGCGACGTGCGGGTACTCGTCGTTGATCTTCTTCTTCGGGCGTCCCTGAGAACCCACCGATCTCCTTCCCCCGACCCGGGAGAACTTCGCAAACGAGAAAACCCCCCGCGATCCCCCTCTCCCGCTACCGGGAAATTGATCTACGGGAAAGACTCACCGCAGGCGACCGCAAGGAAGTCGTCAGCAGTATGTCGCCCCATAGGCGAACAATCAAAACAACACTCACAGAAGGTTGACCAGCGTAGATACCCACCCAAACGACCGAAGCGGTCGGAATGCTCCCGCATCCGCCGTTCGCCATTTCGGCACGAGGTGCAACAAATGCGCGTCCGGCAACACCGGACCGAACATCCCGTTGATGGGCTGGAAAGAAAGCGAAGCAGTGCTCGAAAAGTGGAGGAACCGGAAGAATCGGCCAACGGCGGTCGACCGCCCGGAGGGCGACGGCCGACGCCGCTCGCAGCGGGCGCGCCGCAAGGCCCGGCGACTGGCGCAGGCGGGCATGTTCGCCGCCGTGCGCGGGATCGCCTACACCCTCGGCTGCGCCGCCGCCGCGTGGCTGATCGTGTGGCTCACCCAGCGCTGAACCGCGAGGGCCTGCGCACACGAGGAACGGGTGAACGCCGTCCCGCTACGCCGACGACACCCTCGACGGCGTCGTCTACTACGGCGTCAAACCCGCCCCGCGGAGACGGTGGAGCTGATCGGCCGGCGGCTCGGGCGCCCGATCACGAATAAAAGAGTGACGCAGGGTGTCAGGTTTTCGGGGAAGCATGGGGACATGCGCGAAACGCAAGAAGAACTCGACGAGCTGCAAGGGCTGCTCGACGCCTCGCTGGCCCGCTCCACCTCGCACCTCCGCTCGATCGTCGCCGAGCGGACGATGTCCGCGGAGCGGCTCACGCGGGTGCTCACCGGGATGTGCACGCTCGCGCTGTCCACCGTGACGGCGAAGGGCGAACCGCGGATCAGCGCCGTGGACGGGCACTTCCTGCACGGCCGATGGCACTTCGGGACGGCGCAGGGCGCCGCGAAGGCCCGCCACCTGCGGGCGCGTCCGGCCGCCAGCGTCGCGCACATGCGCGGCGAGGACCTCGGCGTGTTCACGCACGGCACCGTGGAGATCCTCAACCCGCTCGGCGAGGAGCCCGCGGCGGACTGGCCGTACCTCCTCGCGTACTTCAAGGAGCTGTACGGCGACGACGCCTTCGACTGGGAGCGCGAGGTCGTCTACTACCGGCTGCGGCCGCACTGGATGACCGTCTACGCGCCCGACCCCGACAAGCTCACGGAAGGGTGACCGAACGCCGACCCCGCCCCCCGGGCGCACAACCCGGCCCCCGACCGCGGCCGGCGCTCGGCCGGGGGAGCCGCGGCCCCCCCGCCCCCCCCCCCCCGGGGCGGGCCGGTCGGCCGCTTTCCAGCCCGGCGCCCGCCGGCCCCGGGACAGCGACCAGCAACCGGAGGGTGAGCCAGCCGTGACGCTGCCGGCCCGGGCGCAGGAGCCCGGAACCACCACCACGATCCACACCGACGGCGCCGGCGAGGTCCGCCGCACCGTCCTGCCCGGCGGGCTGCGCGTCATCACCGAGCGGATGCCGACCGTCCGGTCCGCGGCGTTCGGCATCTGGGCGTCCGTCGGGTCCCGCGACGAGGAGCCCGCCGACGCGGGCGCCTCCCACTACCTCGAGCACGTCCTGTTCAAGGGCACCGAGCGCCGGTCCGCGCTGGAGATCTCCGCGGCGATCGACGCGGTCGGCGGCGACCTCAACGCGTTCACCGCCAAGGAGTACACCTGCTACTACGCGCGGGTGCTGGACGCCGACCTGCCGCTCGCCGTCGACGTCGTGTCCGACATGGTCGCCGCGTCGGTGAACCGCCCCGAGGACGTCGAGGCCGAACGCGGCGTGATCCTCGAAGAGATCCACATGCGCGACGACGACCCCGGCGACCTCGTCCACGACGAGTTCGCCACGGCGCTGTTCGGCGACACGCCCCTCGGCCGTCCGATCCTCGGCACCGAGGAGTCGATCAACACGCTGTCGCGGGACCGCATCCACGGCTACTACCGCGACCGGTACGTCCCGCAGAACCTCGTGGTGTCCGTCGCGGGCAACGTCGACCACGACCGCGTGGTCGGGCTCGTCGCCGAGGCGTTCGCCGGGCACCTCACCGGCGACGCCGCCCCCGCCGGGCCCCGGCTCGACGGCCCGGCCGTCACCGCCGACCCGCGCACGGTCGTCCTCGACAAGGACACCGAGCAGGCCCACATCATCCTCGGGGGCCTCGGCGTGTCCCGCACCGACGACCGCCGCTTCGCCCTCGGCGTCCTCAACGCGGCGCTCGGCGGCGGCATGTCGTCCCGCCTGTTCCAGGAGATCCGGGAGAAGCGCGGCCTCGCCTACTCGGTCTACAGCTACACCGCCCAGTACGCCGACTCCGGAATCTTCGGCGTCTACGCGGGCTGCCAGCCGTCCAAGGCCGAGGAGGTCCTGCAGATCTGCCGCGACGAGGTCGCCCGCGCCGGCGACCTCACCGCCGAGGAGCTCGAACGCGGCAAGGGGCAGCTGCGCGGCGCCATGGTCCTCGGCCTCGAGGACACCGGCTCCCGGATGAGCCGCATCGCCAAGAGCGAGCTGGTGTACGAGTCGCTGATGCCCGTCGACGAGGTCCTCGCCCGCGTCGAGGCCGTCACGCTCGACGACGTCCGCGCCGTCGCCGCGGACGTCCTCGACGCGCCGCAGGCCCTCACCGTCATCGGACCCGTGGGGGACGGCTTCGGCAGTTAACCGCCCGGCCCGCCGGGTAAGGGACGCCACGTGAAGATCCTCATCAGAGTGGTGATCGCCGCGGTGGCGCTGTGGGTGGCGTCCGCGGTCGTGGACGGCATCGACCTGAAGGGCGGCGACACCGGCGAGAAGGCGCTCACCCTGCTGGTGGTCGCGGTCATCTTCGGCGTCATCAACGCCGTCCTGAAGCCGATCATCAAGGTCCTGGGCTGCGCCTTCTACATCCTCACCCTCGGCCTGATCGCGCTCGTCGTGAACGCCGCGCTGCTGATGCTGACGAGCTGGGTCGCCGACGAGATCGGCGTGCCCTTCCACGTCGAATGGTTCTGGCCCGCGTTCTGGGGCGCCATCATCGTCGGGCTCGTGAGCTGGGTCCTCAACCTGTTCGTCGACGACGACCGGTAGGCTCGGGCCGACGCCGGACGGGAGGAACACGTGATCAAGGTCGGAGTGCTGGGCGCGCAGGGCCGGATGGGCGCGGAGGTGTGCCGCGCCGTGCAGGGAGCGGACGACATGGAGCTCGTCGCCACCGTCGACGTGGGGGACGCGCTCGACCCGCTCACCGCCGCCGAGGTCGTCGTCGACTTCACCCGCCCCGACGTCGTCATGGACAACCTCCGCTGGTGCGTCGAGCGGGGGCTGCACGCCGTCGTCGGCACCTCCGGCTTCGACCCGTCCCGCGTCGACACCGTGCGCTCCTGGCTGACCGACGCCTCCGCGGGCAACGTCCTCATCGCCCCGAACTTCGGCATCGGCGCCGTCCTGATGATGCACTTCGCGCAGAAGGCCGCCCCGCTGTTCGAGTCCGTCGAGATCATCGAGACGCACCACCCGAACAAGGTCGACGCCCCGAGCGGCACCGCGCACCGCACCGCCGAACTGGTCGCCGCCGCGCGCGCCGAGGCCAAGATCGACCCGTCCCCGGACGCCACCACGTCCGAACTCGACGGGGCCCGCGGCGCCGACGTCGACGGCGTCCGCGTCCACGCGGTCCGCATGTCCGGGGCGATCGCCCACCAGGAGGTCGTCCTCGGCGGCCACGGCGAGCTGTTCACGATCCGGCACGACTCCATGAACCGCGAGTCGTTCATGCCGGGCGTCCTGCTCGCCGTCCGGCGCGTCCCGAACCTCGACCGCCTCACGATCGGCATCGAGTCCCTCCTCGGCCTCTGATGGAGTTCGCGGCCGACCCCTGGGACTACCTCGCGGCCTCCGACGCGATCGACATCGAGCACCCGCTCGTCCAGTCGATCGCGTCGGAACTGCGCACCGGCGACGACATCGCGTACGCGCACGCCGCGTTCGACCACGTCCGCGACCGGGTCGCCCACTCGATGGACGTCGCCGACCCCCGCGTCCCCTGGCGGGCCTCCGACGTCCTCGACCAGGGCGTCGGCCTCTGCTACGCCAAGTCGCACGCCTACGTGGCCCTGCTGCGCGCCGGCGGCGTCCAGGCGGGCCTGTGCTACCAGACCGTCTCCGGCGTCCTGCACGGCCTCACCGCCGCCCTCGTGGACGACCGCTGGGTCCGCCTCGACCCCCGCGGCAACAACGCGACCGTCGACGTCCGCTTCTCGCCGTCCGAGGACCGCCTCGCCTACCCGGACGTCCCCGTGCACCCCACCGTCTACGCCACCCCGCACCCGACCGTCCTGCACGCCCTCCGCTCCATGCGAACCTTGGACCCCAAGGCCCTCCCGACCGCCCTCTGATTACGCACCTCATCGCCCTTGAGGCGCGGCCCCAGCTCCGCGGCGTCGAAGAACTCCGCGGCGGCCGCGGCGAACGCCGTCCGGCTCCCCGTCAGGCAGAGGGTCCGGGCGTGGGTCACCGGACGCAGGTGGTCGCGGAAGTCCCGGCGGTGGCGGTGCTCGGCCCACGTGCGGGCGGCCCGGGACGTCCCCTCCCTGTCGACGCGGACGGTCATCGGGGTGCCGGCGGCTGTGCGGGACGATCGTGATCTTGCGGACGGGGTCGGCGCCGGGCTGCAGCGTGCCGAGGAGGCCGTGCCCGGACTCGTGGTGGGACGTGCGGCGGCGTTCCTCGTACGGCATGACGAGGGCGCGGCGGGCGCCGAGCTGGACGCGTTCGAGCGCGGACCGGAACTCGGGCACGCCCTCGGCGCGCGGCGGCTGGTCGGGCGGTGGGGGCCGGTGCGCGTCGTCGGTGCCCGCGCGCGGTGCGTCGGGTGCGGGTCGCTTCTCTCGCACGTGCGGCGGCTCCCTGTGGCGGCACTCCCTCGGGACCGGTGTTTTCCCTGGTCACCGGCGCCGAAACTGCTACTGCGGCGCGTCGGGGACCGGGAATCCGTGCTTGTGGAACAGCGCGCGCGCCGTCGCGCCGGTGAGCCAGGAGACGAACGCGTTCGCGGCGCGTTCCTGCCCGCCGCCCTCGACGACCGCCGCCGGATAGGACGTGACGACGTTGAGGTTCGCCGGGATCGGGACGCTGCTCGCCGCGACGCCCGCGGACCGCATGTCGGTCAGGTAGACGATGCCCGCGTCGGCCTCCCCGGCGCGGACGCGGTCCAGGACGGCGCGCGCGCTGACCTCCACGGTCGTCCACCGGACGGTCAGGCCCGCGTTGCTCAGCAGCCTGGCCGCGTAGCGGCCCGCGGGGACGGAGTCGGCGCCGGCGGCGGTCCGCAGCCCGGGACGGGCGAGGTCGGCGGGCCCGCGGATGCGCAGCGGGTTGCCGGGGGCGACGGCGATGGTCAGCGAGTTGTGCGCGATGGTCCGGCGGCGGCCGCCGAGGTGCTCGTCGGCGTCGTTCATGCTGGCGGTGTCGGCGGTGACGAGGACGTCGGCGGGGGACAGGTCGGACAGCCGGCCCGCCATCTCCAGGGAGCCGCCGAACACGAGGCTGACGTCGACGTCCGGGACGTCGTGCTCGTAGGCGGCCTCCATCTCGCCGAACACCTCGGTGAGGGAGGACGCGGCGTACACGGTGAGGGTCGTGGTCCCGGAGGCGTCGCCGCAGGCCGCGGTGAGGGCGAGCAGGGCGAGCGGGACGGCCGCGAGGGCGCCGCGCCGACGGGGGGAGTCCGGCATATGGCCTCATCCTAGAGCCGGGGGGCGTTCGCCCGGCTGATTCCGGTCTGGCGTGTCAGTGCGCGGCGCTAGTGTTTCCGCGTAGGCGATGACCTTGACGGAGGCCCGATGTCCCTCGACCTGATGGAACTGCTGCCCGACGACTGGCGGGCGCGGCTCGACCCCCTACTGGACCCGCTCGCCACCGCGGCGCTGGGCGCGTTCGTGGCGGGCGAGTACGAGGAGCAGACGGTCTATCCGCCGCGCGAGGACCTGTTCACCGCGTTCCGGTGCTGCTCGTTCGAGGACGCGCGGGTGCTGATCCTCGGCCAGGACCCCTACCACGGGCCCGGGCAGGCGCACGGTCTGAGCTTCAGCGTGCGCGACGGCGTGCGGCTGCCGCCGTCCCTGCGCAACATCTACAAGGAGCTGGCCGCAGACCTGGAGATCCCGGCCGCGACGTCCGGTGACCTGACCCGCTGGGCCGACCAGGGGGTGCTGCTGCTGAACGCGGTGCTGACGGTCCGGGCGGGCGAGGCCGGGTCGCACGCGGGCAAGGGCTGGGAGGACTTCACCGACGCCGCGATCCGGGCGCTGAACGACAAGTCCGACCGCGTGGTGTTCGTCCTGTGGGGCGCCTACGCCCGCAAGAAGGCGCGGCTGATCACCGGCGCGCACCACACGGTGATCGAGTCGGCGCACCCGAGCCCGCTGAGCGCGAAGAAGTTCTTCGGGACGCGGCCGTTCAGCGCGGTCAACAAGGCCTTGGTGGACGCGGGCCGCAGCGAGATCGACTGGGCGCTGGGCTAGGACGTCCCGCGGTTCACCCGGGCGGGGGAGGCCGGGCGCCGGTCTCCCCTCGGCGAGGGAGGCGCGGCGGGCCCGTCCCGGCGGACGATCGTGGCATGACGGTCACAGCTCATCCGCAGGGACGCACGGCGGCGCCGCAGGCGCCGGGACGGCTCAGGCTCGCCGTGTGCGCCGCGACGATCGCCGCCTGCGTCCCCTACCTGACGATCAAGCTCGCGTGGCTGTCCGGCAGCACCGTGGGCTGGAACGACGCCGAGGCCGCGCGGGACTCCACGCTGTACGTCGGCAACCTCGTGACGATGGCGATGGACGCGGCCGCGGTCGTGATCGCGCTGGCGTTCACGTTCCGCTGGGGGCTGCGGCTGCCGGCGTGGCTGGTGCTGGCCCCCACGTGGATCGCCGCCGGGCTGCTCGCGCCGATCGCGATCGCGGTGCCCCCGGCGGCCGTGGTCATGGCGTTCGACCCGCCCGCGGCGGACCCCGGCGCGCCGGACGCCATGCAGGGCTGGGTGTTCGGGGTCGTCTACACCGGCTTCACGGTGCAGGGCATCGGGCTGATGACGGCCTTCGTGCTGTACGCGCGGGCCCGCTGGGGGGACGTCCTCGCCGCGCGCACACGGGACGTCGCCGTCGGTGCGACGCACGGCCTGCAAGTGCTTCTGGCGCGGACGGCGATGGTGTTCGCGGTCGCGTTCGCGGCGCCGAACCTCTACTGGGCGTTCGGCGGGACGGCGGGGCGCCCGGACGGGCCGACCGGCGACATGAACGTCGCGCAGCACATCCTCTCCGGGGCGGGCGCGGTGCTGGCGGTGGCGGGCGCGGGCGCGCTGCTGCTCGTCCTGCGGCGGGCGGGGCGGCCCCGGCGGTTCGTCCGGCCGCTGGCCGTGGCGTGGGTCGGTTCGGCCGCGACGTTCGCGTGGCCGCTGTACACGCTCGTCATCGTGCTGGTGCAGCCGGGCGAGATGGGGCACGACATGGCGGCGGCGACGAACCTGACCTCGCTCGCGGGGATCTTCGCCGGGCTGCCGGCGGGCCTGGCGGGCGCCGTCCTGCTGGCCGAGCACGCCGCCGCGGGCCGTCCCGGCCGGACGGGCCGCCCGGCGGACCGTCCGGCGGGCTACAGCGCCAGGCCGACCGCGAGCAGCACCCCGTAGGCGATCTGCAGCCGGCCGGTCTCGCCCAGCACCGGAATGAGGGCGGGGCCGGTCGCGCCGTTCATCACCTTCTGCGTCGGCGGGATCGACAGCGGCGCGGCGAGCAGCGCGATCAGCGCCCACGGGTGCGGGGCGGCGAGCGCCAGCACGACCATGAACGGCAGCGCGGTGCAGGCGGCGTACAGGATCCGCGTCCACGGGCCGCCGAGGACGACCGCGAGGGTGCGCTTGCCGGACTCCCGGTCGGTCGGGATGTCGCGCAAATTGTTGGCGACCAGCAGGCCGCAGGCGAGCAGCCCGACCGGCACCGCCGCGACCCACGCCTCCCACGGCAGCGCCTCGACCTGGACGTACACCGTCCCGACGACGGCGACGAGGCCGAAGAACACGAACACCGACACCTCGCCGAGCGCCCGGTACCCGTAGGGCGTCTTGCCGCCGGTGTAGAACCAGGCCGCCAGGATCGCGACGGCGCCGACCAGCAGCAGCCACCAGGTCGTCACGGCGGCGAGCACCAGCCCCGCCACGGCCGCGAGCAGGAAGCAGCCGAGCGCCGCGGCCAGGACCTGCTTCGGCGGCGCGGCCTTGGAGCCGACCAGCCGCATCGGGCCGACCCGGTCCTCGTCGGTGCCGCGGACGCCGTCGCTGTAGTCGTTGGAGTAGTTCACGCCGATCTGGAGCACGAGCGCGACGACCGCCGCGAGGAGCGCGCGCCACCAGACGGCCTGACCCTCGCCGACCGCGACGCCGGTGCCGACGACGACGGGGACGAGGGAGGCGGGCAGGGTGCGGGGCCGCGAACCGGCGACCCATTGGGAGAGCGTGGCCACAGTTACCGCTTGTTCTCGTCGACGACAGGGGGACTCAGGGGTTCGATTCTTCCCGATGCCGGTCGCGGCCGGGACGCAGCCGCAGCGACAGGGCCAGCCCGAGGGCCAGGATCCCCGCGGTGACCAGCGCACCGTTGCGGGTGGCGGTGGCGAGGCTCGCGTCGGCGGCGCGCGCGGCGGCGTCCATGCCGGACGTCTCGTGCAGCTCGCGCGCGTACGTCCCGGCGCTCTCCCGGAGGTCGGCGACGATCGCGTCGCGCGCGGCCGCGGGCGTCCCGGACGCCGCCAGCTCGTCGTCCATCGCGTGCCCGAGGCTCGTCGCGAACACGGTGCCGATCACGGCGATGCCGAGCGCGGCGCCGACCTGCCGGGCGGTGGACTGGGTGCCGGACGCCTGCCCGGACCGCGCCGCCGGGACGTCCGCGAGCGACACGTTCGTGAGCTGCGCCGAGGTGAGCCCGAGGCCCAGCCCGTACAGCAGCATCCAGGGCGCGAGCCCGAACCCGCCGGTGGTCGCGGAGATGGTGAGCGCGAGGCCGAGGACGGCGGCGACCTCCATCGCCATGCCGATCTGCACGACCCGGTGCGGGCCCCGCTTGTTGGCGAGCCGTCCCGCGTACCCGCCGGTGAGGAACGCGCCGACGGCCAGCGGCAGGATCGCGACGCTGATCTGCAGCGGGTTCGTGCCGTGCACGCCCAGCAGGAACAGCGGCAGGACGAACAGGAGCCCGAGCTCGCCCACGTTGATGAGCGACGACGCGAGGTTGCCGTGCCGGAAGTTCGGGATGCGGAACAGGTCGAGGTCGAGCATGACCGGGCGCCCGGCGGCGGCGCGAGAGCGTTCCAGGACGACGAGCGCCGCCAGCAGCACGATGCCGAGCCCGAGGACGACCGGGACCGGGGACAGGCCGGTCTGCGGCCAGTCGAACCCGGCCATCGAGAACGGCCGGGTGATGCTCCACCAGCCGTAGGTCTGGCCCTCGATCAGCCCGCAGACGAGCGCGCCGAGCGCGAGCGCGGACAGCACCCCGCCCGCCCAGTCGATCTCCCGCAGCGCGCTTCCGCGGCGCGGCGCGGCGGGGCGCAGCCGGGTCTCCGGCATGAGCAGCAGCGCGCCCGCGATGAGCGCGACGCCGAGCGGCAGGTTGATCCCGAACGCCCAGCGCCAGCCGCCGCCGGCCGCGATCGCGCCGCCGAGCAGCGGCCCGAGCGCCGCCATCCCGCTGATCAGCGAGCCCCAGATGCCGAACGCGACCGCGCGGTCCCGGCCGGTGAACACCGCGTTCACCGTGGACAGCGTCGCGGGCATGATCATGGACGCGCCGACGCCCTGCAGGGCGCGCGCGCCGATCAGCGCGGACCCGTCCTGCGCGAGGGCCGCGCCGACGCTCGCGACCGCGAACACGCCGACGCCGATCACGAACATCCGGCGGCGCCCGAACAGGTCGCCGGCGCGTCCGAACGGGATCAGCAGCGCCGCGAACACCAGCGAGTACACGGACGTGACCCAGGCGGCGTCCGTCGTGGTCAGCCCGAGCCCCCCGACGATGTTCGGGAGCAGCACGCCGACGATCGTGGCGTCCACGACGATCAGCGAGACGCCGAGGCTCATCACCACCATGCCGAGCCATCGGCGGTGGTCGGCGGGCCGCTCCGGGGAGCCGGTGACCGGCTCGGCGACCTGCGCGGAGGCGTGCGGCGGCGTCATGGAGGTGGACTTGGGCACGACCTCCAAGATATGGCCGCGGCGCCGATGGCCGTCACCGACCCCTCCGGAACGGCCGATCGGCCTCAGGCGTCGTCGGCGTCGCCCGTGATGTCGGTGATGTCGGTGTGCAGCCGGATCTGCCGGACCGGCTCGCCCATGTCGAGCGCCCGGGCCGTCCCGTCCGGCGCCCAGCCCGCCGACTCCAGGAACGCCCGGGTCACGCCGTCGTCCTCGAACACCCAGGTGACCAGCGTCGTGACGCCGTCCTCGCGCAGCGTGTCGACGGTGGCGGCGAGCAGCCGGCTGCCGTGCCCGGCGCGGCCGTGCAGGGGGTCGACGAGCAGCGTGATCAGTTCGGCGGTCGTGCCGGGGTCGTGGTCGGCCTCCTCGGCGGGGCCGTGCGCGGCGAACCCGACGACCAGGTCGGCGGCGACCGCGACGAGGAGCCGGTGCCGCGGCGACGGCGGCGCCGTCACGGCGTCCGCCCACCGTTCCCGCCAGGCGTCCCGGGCCTCCGGGGAGGTCACCTGCGCGAGGGCCGCGGCGGGCAGCAGGTCCCGGTAGGCCTGCCGCCAGGTCCGGACCTGGACGTCGGCGACGGCGGCGGCGTCGGCGCGGCGGGCGGGCCGCACGCCGACATCGGGCCCGTTGGCAGCCATGGCGCGCTGTGTCCTCTCCTCGGGAAGATCCAAGCCCACCCTAGAGCGGCCCGAGCGCGCGCGGCGCCGGATGCGGGGCGCTCAGCCCCCGGCGGGCCGGTCGCCCGCCGTGGCGCGGCGGCGGGCGCGGTAGGCGCGGGTCTTGGTCCGGTTGCCGCAGGTGCTCATGTCGCACCAGGCCCGCGAGCGGTTCTTGGAGGTGTCGAGGAACGCCCAGAGGCACGTGTCCTCGTGGCAGACCTTGAGGCGCGGCCAGGTTCCGTCGGCGGACGCGCCGGCGATCGCCGCGGCGATCCGCGCGAGCCCGGCGGCGGCCGTGCCGGGGTCGGCGGCGGGACGCAGCGCGGGGTGCGGGCCCGCGGCCAGCGTGACCCGCAGGGGCAGCGCGCCGAGCGCGTCCTCCAGTTCGGCGGGGAGTTCGGGGGCGCCGGTCGCGGCCGCGCGGCGGTGGTTGCCGAGCATGGCCGCGCGCAGCCCCTCGCGCAGGTCGAGGGCGGTGCGCAGGTCGCCGTCCGACGCCGCGGCGCCCGCCGGGACGAGCCCGCGCTCGGCGAGCCAGCCGGCGAGGTCGCCGGGCCGCGCGAGGCCCTCGGTGCCCGCGTCGATGTTGAGCGTGTTGACGAAGTCCCGCAGCAGCAGTGCGGGGCCCGCGTGCGCGTCGGCCATCACCCCTCCCGCCGTTCATTGAACACCCTATCCGACGCGACACCATCTATCCCGGATAGGAGGTTGCGTTCTTGTCGACACCGGCGTTACGGTTTAGGTGGTGTCAACGGATGGAGGACGCGATGAAGGCGCTGATCGACCTGGCGGGCCTGGCCGCGCGTCGCGAGTGGGCGCGGCGGGAACACGCACGGTTGCAGGCGGACATCGTCGAGGCCCGGGTCGCCGCGCGCGCCGCCGCCGGAGGCCCGGCCGCGCGGGTCCGGCGCTGGCTGACGGACGGCGTGTCCGGACGGCTCGGCGCGGCGGGGCGCCCCGCGGCGCCCGGCACGGCCCGCGCGCCGCGCTCGTCCCGTCCGTCCGGCGCACGCCGCGGCGCCCGGCTGCCGCAGGGCGGCCGCGCGCTCGTTCCGTGTCGTATGAACGGCAGTCGTATGAACGGCAGTCGTATGAACCATGGCCGTATGAACGGCGACCGCACGAACGCAGGAGGAGCCCGATGACCGAGAACCCGACCGGAGACGCGACCCCGAAGGTGGGCAACCTCGTCTTCGACTGCACGGACCTGGACGCCATGGCGGCGTTCTGGGGCGGCCTGCTCGGGATGAAGGAGACCTCCCGCGACGAGGACTGGCTCGACCTCGAACCGCTCGAGGGGCACGGCCCGGTGCTGTCGTTCCAGCTCGTCCCCGAACGCAAGACGATCAAGAACCGGATCCACCTCGACCTGGAGGTGCCCGACATCCGGACGGCGGGGGAGCGGGCGCGCAGGCTCGGCGCGTCCCCGGCGGGCGAGCCGATGGGGAACCCCGAGTCGCCCTTCCGGGTCTGGTACGACCCGGAGGGCAACGAGTTCTGCTTCGTGACCGCCCCGTAGCGGAATCGCCGCCCGGCCCCTCGCGCCGAGGGGCCCGGCACCGTCCCGCCGCGCTCGCCCACCGGTGCGTTCAGTCCTTGACGATCTGGGCGAGCAGCGTGACGACGCCCACCCCGACGCCGATGGGGATGGCCGCCTGGGGGGCGGCGGCGCAGATGCCCGCGGCGACCAGGGCGATCAGGATGATCAGCAGCGCCCGGGTGGTGATCAGCGGGCCGGGGGCGGCGGGGCCGGGCCGCTCCGGCGCGGGCAGGTCCGCCCGCGGCCGTTCGTCGACGGTGGCCCGCCTGTCGGATCTCGCTCGCATATCGGCTCGACCTCCATCCACCGCGTCGGGTGTGGTCACCGCATGATTCCCAGGTTGTGAACCGTTCTCGCGTCCGAGCCGGATCGCGGGCCGAACCGTGATCGATTCATGGACCGGAGCCGCCCCGGCCATGGGAATCGCTCGTTCCACGGGCGCGCGGATGCCCGACCTGCCTGGATCGTCCGAGATCATTGCGGGATGACAGGGACCGTAGGGAAAGGCCGGGGGCGGCGCGTGCTGCGCGGGGCGGGCTGGGCGGTGGCCTTCGTGCTCGGCCTGATCCTCCTCGTGCCGGTCGCGGCGTGGGCCTGGTGGCAGCCCGAGCCGGAGGCGCGGGGGACCGGCACCAACGCGCTGTGGGCGCGGCACCAGTGGGTGGGCGAGCCGCACACGGACGCCGAGTACCGCGCGTTCGCGGACCTGCTGAAGGCCAACCGCATCACGGACGTGTACTTCCACGCGGGCCCGTTCGAGGCGGACGGCACGGTCCCGCCCGGCAAGTACCGGCACGCGGGCGCGCTGACGGCGGCGATGGAGAAGTACGCCCCGGACGTGCGGACCCAGGCGTACCTCGGGCAGATCCGCGTCGTCGAGGGCGAGGGGATCATCGAGATCGACGACCCGGACGTCCGCGCCGAGATCCTGCGCACCGACGAGATCTTCCTCGACCTCGGGTTCGACGGCATCCACTACGACCTCGAACCGATCTACCCCGACGACCGGGCGTTCCTCGACCTGCTCGACGCGACCCGCGCGCTCACCCGGGAGCGGGGCGCGCTGCTCTCGGTCGCGCTGGAGCAACCGACCCTGGCCGACGCCGCCCAGCCGGTGTACGACGCCCTGCTCCCGCGGCAGGGCGGCGCCCTCCGCCACCCGGCCCGGCCCACCGAGGACTTCCTGCGCGCCGTCGCCGGCAAGGTCGACCAGCTCGCGATCATGACCTACGACGTGGCGCTGCCGACCAGGTCGCTCGCGGGCTGGCACTTCGCGCGGCACACCCGCGCCACGCTCGAGCTCATCGGCGACCGGACGACCGTGTTCATCGGCGTCCCCACCTACCGGCCGCCCGTCATGCCGTGGGCCGAGGACCTCGAGGTCGCGCTGCGGGGCGTCCGGCGCGGCGTCGATCAGCTCGACCGGGCGCCGAAACGTCCGTACGGCGTCGCGATCTACGCCGCGTGGACCACGAGCGCGGACGAATGGGCGCTGTATCGCGCGAGTTGGGTGCCGCCGGAGACAGAGAAGGTTGGCCGCTGAGAAACCCCTCCCGCGACGTTCCGAAACCCCGGTTTCCCCAGGTAGAAAGGGGCGGGTACGCGCGCTCCGCCGGGGTACGCCCCGGTGCGGCGCGACCGGTCCGAGCGGCGGGCCGGACGGCGGACGGCACGAGGAAGTGGGGACGAGGCCGATGGGCATCCAGCAGACCGCGCGGCACGACGGCGACCGCCTCAGCGAGCTGTCGGCGGAGTTCACCGGGTGGCGGATCGGGCGGGGCGGATCCGGGCACTGGTGGGCCGTCCGGGGCAACGATCTCGTCCGCACCCCGGACGTCGAGGAGCTGCGCGTCCGCCTGCAGGAGTTCACGTCCGCCCGTTCCGCGGCCGACGCCTGACGGACGCGCCGCGGACGCCGTCCGGCCCGGCTCCGGCGCGGCCGACGCGGGGTCCGGCACGGCTCCGGCCGTGGGCGCTGCCCTGGGCCGATGTCGGCTATGGGCGCGTTATGTAACCGAGTCCGGAGAGTGGCCGGACCGACCCCGTTACGAGGCATTTGCGTGCCACGATGGCGATGGAGCCACTGCCACGCGTACCCCCGAGCGTGTGGCAGTGGCTTCTCCGTGCCTCGCGCGCACGCCACGCGTGCGCGCCTCGCGGAGGGGTCCGTCCCAACGCTCGCCACAAAGGTGCAATCCGGGAGGCTTCGCCCTGACGCCGACCTGCGGGTCCAAGGTGAACGGCCGGAGCGGTACCGTTCGTACCATGGCACCCAGCACATCCACCGACGCTCCGTTCGGACGGATGCTGACCGCGATGGTCACCCCGTTCCTGCCGGACGGCGGCGTCGACTACGACGGCGCCGCGCGCCTCGCGACCCACCTGGTCGACGAGCGGCGCCACGACGGCCTGGTCGTCAACGGGACGACCGGCGAGTCGCCGACGACGAGCGACGACGAGAAGCAGAAACTGCTGCGCGCGGTCATCGAGGCGGTCGGCGACCGCGCGGTGATCATCGGCGGCGCTGGGACGAACCACACCGAGCACACCCTGCAACTCGCGCGGCAGGCCGAGGCCGCCGGCGCGCACGGGCTCCTGGTGGTCACGCCTTACTACAACAAGCCCCCGCAGGAGGGTCTCATCCGCCACTTCACGGCGGTCGCCGACGCGACGGGCCTGCCGTGCATGCTCTACGACATCCCCGGGCGCGCCGGGGTGCCGATCCAGAACGACACGCTCGTGCAGCTCGCCGAGCACCCGCGGATCATCGCCGTCAAGGACGCCAAGGGCGACCTGTTCGGCGCGTCCCGGGTGATGGCCGAGACCGACCTGGTCTGGTACTCCGGCGACGACATCCTCAACCTGCCGTGGCTGTCGGTCGGCGCCGCCGGATTCGTCAGCGTGGTCGGCCACGTCGTGGGTACCGAACTGCGTGAGATGATCGACGCCCATCTCGCCGGCGAGCACGCGCGGGCACTGGAGATCCACCGGCGGCTGCTGCCCGTCGTCGCCGCCATCATGACCCGTACGCAGGGCGCCATCGCCGTCAAGGCGGCGCTGAACCTGCTCGGCCTCCCCGGAGGCGGCCCGCTCCGCGCTCCGCTCGTGGAGGCCGCGCCGGAGTTCGTGGCGCAACTGCAGGAAGACCTTGCAAACGGAGGAGTCAAAGTGTCCGAGGTCGCCATTCCGGAGGTCGCCCGGTGAGTCATCCTCACCCGGAGCTCTCGGAACCGCCCGCGCCGCCCGAGCACGGCCTGCGCATCGTCGCGCTGGGGGGCCTCGGGGAGATCGGCCGCAACATGACGGTCTTCGAGTACGGCGGGCGCCTGCTCGTCGTCGACTGCGGCGTGCTGTTCCCCGAGACCGAGCAGCCGGGGATCGACCTGATCCTGCCCGACTTCGAGTACATCCGGGACCGCCTGGACGACATCGAGGCGATCGTGCTGACGCACGGTCACGAAGACCACATCGGCGCCGTCCCGTACCTGCTGCGCGAACGCCGCGACATCCCCGTGATCGGGTCGCGGCTGACGATGGCGCTGCTGGAGGCCAAGCTCGCCGAGCACCGCATCAAACCGGTCGTCGACGTCGTCGCGGAGAGCGAGCGGCGCACGCTGGGACCGTTCGAATGCGAGTTCCTGGCGGTCAACCATTCGATTCCGGACGCCCTCGCCGTCGCCGTGCGCACGCCCGCCGGGCTCGTCCTGCACACCGGCGACTTCAAGATGGACCAGCTCCCGCTGGACGGCCGGCTCACCGACCTGCCCGGGTTCGCGCGGCTCGGCGCCGAGGGCGTCGACCTGCTGCTGTCGGACTCCACCAACGCCGAGGTCCCCGGGTTCGTCACCAGCGAGCGCAACATCGGCCCCGTCGTCGACGAGGTGTTCCGCACCGCCGAGGGCCGGCTGATCGTCGCGTGCTTCGCCTCGCACGTCCACCGCGTCCAGCAGGTCCTCGACGCCGCCGTCGCCAACGGCCGCCGGGTGTGCTTCGTCGGACGGTCGATGGTGCGGAACATGGGCGTCGCGCGGGAGCTCGGCTACCTGGAGGTCCCCGAGGGGATCATGGTCGAGCAGAAGCAGCTCGACGACATCCCGCCCGACAACCTGGTGCTGGTGTGCACCGGTTCGCAGGGCGAGCCGATGTCGGCGCTGTCGCGGATGGCGAACCGCGACCACCAGATCCGCATCACCGACCGCGACACCGTGGTGCTGGCGTCGTCCCTCATCCCCGGCAACGAGAACGCCGTCAACCGCGTGATCAACGGCCTCACCCGCTGGGGGGCGCGCGTCGTCCACAAGGGCAACGCGCTGGTGCACGTGTCCGGGCACGCCCCGGCCGGCGAGCTGCTGTACGTCCTGAACGTGACGAAGCCGGGCAACTTCATGCCGATCCACGGCGAGTGGCGGCACCTGCGCGCGCACGCGAAGCTCGCGATGCTCACCGGCGTCCCCGAGGACAACGTCGTCATCGCCGAGGACGGCGTCGTCGTCGACCTCGTCGACGGCCACGCGAAGATCGTCGGCGCCGTCCCGGCCGGGTACGTGTACGTGGACGGGCTGTCGGTCGGCGAGGTCACCGAGACGTCCCTGAAGGACCGCCGGATCCTCGGCGAGGAGGGGTTCGTCTCCATCGTCGTCGGCATCGACTCCACCTCCGGCAAGGTGGTGGCCGGGCCCGAGATCCACGCGCGCGGCGCCGGGATCGTCAACGAGGACTTCGAGGACGTCCTCGAACGGCTCGAGGAGGTGCTCGCCGACGCGGCCGGCGACGGGGTCAACGACATGCACCAGATCAACCAGCTCGTCCGCCGCACCGTCGGCAAGTGGGTGAGCGACAAGTACCGCCGCCGCCCGATGATCATTCCGGTGGTCGTCGAGGTGTAGCCCGCGCGGGCGTGTCGCGGACCTCACCCGGTCCCGCGACACGCCCGGCCGCCGTCCCGGGACGTCCGCGGATGCTTGGTTACTCTCGTAACCATGGCCACACGTGCGTCCGGAGGCGCGAAGAGCTCCTCCCGCGCCGGGGGCAGCGCGGCTCGTCGACCCGCTGGGTCGTCCCCCCGGAAGCGACCGAGCGGCAACAGCGGGAACGGCAGGAGCGGAGGCAAGGCGGCACCGAAGGGCAAAGCGGCACCGAAGGGCAAGGGCGGCGCCGGGCGGGGCGGCCGGCCCCCGAAGCCCGATCCGATCCCGATGGCGTTCCTCGGGTTCTTCAAGCTGCTGTTCAAGCTCTGGCAGCTGGCGGCCGTCACCGTCGGCTCGGTGTTCCGCGCGTACGGGCACGGCGCCCGCAACCTCGACCCCGAGCACCGCCGCGACGGGCTCGGGCTCGCGCTGCTCGGCTCCGCGATCGTGGTCGCCTCGGTGACCTGGTTCCGGCCGGACGGCGTCGTCACCGACGCGCTCGAGCAGGTGATCCGCGGCGGGCTCGGCATCATCGCGATGGGCCTGCCCGTCCTGCTGGGCCTGCTCGCGTGGCGGACGCTGCGCCACCCCGAGCAGCACGAGGACACCGGGCGCATCGTCATCGGCATCACCGCGCTCGGCGCCGGCGTCCTCGGCATCCTGCACCTGGCGGGCGGCGTCCCGTCCCCGGCCGACGACATGGCGGGCGTCCGGGAGGCGGGCGGCGTGCTCGGCTGGCTCGTGTCGGCGCCGCTGGACGCCGCGCTCAGCGGCTGGGTCGCCGTCCCGCTGCTGCTGCTCCTGTCCGGGTTCGGGCTGCTCGTCGTCACCGCCACCCCGATCAACAAGGTCCCCGAGCGCCTCGCCGACCTGTGGTCGGTGGCCACCCTGCAGGGACGCCCGGAACCCGCGCCCGCCGGCGACACCGAGGACGCGGGGGAGGAGGCCGCGCCCGCGCCGCGGCGGCGCCGCAAGGGCCGCAAGAGCGCGGACGGCGACGACGCGGAGAACGCGGAACCGGAGGTCGGCGAGCACTCCCGCCCCTACGACACGCCGCTGCTGGAGGACGGCTCCGTGCCCGGGGCGTCCGGGAAGGGCGCCGCGCGGCGCCGCGACCTCGCCGACGACCTGTTCGACCCGGACCCGTTCGGCGCCGACGTCCCGCCGCCCGCACCGCCCGGCGACGACGCCCCGCCCCCGTTCGACCCCGCCGACGATCTCCCGGTCGCCCCGGAACCGGACGTCCCCGGCGGCGAGGCGCCCGGGCATGATGCGCCCGAGCACGACGGGGTCGAGCGCGAGGTGCCCGACCCGACCCCGGCGCCGCGCGGCTCCGAGCAGCTTCCGCTGTCGTCGTCCGGCGAGATCTACGTCCTGCCGGACCCGTCGGCGCTGCGGCCCGGCAGCGCCACCAAGCCGCGCACCAAGGCCAACGACGCCGTCGTGAACGCGCTCACCGGGGTGCTGGAACAATTCGACATCGACGCGCAGGTCACCGGGTTCACCCGCGGCCCGACGATCACCCGGTACGAGATCGAGCTGGGTCCGGCGGTGAAGGTCGAGAAGGTCACCGCGCTGACGAAGAACATCGCGTACGCGGTCAAGAGCGCCGACGTGCGGATCATCTCCCCGATCCCCGGCAAGTCGGCGATCGGGGTGGAGATCCCCAACACCGACAAGGACATCGTCAGCCTCGGCGACGTGCTGCGCGCCCCCGCCGCGACGAACGAGCACCACCCGATGGTCGTCGGGCTGGGCAAGGACGTCGAGGGGCGCACGGTCGTGGCGAACCTGGCGAAGATGCCGCACATCCTCATCGCGGGCGCGACCGGCGCCGGTAAGTCGACCTGCATCAACGGGCTCATCACCTCGATCCTGATGCGGGCGACGCCGGACGAGGTCCGCATGATCCTCGTCGACCCCAAGCGGGTCGAGCTGACGATGTACCAGGGCATCCCGCACCTGATCACGCCGATCATCACGAACCCGAAGAAGGCCGCCGAGGCCCTCGAATGGGTCGTGGGGGAGATGGACCGCCGCTACGACGACCTCGCCGCGTCCGGGTACCGGCACATCGACGACTTCAACAAGGCCGTGAAGGCGGGCAAGATGGTGCCGCCGCCCGGCAGCGAGCGCGTCTACACCCCGTACCCGTACATGCTGGTGATCGTCGACGAGCTGGCCGACCTGATGATGGTCGCGCCCCGCGACGTCGAGGACTCGGTCGTCCGCATCACCCAGCTCGCCCGCGCCGCCGGGATCCACCTCGTGCTGGCGACGCAGCGCCCGTCCGTCGACGTCGTCACGGGCCTGATCAAGGCGAACGTCCCGTCCCGGCTGGCGTTCGCGACGTCGTCGCTGTCGGACAGCCGCGTCATCCTCGACCAGCCCGGCGCGGAGAAGCTGGTCGGGCAGGGCGACGCGCTGTTCCTGCCGATGGGCGCCAGCAAGCCCATGCGGATCCAGAACGCCTACGTCTCCGAGAAGGAGATCACCACCGTCGTCGGCCACTGCAAGGGCCAGATGGAGGCGTCCTACCGCGACGACGTCGGCGACGCCGCCAAGCCGAAGAAGGAGATCGACGAGGAGATCGGCGACGACATGGACCTGCTGGTCCAGGCGATCGAGCTGGTCGTGTCGACGCAGTTCGGCTCCACGTCGATGCTGCAGCGCAAGCTGCGCGTCGGGTTCGCGAAGGCGGGCCGCCTGATGGACCTCATGGAAAGCCGCGACATCGTCGGACCGAGCGAAGGGTCGAAAGCGCGCGACGTCCTCACGAAACCGGACGATCTGCCCGGAGTGCTCGCGGAGATCCGGGGCGGCGGCTGATCAGCACGGACACGCGGTACGGCGGCGGGCGGCGGACGATCATGACGGAATGATGCGAAATCTTGCCCACTTTCGAACGCGTTGCGAGTCGCAGGGCGGGCATGCCCCTTCCTAGACTGGACCCACGAATGTGGGATCGGTCATAGTCGCCCCCGAAGGAGGCTCGGCGTGAGCATCGGAGAGACCCTGGCGGATGAGCGACAGCGAGCCGGTCTCTCGGTGACTCAGGTGAGTCTCCAGACGCGGATCCGGGAAACCGTGATCCGCGGGATGGAGGCCGACGACTTCGCGCCCTGCGGCGGCAACTTCTACGCGCGCGGCCACATCCGCAGCGTCTCCCGGGTCATCGGCATCGACCCGGAGCCGCTCGTCGCCGAGTTCGACGCGATCCACGGCGGCGCGCCCCAGCCCGTCTCGGCGATCTCCGCGTTCGAGCCCGAGCAGCCCGTGCGGGAGTTCCGGGAGCGTCGTCCGCCGAACTGGAGCGCCGCGATGGCGCTCGCGCTCGCCCTCGTGGTGGTGTACGCGGTCGTCCAGGTCGTGGGGCAGGACGGCGGCGAGCGGCGCACCGCCAAGCCGGTCGCCGGGACGCCCGTCGCGTCCCCGTCCGGATCGCCGACGACCGGGCCGACCAAGAAGAGCGACCCGGTCGCCGCCGCGCCCCGCACGGAGGTGGACGTCCGCGCCACCGCGAACCGCACCGTGTGGCTGAGCGTCCGCGACGACGAGGGCGAGGCGCTGTTCACCGGCATCATGCGCAAGGGCGACCAGAAGCGGTGGACCGCCGACAAGAAGATCGACCTGGTGATCGGCGTCGGCGGCGGCGTCGACCTGACCGTGAACGGCAAGGAGCTGGGCGCGCCCGGCCAGGGCGGCGGAGTGCAGCGGCTCAGTTTCGACCGGGACGATCCCGAAGCCGCCTGAACCGGGCATGTCGGGCGGGGTGCCGGTCCCCGCGGGCGGCCGGCGCCCATTACCTTAGGGGCATGTCCACTCGCCGCAAGGTTTCGCTGATCACGCTCGGTTGCGCTCGGAACGAGGTCGACTCCGAGGAGCTCGCCGCCCGCATCGAGGACGCCGGATGGGACCTGGCGGACGGGGCGGACGGCGCCGACGTCGTGGTCGTCAACACCTGCGGCTTCATCGAGGCGGCCAAGAAGGACTCCATCGACACGCTGCTGGCCGCGCACGAGTCCGGCGCGAAGGTCGTCGCCGCCGGGTGCATGGCCGAGCGGTACGGCAGGGAGCTCGCGGAGGCGCTGCCCGAGGCGGACGCCGTCATCGGCTTCGACGACTACGCCGGCATCGGCGAGCGGCTCGACGACGTCATGGCCGGGCGGGCGCACACCGCGCACACCCCGCGCGACCGCCGCACCCTGCTGCCGATCACCCCGGTGGAGCGCGGCTCGTCCGCGTCCGGCGTCGCGATCCCCGGGCACGGCGGCGCCCCCGGGGACGGACCGGACGACCTGCCGGCGGGCGTCGCGCCCGCGTCCGGCCCCCGGGTGCTGCGGCGCCGCCTCGGCGGCGGCCCGGTCGCCCCGCTGAAGCTGGCGTCCGGCTGCGACCGCCGCTGCACGTTCTGCGCGATCCCCGCGTTCCGCGGCGCGTACGTGTCCCGGCCGCCGGAGGAGGTGCTGGAGGAGGCCCGGTGGCTCGCCGCGCACGGCGCCCGCGAGCTCGTCCTCGTCAGCGAGAACTCCACGTCCTACGGCAAGGACCTCGGCGACCTGCGCGCCCTGGAGAAGCTGCTGCCGGACCTGGCGGCGGTGGACGGCGTCGAGCGGGTCCGCGTCAGCTACCTGCAGCCCGCCGAGACCCGCCCCGGGCTCGTCGAGGCGATCTGCGCCACGCCCGGCGTCGCGCCGTACTTCGACATGTCGTTCCAGCACGCGAGCGGCCCGGTGCTGCGCGCGATGCGCCGGTTCGGCGACCGGGAGCGCTTCCTCGAACTGCTCGACCAGATCCGCGCGCACGCCCCCGAGGCGGGCGTCCGCTCCAACTTCATCGTCGGCTTCCCCGGCGAGACCGAGGACGACTTCGAGGAGCTCGCCGAGTTCCTGTCGGCCGCGCGGCTGGACGCGGTCGGCGTGTTCGGCTACTCCGACGAGGAGGGCACCGAGGCCGCGAAGCTGGGCGGCAAGGTCGACCCCGACGAGGTCGCGCGGCGCGTCGAGGAGCTGACCGGGCTGGCGGACGAGCTGACCGCGCAGCGTGCCGAGGACCGGATCGGCACCGACGTGCAGGTGCTCCTGGAGGAGAAGGCGGAGGACGGCGGTTTCGAGGGACGCGCGGCCCACCAGGCTCCCGAGGTGGACGGCACGGTCCTCGTGCGCGGTGCGGGCCTCGCGCTCGGCGAGATCGTCACGGCCCGCGTCGTCGGCAGCGACGGCGTGGACCTGATCGCCGACGCGGGGGCGCCGTGACGGCCGGGACGCCCGACCCGGTGGCCGGCGACCGGGAGACGCCCCCCGCCAGCGTCTACAACATCGCGAACCTGCTGACGATGCTCCGGATCGCGCTCGTGCCGCTGTTCGTGTGGCTGCTGTTCCTGGAGGGCACCGGCTGGCGCCTCGCCGCGTTCGCCGTGTTCGCGGCCGCGTCCATCACCGACAAGATCGACGGTGACATCGCGCGCGCCCGCGGCCTGGTCACCGACTTCGGCAAGATCGCCGACCCGATCGCCGACAAGGCGCTGACCGGTGCCGCCCTGATCAGCCTGTCGATCCTCGGCGAGCTGTGGTGGTGGGTGACCATCGCGATCATGGTCCGCGAGGTCGGCATCACGCTGCTGCGGCTCGTCGTCATCCGGTACGGGGTCATCCCGGCCAGCAAGGGCGGCAAGCTGAAGACGATGCTGCAGGTCATCGCCATCGGCCTGTTCATCCTGCCGGGTCCGCTCGACCCGATCCGCTGGGCGACGATGGCCGCCGCGCTGGTCGTCACGCTCGTCACCGGCGCCGACTACATCGCCCAGGCGTGGCGCCTGCGGCACTCGCGCGGGGAGAGCGCATGACGGCGGACGGGTTCACCTACCCGGAGGTCGGGGCGACGCGGGACGGTCTCCGGCCGGAGGGCTACCGGTACCTGCGGGAACGGACGCGCGTGGGCGAGGGCCCGGACGCGCTGCGGGCCGCGGTGGACGCGGTCGTCGGTCTCCGGATGCACCGCGCGCTGCCCGTCCGGCTGATCGCGTCCGGGCCGCGGGCCGAGCCGGGCGTGGACGTGGAGGTCACCGTCGGCGTGGGGCCGCTGCGGCTGCGGGCGCCCTGCCGGGTGGTGTGGGCCCGCCTGGACGAGCGCGGCGGCGGCTTCGGGTACGGGACGCTGCCCGGGCACGCGATGTCGGGCGAGGAGTCGTTCGCCGTGGACATGGACGACGCCGGTGCCGTGTGGCTGACCGTCACCTCGTTCAGCCGTCCGGCGACGGCGGCGGGGCGGCTGGCGGGCCCGTTCGGGCCGCTCTTCCAGCGGCTCTACGCGCGGGGGTGCGGCATCGTCCTGCGCCGGCTCGTGCGGCGCGGGCGCGCCCGGGGCTGAACGGAGCGGGCCGCGGGACCACGCCCACCCCGGTCGTGGTCCCGCGGCCCCGTTCGCGGTGCCCCGCGCTCACAATTATCCCTGCGATTCGGGGTGCTACGCGAATCGTGCGGGTGAGTTTTGACTCACAATATGACGCTCACTTCTGCCTAATGTGGGACGTGGACGGCCTTGTACGCGTGCCGATATGCGGTCGAGGTGCGCTCCAAGTCACACGCGACGTGCACGTATGACGAACGGGTGAACGCAATGTGCACCCGATGGTTTTGTTGGGCGAGGAATAAGCGACCACGACCTGCGGTCGGCTTTCGCGCTCAACGGGTACTTCGTCCGGATTTGGCCGCCGGAGTGCGGGCCGCGCCCCGCCCGCCGGATCCGGCGGAACCCGGACGTCGGTGGGCGGCGGTAGATTCGGGGACCTGATCGGGAGGGGACGGGATGCGCGTCGAGCTGCTCACCGTCGGGGACGAACTGCTCCTCGGCGACACGATCAACGGCAACGCCGCGTGGCTGGGCCGGCGGCTCGCCGACCACGGCGTGGAGGTCGCCCGCAGCGTCGTCGTCGGCGACGAGGAGGACGTCATCGTCGAGGCGGTGACGGCCGCGCTCGGCCGCGCCGACGCGGTGATCACCACCGGCGGGCTCGGGCCCACCTACGACGACCTCACCCGGGACGCGCTGGCCGCGGCGGCGGGCGTCCCGCTCGTCCGGGACCCGGAGGTGGAGAAGCGCCTGCGGGAACGGGCCGCGGCGGCCGGGCACGAGATCCGCGAGTCGGCGCTGCGCATGGCGGACGTGCCGGAGGGCGCGGCCCTGCTGCGGAACTCGGCCGGGTCGGCGCCGGGGCTGCGCGTCGCGCTGCCCGGCGGTGTCGTGTACGCGCTGCCCGGCGTCCCGTTCGAGATGCGCACGATCATGGACGAGGTCGTGCTGCCGGAGCTGGCCGGCCCGCCCGAGGTCGCCCGCCGCACCCTGCGCACCGCCGGGCTGTGGGAGTCGGTGCTGGCGGAGCGGCTCGCCGAGGTCGAGGCCATGGACGGCGTCCGGCTCGCCTACCTGCCCCAGCCGGCGGAGGTGCGGGTCCGCGTGTCCGTCGCCGGGACCGACGTCTGGGACCGGCTCGCCGACGTCGAGAAGCGGATCCGCGAGCTGCTCGGCGCCGCCGTCTACGGCGTGGAGGACGAGTCGCTCGACCGGGTCGTGCACCGGCTCCTGACGCAGCGGTCCGCGACGGTCGCGGCGGCCGAGTCGCTGACCGGCGGGCTGATCGGCGCGGAGCTGACCGCGATGCCAGGGGCGTCCACGACGTTCGCGGGCGGCGTGGTCGCGTACGCGACCGACCTCAAGCGCGACCTGCTGGGCGTCCCCGCGGACCTGCTCGCCGAGCACGGCGCCGTCCACCCGGACGTCGCGGCGGCGATGGCGGCGGGCGTCCGGGACCGGCTCGGCGCGACGTACGGGCTCGCGGTCACCGGAGTCGCCGGACCGGAGCCGCAGGACGGCCGTCCCGTGGGAACGGTCTATATCGGCGTGGCCGGACCCGGAAATACGCGCATCGTGACCCGACCGAAACTCCCCGTGCCTGGGACCGGTCCCGAGACCCGCGACGTCATCCGCAGGATGACCGTCGTTCACGCACTTGACCAGCTCAGACGTGCTCTGCTGGGGCTCGGCGCGGACGCCGGGGCCGCGTTCGTCCAGGAAGATCGGGAAGAGTCGGGCTGATTACAGCGTTACGTTGCGAGCGAACACGAAATCAACGGTCTGCCATGGTCACCGTCAAGCCAGGTACGGTGGAACTGGCAGATGGTCCGAACTGAGGGAGGGAGCGAGACGATGGTCCTGCTTCGCCAGCTGCTCGGTGACGTACTGCGGCAGCTGCGGCTGCGCCAGGGACGCACCCTCCGTGAGGTGTCCGCGGCGGCGCGGGTTTCCCTCGGCTATCTCTCCGAGGTGGAACGAGGGCAGAAGGAGGCCTCCTCGGAGCTGCTCTCCTCGATCTGCAAGGCGCTCGGGGTACCGCTGTCGCACGTGCTGAGGGACGTCGCGGATCAGCTCGCCCTCGCCGAGCTGCAGCACGAGCCCGTCATGGCGGGTGCGCCCGAGCACGAGCGCATCCCCGCGGAGAGCATTCCGGAGACCCCGGAGGAGATCACCGGCGAACTGCGCGCGGACATGGTCGCCGCCTGAGCGGCGCCCGGAACGTAGCGCAGCGGAGCGGAGGCCGGTGGTCAGGCGGCCTTGCTCCGACGGGGACGTGGAGGGGCGTCCCCTGCGAAGACGCGCCTGACCGGCGGGCGTCGCCCGCCGTCGCCGGCCCACCGGTGACCGGGGCCGCGGGTGTGCGCGGTCTCACGGTTGGGCGCGGCATACCAGGGGATTCTTCCCGGTTGTAACGGACAACCGTAACGACGCGGAAGGAGCCCACAATGGCGGCCATCAAGAGCCCGCTCACCGAATCGGCCCAGAAGGTCGCTGGGAACGCATTGCAGGGCGCCCTCGTCGACCTCATCGACCTCGCGCTGGTCGCCAAGCAGGCGCACTGGAACCTGATCGGCCGCAACTTCAAGGTCGTGCACGAGCACCTGGACGAGGTCGTCGACCTCGCCCGGCAGAGCCAGGACGACGTGGCCGAGCGCGCCGTG
The DNA here is from genome assembly GCF_040679555.1 of Spirillospora sp. NPDC052242. Lineage (NCBI taxonomy): Bacteria > Bacillati > Actinomycetota > Actinomycetes > Streptosporangiales > Thermomonosporaceae > Spirillospora > Spirillospora sp. NPDC052242. The sequence continues at coordinate 101,797 of NZ_JBFAUZ010000006.1, forward strand.
GCGATCGGGGTGAACCCCGACGGCCGCGCCCGCACGGTCGCCGACCGCAGCGAGCTTCCGCAGCTCGAGGCCGGTTACCTCGCCGACGACAAGGTCGTCAGCGCGGTCACCGACGTGCTCGCCCAGATCATCGGCCGTTTCCGGGAGCGCATCGCGGAGACCGACGAGCCGGACCCGGTCACCCAGGACCTGCTCATCGGCATCACTCACGAGCTCGAGAAGCAGCACTGGATGTTCCAGGCGCAGACCTGATCCCCGACCTCGCCCGCCGGCGCGCCGCCGCGATCCGGGCGCGCGGGTGGTCCTGTGAACACCGAGGCCCCGGTCCCACGGACCGGGGCCTCGGTGTCGTCGGCGGGCTTGTGCTCGGGCGTTTCGTGGTCATCATGGTCCATGGGCGTTCGAGCGACGGGGACGATCGTGGGTTCCCTCATGACCGGTGCGGCACTGTTCGTGACGGGCGCCGGTTGCGGCGGCGAGACGTTCTGCACGCTGGAACTGGTCCCGCAGGGGGTCCGGGTGGAGGTGCGGCCCCCGGACGCGGCGCGGATCGAGTCGGCCTCGCTGCAGGTGTGCTGGGACGGGGTCTGCAGGACGCCGGGGATCGAACTCGGGCCGTCCACGACGAGCGTCCCACAGGGCTGCGACGGGGAGGGGCCCGACGCCGTGTGCAGCGCTTCGGCGTCGCCGGACGGCGGGAAGACCGGGTTCGCGCAGGTCGAGGGGCTGCCGGGCGAACCGGTCGAGGTCCGGATCGCGTTGCGGGACGGTCGAGGCGAGGCGGTCATCGAGAAGCGGCTGCGGGTGACGCCGAAGGGGGACGACTCCGAGTGCCCCCAGGGTCCGCAGGCGCGGCTGATCGTCGCCGGCGGCGACGTCACCGAGGGCTGAGCCGCTCCAGGACGGTCTCGGCGAACTCGACGGCGAGGGGGCTCAGCGCGTCCCAGTCGCGGGCGGCCCAGCCGGCGGTGAGCGGCGGCAGGTCCGGAATCGGGATCAGCCGGACGTCGCCGGAGCCGTCGCCCCAGCCGGGGAGCGCGGGCAGGATCGCGTGGCCGAGGCCGAGTTCGGCCAGCAGCAGCGCGGTGTCCCAGTCGGCGACGCTCGTCGTGGACGCCAGCCGCAGCCCGTGCCGCTCCAGGTGCATCTCCAGGTGGACGCGGGACGTGGAGTGCTCGGGCAGCTCGATGTGCCGGATGTCCGCGAGGTCGGGGAGCGCGACGGACGTCCGGGACGCGAGCGGGTCGTCGGCGCGGACGGCCAGCGCCCACGGCAGCTCGCGGGACGCGCGCTGCTCGACGCCGTCGAGCGGCGGGCCGATCGTCACCCACGCGAGGTCGGCGTTGTGCGAGCGGACGGCCTCGAGGCAGCGGCGGCTCGATCCGGCGGTCTCGAACTGCAGGGCGACCTCGGGGTGGCGGGCGCGGAACGCCGCGACGCCGCCCGCCATGAAGTGCCGGACGGTCGTGGCGCCGGTCGCGACCCGCACGGTGCCGCCGACGCCGCGGCGCAGGTCGTCCAGGAGGCGCAGGGCGGAGTCGAGCCCGGCGAGGCCGTCGGCGGCGGCCCGCCGCAGAACGCGCCCGGCGCGGGTGGGCACGACGCCGCGCGGCCGCCGCTCCAGCAGCACCAGGCCCGTCTCCCGCTCCAGCCGCCGCACGTGCTGGCTCACCGCGGACTGGCTGCACGCCAGGTCGCGGGCGACGGCGCTGAGGTTGCCCGCCTCGCAGACGGCGACGAAGACGCGCAGATCGTCCAGGGTCATGGATCCAAGCTAGAGCTCGGATGTGCCTAAGGAAACCCGAGAATTGACTTGGATACAGGCCGGTTCGATGATGGATCTCGCGGGCGCAGGATCCGGCGACCCGCGTCAGGCGGCGACCCGCCCGGCCTCCCGGGCGTGCCGGGCGGGCGCCGACCGCCGGCTCAGGACGTCGCGGGCTGGCAGCGCGGGCACGAGAAGGCGACGCGCTCGCCGACGTCGGACGCCTGCCCGGCGCGGCGCACCGGGGTGCCGCAGCGGCGGCAGGGGCGTCCCGCCCGTCCGTAGACCCAGTGCTCGTGGCCGCGCCGCAGGTCGCCGGTCGTGATGTGGCCGTGGCGGTCCTTGTTGGCGTCCAGCAGCCGGTGGGCGAGCTCCACGAGCCCGGTCAGGTCGGGCACGTCCCGGACGGGCGTCCAGGGGTTCGCGCCGCGCAGGAACAGGACCTCGGCCTTGTAGACGTTGCCGATGCCGGCCACCAGCGTCTGGTCGAGGACGGCCTCGCCGACGGCCCGGTCGGGACGGGCGGCGAGCCGCGCGGCGGCCTCGGCCGCGAGTTCGGGACCCCACGCGGGGTCGAGCAGGTCCGGGCCGAGATGCCCGACGGCGCGGTCCTCCTCGGCGGTGCGCAGCAGCTCCACCAGGCCGAGCGAGCTGCCGACCGCCTGCCATTCGGCGTTGGCGAGCACGAGCCGCACCCGGTGGTCGCGGGGGATGGGCCCCGCGCGCCGCACCTGCCAGCGTCCCTCCATCAGCAGGTGCGTGTGGACGGTCACGCCGCCCTCCACCCGGATCAGCAGGTGCTTGCCGCGCGACACGACCTCCAGGACCGTCCGGCCGCGCAGGTCGGCGGTGGCGAACCGGGGGACGCGGAAGTCCGAACGCGTCAGCGGCCGCCCGGCGAGCGCCTCGTGCAGGCGCCGGGCCGCGAGCCGGACGACGTCCCCCTCCGGCACGTCACCCTCCCGGTGCTAGATGAGGGATCCGCTCTCCCAGGCCGACGGGTCCTCGGTGAGGACGCGGACGGACTCGGGGAGCTTGCCCTCGGCGATGTGCGCGAGGGTGACCCGCTCCAGGATGGCGCGCTCGCTCGCGCGCAGCGCGATCCACACCTCCTGCAGGGACCGCGCGGGGCCCTCGTACCCGACGTGCTCGGGACGCTCGCCGCGCACGCCCAGCAGCGGCCCGTCGATCGCCCGGATGATGTCGGCGAGCGAGATCCGCTCGGCGGGCCGGGCCAGCCAGTAGCCGCCCTCCGGGCCGCGCTGGCTCCGGACGAGGCCGGAACGCCGGAGCTGGCCGAGGATGTTCTCGAGGAACTTGGGCGGGATCTGCTGGGCCTCGGCGAGCTGCACCGCGGTCACGGGATGACTCCCGGCCACGGCCAGCTCCGCGGCGGCACGCAGCGCGTAGTCGACCCGGGCGGACAATCGCATGCACGTATTATCCCTCGCCGGCCGGACTGGTCGGGCGCCCGCCGGACGGCCGCCGCACGATCGGCGCGGGAACGCCGCGCGGCGCGTCCACCGGAACCGGGCCTTTGTCCGGTGGACGCGCCGCGGGTGGAACCCCCCGGGAGCCGCGCCCGGCGCCCGAGGCAGCAGGTCAGGCCGTCCCGCCGGGGGCGGGGACGAGCCCGAGCAGTTCGGCGGCGGCCTGCGCGTTGGCGGCGGCGGCGCCGTAGGTCGCCATGTAGACGGCCGATCCCGGCCGCCAGACCGGCAGGCCCATCTCGACGACGACGGTGTCGGGACGCGCGGTCAGCAGCGCGGTCGCCAGCGACCGCTGGGCCGCGTGCCGGTGCGCGTCCCGCAGGACGACGACGAGTCCGCGTCCCTTGGCACGGTCCAGGACGCGGTCCGCGTCCCCGTCCTCCCCGCCGGCCCGGACGGCGTCGGGCGCCCACGGGTGCAGACCCCACGGCGTCGGACCGACCGCGATGTTGCCGGACGACTCGACCTCGACGACCAGCGGCGGCGTCCCGTTCCAGCCTGGGAGCGCTCCCGAGACCTGCACGGCGCGGCGCGCGCCCTCCAGCCCGGCGTCCCGGTCGGGCGCCGCGGGGACCTCGCCGGACAGCCACCGGCGCAGGGCGTCGGTGCGGTCCGCGGCGTCCTGCAGCCGGTGCGGCGACAGCCGCCCGTCCCGGACGGCCGCCTCGACGGCCGCGAGCGTCGCGCGCAGCGTGTCGGCGTGCTCGTTCGGCCCGAGGCACAGCAGGTCGGCGCCCGCGATGAGGGCCCGCACGGACGCCTCGGGGATGCCGATCGCGCCGCTCGCGCCCCGCATGTCGAGCGCGTCGGTGACGATCACGCCGTCGTAGCCGAGCCGCTCGCGCAGCAGGCCGGTGATCGCGGCGGGGGACAGGGTGGCGGGGAGCCCCTCGGTGATGTCGGGAACGTTGAGGTGCCCGGTCATCACCGCGCGGGCGCCGGCGCCGATCGCGGCCCGGAACGGGACCAGCTCGCGGCGGTCCAGTAGCGCGAGGTCGGCGTCCACCAGCGGGATCGTCAGGTGGGAGTCGACGACGGTCGCGCCGTGCCCGGGGAAGTGCTTGGCGCACGCGGCGACGCCCGCCTCCTGCGTCCCGAGGACGGCCGCGGCGGCGTGCCGCGCGACCAGCGCGGCGTCCGACCCGAACGAGCGGGTGCCGATCACCGGGTTGTCGTCGGCGGTGTTGACGTCCACGGACGGCGCGAAGTTGAGGTTGACGCCGACCTCGGCCAGCTCGGCCCCCATCGACCGGTAGACGCGGCGGGTCAGCTCCGGGTCGTCGACGGCGCCGAGCGCGGCGTTGCCCGGGTACGGGCTGCCGGTGGCGTGCCCGCCGAGCCGGGTGACGTCCCCGCCCTCCTCGTCGATGCTGACCAGCGGGGCGCCGGCGGAGCGCATCCGCGCGGTGAGCGCGGCCAGCGACTCGGGGCTCGGCACGTTGCCGGTGAGGGCGAACAGGGTGACCCCGCCGAGCCCCCGCTCCAGCTCGTCCAGCAGCCAGTCCGGCGCGGTGGCCCCGGGGAAGGACGGGGAGAGCGCCGCCCGCGCGAGCCGGGTGATCTCCCCGGTGGTGGCGATGTCGTCGGTCGTCACCCCTTCACCGCCCCGGCGGTCAGCCCGGTCACCATGCGGCGCTGGACGATCAGGAAGAAGATGATGACGGGAATCGTGAGCAGCGTCGACGCCGCCATGATGGGCCCCCAGGAGTTGCCGCTGCGGCCGAAGAAGAACTGCAGCATGATCGGCAGGGTGTACTTGTCCTGGTCGTCCAGGAAAGTGAAAGCGAAGATGAACTCGTTCCACGCGGTGATGAACGAGAAGATGCTGGTCGCGACCAGGCCGGGCGCGACGAGCGGGAGCATGACCGTGAAGAACGTCCGGACCGGTCCGGCGCCGTCGATGGCCGCGGCCTCCTCCAGCTCGCGCGGCACCGCCGCGACGAAGCCGCGCAGCATCCAGATCGCGAACGGCACCGCGAACCCGATGTAGACGACGAGCAGGCCCCACATGCTGTTCAGCATGTTGAGCTGCTTGAGGTCCAGGAACAGCGGGATGACCAGGGCCTCCAGCGGGACCATCTGGACGATCAGCAGCATCACCAGGAAGGTCGTGCGGAACCGGAAGCGGAACCGCGCGACGGCGGTGGCGGCCAGCAGCGCCAGCAGCCCGGACACCAGGACGGTGCCGAGCGCGAGGAGCGCGCTGTTGGAGAAGTACTTCCAGAACGACACCTCGGCGACGGAGCCGTTGACGATGACGTCGAAGTGCTCCAGCGTCGGGTCGGTCGGCAGCGGCTTCGGCGTCGAGCTGAAGATGTCCCCGTTCGGCTTGAACGCGGTGGACGCCATCCAGAACACCGGGAAGACCGCCAGGACGAACACCACCACGCCGATGCCGTTCCAGGTGATCTTCGACAGCAGCTTCTTGCGGCGGGGCCGGCCGGCATGCGCGGAAGCCCCCGCGGTGCCGCGCTTGCGGAGGGCCGGCGCATTGAGCGGCGCGGTCATCGTGTCTCCCCCTGACGCACCATGACCCGCACGTACAGGGCCGTGACGATGAGCAGGATCAGCGTCAGCACCAGCGCGATCGCCGAGCCGTCGCCGAGCTTCGGATTCATCGAGCCGAACGCCTCCGAGTACGCGTACAGCGAGAGGTTGAAGGCGTCCCGGTTGGCCATCCCGGCCATGATGAACAGCTGGGTGAACACCTTGAAGTCCCAGATGATCGACATGACCAGCACGACCAGGAAGATCGGCTTGAGCATCGGGTAGGTGATGCTCCAGAACGTCCGCCACGCGCCGGAGCCGTCGACGCGGGCGGCCTCGTACAGCTCGCGCGGGACGCTCTTGAGCCCGGCGAGCACGGACACGGCCACGAACGGGCACGCCTGCCACACCACGCAGATGGTGAGGACGGTGTAGGTGGGCAGCGGCTTGGAGAACCAGTTGTAGCCGAGCCAGTCGCCCCCGACGAGGAAGTCGGGGAGCAGGTCCAGGGTCCAGTTGACCAGGCCGCCGGTCGTGCCGAACAGCCAGGTGAAGATGATCGCCGCGGTGACCGGCGGGGTCGCCCAGGCGATCATCACGCCGCTCGCGACGAGGTTCGACATCTTCTTGCCGAGCTTGTTGAGCAGGAGCCCCACCAGGGTCCCGATCACCATGGTCAGCGTGACGGCCACGACGGCGAACAGCACCGTGTGCCGGAAGGTCGTCCAGAAGAACGGGTCCCCGAGGACGTCCTTGAAGTTCTGGAGCCCGACCGATTCGGCCGGCTCGCCGCGCAGCTGGCGGTTGCCGACCTTCTGGAACGACATGATCCCGATCTGGATCATCGGCCAGAACATCAGCAGGGCGATCACGACCACGGTGGGCGCGATCAGCAGGTACGGCCCGAAGCGGGGCCGGCGGCGCGGGCGCGTGCGGCCGGCGGATCTGCGGCCGGGCGGTTTGCGCACCGCGGGAGCGGTGTCGAGCATGGGCGGTTCCGTTCAGGAGGGACGGGCGGCCGTGCGTCGTCCGGAGGGAGCCTCGCGGGCGCGGGACGGGCGCGCCCGGAGCGCGGCCCCCCGCCGCCGCGGCGCCGGGCGCACGGTGCCCGGGCGCGCGGCGGCGGGGAGCCCCGGTGTCACGGGTTGAGCAGCGTGTTGGCCTGCTCGTTGGCCTTCTTCATCTCGGCCGCGGCGGCGCCGCCCTGCATGATCGCCTTCATCGTGTTCGGCAGCACCTTCTTGGCCTGCTCGAACTCGGCCCAGCCGGCGGTCATCGGCGGGAACTTGGTGTTCTTGGCGATGTCGGTGAAGACGGCGAGCTTCGGGTCGGAGAACGACACGTCCGAGCGCATGGACGAGAAGCCGCTGTAGTCGGCCCACGCCTTGGCGTTCTTCGCGTTGTTCAGGACCTTGATGTAGTCGAACGAGACCTTCTTGTTCGCGGTGTCGCGCCAGACGGCGACGTCCGAGCCGCCCGCCATGACCGGGGCGTTGCCGCCGCTCTTGGCCGGGATCGGGAAGACGGCCCACTTGTCGGCGTTGTCGGGCGCGATCTCCTTGAGCTGCTTCAGCGCCCAGCTGCCGTCGAAGTACATGCCGAGCTTGCCGAGCGCGAAGTCGCGCTGCGGGCCCTCCAGCTCGTTCTTGCCGACGTACTTACCGGAGTCGTCGAGGCTCGCGTAGTACTCGGCGGCCTCGACCGCCTGCGGCTGGTCGAGCTTGCCGGTCCACTTCTCGCCCTCCAGGGTCGCGACCTCGCCGCTGTTGCCCCAGACGAAGCTGATGATCGCGTTCGTGTGGTCGCTCGCGACGCCGATGCCGGGGACGTCCTTCTCCTCCTCGACCTTCTTGGCGGCGGCGGACAGCTCGGCCCAGTTCTTGGGCGCGGTGATGTCGAGCTCCTCGAACCAGTCCGTCCGGTACCAGACGCCCCGGACGCCGCCGTACCACGGCACCGCGTAGGTCTTGCCGTCCGCCTGGTCGTTCTCCAGCGCGGTCTTGTTCAGGGTCTTGCCGTCGGCCCAGTCGCCGAACAGGTCGCTGATGTCGGCGAGGTTGCCCTGTTCGATGTGGGACTGGACGTCGGTGTTGCCGAGCTCGGTGACGTCCGGGCCCTCGCCGCTCGCGGCGGCCTTCTGGAACTGCGTGGCGACCTGCGGCCACGGGACGTACTTGATCTTGACGTCGGTGTCGGGGTGGGTCTTCTTGAACTCGGCCTCGACGCCGTCCAGGAACTTCGTCTGCTCGGGCGTGCCCTCGCCCATCATCCAGACCTCGAGCTCGGCCGGGACCTCGTCGCTCCCGCCGTCGCCGCCGTCGCCGCCGCAGGCCGATGCGGCCAGGGCGATCGCGGCCGCCGCGGCCGCCATCTTGATGTACTTCACTGGGGGGATCCTTTCCGGCATCGCCTCGCGCGGCCTTGTGGCCTGCGGTGTGAGCCGGGCACCCGGACCCTTTAAGGTCCGGTCATGCCCCGCTCGCAGTCGCATGGTTCGCGGGCGCCCTGCTCGCCGCTCGGCGCTCTGCGCGTCCACCGGTCCCGGGTAGGGGCCGGTCGGCGCTTGCGCGTAAACTAACAAGAAACTTTCCTAAACAAAACCGCCCGTTAGCGGATTGAGACATCGAGGGGTGCCAAGCATGGCCAGACGCCCGGGAACGCCGCGGCTGCTGCGTGAGCTGAACGACCGCGCGGCGCTGGACCTGCTCGTGGAGCAGGGGCCGCTGACCCGCGCGCAGATCGGCGAGCACACCGGGCTGTCGAAGGTCACCGCCTCCCAACTGCTGTCCAGGCTCGAGGAGCGGGGACTGGTGGCGGTGGTCGGGGAGCAGGCCGGGGGGCGCGGCCCGAACGCCGCCCTGTACGCCGTGGTGCCGTCGAGCGCCTACGTCGCGGGCCTCGAGGTGGGACCGGACGGGGTCACCGCGGGCGTCGCCGACATCACCGGCCGGATGGTGGCCCAGGTTACCGTTGACCCGAACGGGGCGGACGATCCGGTCAAAACCGTACATAGTGCCGTGGTGAAGGCGTGCCGGTCGGCGAAGGTGGCCCTCGGACGGCTGAACGCGTTCGTCATCGGCACCCCCGGCGTCGTCGATCCCCGCTCCGGCGACGTCCAGTTCTCCTTCGACCTGCCGTCGTGGCACGAGGGCGTCCTCGCGGCGCTGCGCACCGACCTGCGCCGCCCGGTGACGATCGAGAACGACGTCAACCTCGCCGCGCTGGCCGAGCGCGCGTACGGGGCCGCGCGCGACGCGGACGACTTCGCGCTCATGTGGTTCGACCGCGGCATGGGCCTGTCGGTGATGCTGGGCGGGCGGCTGCACCGCGGCCGGTCCGGGGGCGCGGGCGAGATCGGCTACCTGCCGGTCCCCGGGGCGCCGCTCCCGCTCGGGGCGGCGCGCCGCGTGGAGGGCGAGGGCGTCACCGAGTCGAACACCTGGGGCACGGCGGCCCTCGCCGGCGGCTACGGGTCGCTCGTCGGCGCGGACGCGGTCCGGGCGCTGGCGCACGAGCACGGCCTCACCGAGCCGACCGCCCTGGAGTGCGTGCGCGCCGCGGTCGCCGACGAGGACCGCGGCGGGCGGTTCCTGGACGAGCTGGCCGTCCGCATCTCCTACGGCGTCACGTCGGTGAACATCGTGCTCGACCCCGGCCTGGTCGTGCTGTCCGGGTATCTCGGGTCGGCGGGCGGCGCGCCGCTGGCCGCGCGCATCGAGCGGGCGGTGGGCCGGCTCAGCCCGACCCGTCCGACGGTCGCGGTGACCGAGGTGGAGGGCAACCCGGTGCTGCGCGGGGCCGTGTACGCGGCCCTGGAGCGGGCCCGCGACGACGTGTTCTCCGCCGAGGCCGGGGACTGACCGGGCGCCGCGCCGTCCCCGGAGACGTCGGCGCCCCCGCCGGACGATCGGCGGGGGCGTTCGTGCGCATCGGTGCGCGCGGCGTGCCGCGCGGGCGCGCCGCTACTTGGCCGTGGCGACCGGCGCGTCGGCCGGTTCCTCGTGGCGCCGCGGGTCGTTCAGCGCGCGGTCGATGACGGTCTGGCTGATGATCTGGCGCCTGCGCCGCAGCGCGGCGGCCCTCCGAGCGGTAGATGTCATGCGATTCCCCGTTCCGCGGCGAGCCCTTCCCCGACTCCCCGCAACCCCGTACCCCTTCATCATCCCAGAGAAAGGGCCCCGGGGTATCCGTCGGAAGGAGGAATCGGCCATCAGACTTCCCGCGTAGGAGGGTTCCGGCGGGAAAGGATCGCGTCCGCCGCGGCGCGCGCGAGCGCGGCCGCATCCCGCACGCCGCCGACGCTGTAGGCGACGTTCGCGCCCTCGTGGACGATCGCGAGCTGCCCGGCGAGCGCGCCCGCGGCGTCCTCCCCGGGGAGGGCCCGGACGAGCCGGGCGTACAGCTCGCGGGTCCACGCCTTCTGCTCGGCGGCCAGCCCGTGCACCGGGTGGGACGGGTCGGGCAGCTCGGCGCAGGCGTTGACCATCGAGCAGCCGCGCCCCGCCCCGGCGGCGAGCCACTCGCCCAGGACGTCGAACGAGGCGAGGACGCGTTCGCGCGGGTCGGCGACGGCCGCGAGCCGCTCGTCCACGAAGGCGCGCCAGCGCTCGTCCCGGCCGCGCAGGTACGCCATGACGAGCGCGTCCTTCGAGCCGAACCGGTCGTAGACGGTCTTCTTCGTCACCCCGGCCTCGGCGGCGACGAGCTCCATCCCGACGGCGGTGATGCCGCGCTCGTAGAACAGGTCGCTCGCGACCCGGAGGACCCGGCGGGCGGCGGGCGTCAGCGGACGGTCCTGGGCGGTGGCGGGCATCGCGGCGGCTCCTTCGGATCGCGTACACCACGAGTATACCCACCGGTATGGGTAGTGTGTAGCTATACCGGTATGTATACCTCGATCGTCCGGGAGGACCCGCATGGCACCGCACCGCACGGACGCCCTGCTCGGCGCCGGATTCGTCGTCCTGTGGAGCTCGGGCTTCATCGGCGCCGAGCTCGGCGCCCAGAGCGCGCCCGCGAGCACCCTGCTGGCCTGGCGGTTCATCACCGCACTGCCCCTCCTCGCGCTGTGGTTCGCCTGGCGGCGGCCGCGCATCCCGCGCCGCGACCTCGCCCTGCACGTGCTGATCGGCCTCCTCGGGCAGGGCGGCTACCTCTACGGCGTCTTCGAGGCGTCCCAGCAGGGGGTCGACGCGGGCGTCAGCAGCCTGGTCGCCGCGTTGCAGCCGCTCGTCGCCGTCGCCCTGGCCGTCCCGCTGCTCGGCGAGTCGATCGGCCGGCGGCAGCTCGCCGGATTCGTCGGCGGCCTCGGCGGCGTCGCCCTCGTGGTCGGCGGGGAACTGGGCGGCGGCGCCCCCGCCTGGGCGTACCTCCTGCCGTTCGGCGCGATGCTGAGCCTCGTCGCCGCCACCCTCGTCGAGCGCCGCGCCCGCCCGGCCGTCGGCGTGATGGAGGCGCTGACCGTCCAGGCCGCGGTGAGCGCCGTCCTGTTCTCGGGCCTCGCGGCGGCCGAAGGCGCGCTCGTCCCGCCCGCCGAGCCGGGCTTCTGGGCCGCCATCGCCGTGCTGGTGGTGCTCGCGATGTTCGGCGGCTACGGCCTGTACTGGGTCAACGTCCGCCGGACGGGCGTGGCGCGGGTGTCGGCACTGCTCTACCTGACGCCGCCCACCACGATGATCGGCGGCTGGGCGCTGTTCGGCAGCACGCTGCCGCCGCTCTCGCTGCTCGGCGTCCTGGTGTGCGCCGCCGCCGTGGCGGTGGCGCTCCGCCCGCCCCGGGAGACGGCGGGTCAGGCGCGCAACCGCAGGCCCTTCGGCGTCGGGTGGAAACCCGCCGACTCCAGCGCGGCGGCGAGCGGCGACCCGGCGATCGCGGCGCCGTCCGCCCGCTCCACGGTGAGCTTGCCGAGCGCGCCCTCCCGGACGGCGAGCGCCAGCGCGTCCACCGCCGGTTGCAGGACCGCGGCGTCGTCGTCCCAGGTCAGCAGCGTGCGCCCGCCGCGCTCCACGTAGAGGACCAGCCGGCCCTCGACCAGCACGACCAGCGCCCCGGCCTTGCGGCCCGGCTTGTGCCCGCTGATCGCCTCGTCGTCGCGCGGCGGCCACGGCAGCGCGGCGCCGTACGGGTTGGCGGGATCGGCGGCGGCCAGGACGAGCGCCCGGTCGGCCCGCTCCCGCCGGGCACCCGGAGGCGGGGCGGGCGTCTCCCACAGCGCGGACAGGTCGTCCGGCGCGGCGGGGGCGGCGGGGCGCAGCGCGCGGAGCCGGTCGACGGCGCCCGGCAGCGCGAACTGCGCGGCGCCGAGCCCCTCCACGAAGTAGCCCCGGCGGCACCGCCCGCTCTCCTCGAACGCGCGCAGCACCGGGTAGACGCCGGCGAACCCGCCGGGCGTCCGCTCCGCCGCCACCGCGCCCCGGATGACGATGCCGTACCGCTCCAGCAGCGCCTCCGCCAGCGCGGTCGACCGCAGCGTCGCGGCGCCCTCCCGCTCCGGCAGCGGCCACCAGCGGCCCGCGACCGCCGGCGGGCCGGTCCGCGACGGGAGCACCGGACGGCCCCGCCGCGACGGCCGCGACCGGTGCGTCGGCCGCCCCGACCCGAGCGCGGCGCGCAGCGGGGCCAGCGTGTCGTTGGTGAGGACCCCCGCCCACACGAGGTCCCAGACGGCGGTGACCAGGTCGGCGTCGGCGGCGGTGACGTCCCGGTTCACGCGGTCGGACAGCGTGCGGAAGAACAGCGCGCCGCCGTCGCCGAGCGCCGCCAGCACCGCCTCGTGCACCGGCGTGACGGTGATCTCGGCCGGCTCCGGCATGAGCAGCGGCGCCGTGTCGGCCAGGTACAGCGCGATCCAGCCGTCCCCGCCGGGCAGGCCGCCCTGCCCGGCCCAGACGACCTCGCCCGCCGACGTCAGCTCGTCCAGCATGGCGGGGGAGTAGCCGGGCACCCGCGACGGCAGGACCAGCGTCTCCAGCGCGGACGCCGGGACGGCCGCGCCCTGCAGCTGCTCGATCGCCTGGACGAGCGCGTCGACGCCGCGCAGCCGCGACCCGCCGGTCACGCCGTGCCACGCGGGCAGGAACCTCCCGAGCGCCTCGGGCGGGGACGGCTCGACCTCCGCGCGCAGCCGCGCGAGGGAGCGGCGCCGCAGCGTCCGCAGCACCCCGGCGTCGCACCACTCGTTCGTCAGCGGCCCCGACACCGCCTCGACCGGCAGGAACTCGCCCTCCGCGACGCGGCCGGCGGCGGCGAGCCGCCGCAGCGTCTCCACGACCACGGCCGGGCCGAGCCCGAACCGCGTCGCGGCGTCGGCCGCCCGGAACGGGCCGTGCGTCCGCGCGTACCGGGAGACCAGGTCGCCGAGGGGGTCGTCCACCGGCTCCAGGAACGCCTCCGGGAGCCCGACGGGCAGCGGCGCGCCGAGCGCGTCGCGGAGCCGCCCGGCGTCCTCGATCGCGGCCCAGTGCTCGGCCCCCGCGACGCGCACCCGGATCGCCCGCCGGGTCGCCTCCAGCTCCGCGAGCCAGTGCGCCGACTCCGTCCCGAGGGAGCGGTCGGCGACCTCGGCCGTCGTCAGCGGGCCGAGCGCGCGCAGCAGGTCGGCGACGCCCTCCAGGTCGCGGGCGCGCCGGTCCTCGGCGAGGCGCTGCAGCTCGCGTTCGGTGTCGGCGACGACCTCCGGGTCGAGCAGCTCGCGCAGGTCGGCCTGGCCGAGCAGCTCCGCCAGCAGCGAGGTGTCGAGCGCGAGCGCCTGCGCGCGGCGCTCCGCGAGCGGCGAGTCGCCCTCGTACATGAACGCGCCGACGTAGTGGAAGAGGAGCGAGCGCGCGTACGGGGACGGCTGCGGCGTCTCGACCTCCACGAGCCGGACCCGCCGCCCCGACACGTCCCGCATGAGCTGGACGAACCCCGGGACGTCGAACACGTCCTGCAGGCACTCCCGCATCGTCTCCAGCACGATCGGGAACGACGGGTACTTGCTCGCGACCGACAGCAGCTGCGCCGCCCGCTGCCGCTGCTGCCACAGCGGCATCCGCTTGCCCGGCCGGTTGCGGGGCAGCAGCAGCGAGCGCGCCGCGCACTCCCGGAACCGGGCCGCGAACAGCGCCGACCCGCCCAGCTCGTCGACGACGATCCGCTCGACGTCGTCGGGGTCGAACACGGCGACGTCCAGGCCGGGCGGGTCCTCCATGTCGGGGACGCGGATGACGATGCCGTCGTCGGCGTGCATGGCCTGCGCGTCGACCCCGTACCGCTCGCGCAGCCGCCCCGCGATGGCGAGGGCCCACGGCGCGTGGACGCGCGCGCCCAGCGGCGAGTGCACCACCATCCGCCAGTCGCCCAGCTCGTCGCGGAACCGCTCCACGACCATCGTCCGGTCGTCGGGCACGTGGCCGGTCGACTCCCGCTGCTCCGCGAGGTACGACACGAGGTTCGCGGCGGCGAACCCGTCCAGCCCGGCGGCCGTCACCCGCCCGCGCGCGTCGTCCTCGGCCAGCCCGGACAGCTCGCGGGTGAACGAGCCGAGCGCGCGGCCCAGCTCGGCGGGACGGCCGAGCGCGTCGCCGTGCCAGAACGGCAGCTTGCCCGGCTGCCCCGGCGCGGGCGACACCAGCACCCGGTCGGGCGTGATGTCCTCGATGCGCCACGAGCTGGCGCCGAGCACGAACACGTCGCCGACGCGCGACTCGTACACCATCTCCTCGTCCAGCTCCCCGACCCGCGACGCCTTCTCGCCGACGAGGAACACGCCGAACAGGCCGCGGTCGGGGATCGTCCCGCCGCTGGTCACCGCGAGCCGCTGCGCGCCGGGACGGGCGTTGAGGGTGCCGTTCACCCGGTCCCACACGAGGCGGGGGCGCAGCTCGCCGAACTCGTCGCCCGGGTAGCGGCCCGCGAGCATGTCGAGGGTCGCCTCGAGCGCCGAGCGCGGCAGCGTCGCGTACGGCGCGGCCCGCTTGACCAGCGCCTCCAGGTCGTCGACCGGCCACTCGTCCATCGCCGTCATCGCGACGATCTGCTGCGCCAGGACGTCCAGGGGGTTGCGCGGGTACCGCAGCTCCTCGATCTCGCCGCCGCGCATCCGCTCGGCGACCACGGCCGTCTGCACCAGGTCGCCCCGGTACTTCGGGAAGATCACGCCCTTGGAGACCGCGCCGACCTGGTGCCCGGCCCGCCCGACGCGCTGCAGCCCGTTCGCCACCGACGGCGGCGACTCGACCTGGACGACCAGGTCGACCGCGCCCATGTCGATGCCCAGCTCCAGGCTGGACGTCGCCACGACCGCGGGCAGCCGCCCCTCCTTCAGCGCGTTCTCGATCGCGGCCCGCTCCTCCTTGGACACCGACCCGTGGTGCGCGCGGGCGATCTCGCCGGGCGCGCCCTTCGCGGCCCCGGCCTGCGCCATCGCCTCGGCGGGGGAGTGGTTCTCGGGGAGCGCCTCGCCGGTCGCGCGCTCGTACGCCAGCTCGTTGAGCCGCCCGCAGAGCCGTTCGGCGAGCCGCCGCGAGTTGGCGAAGACGAGCGTCGAGCGGTGCGCCTCGATCAGGTCGAGGAGGCGATCCTCCACGTGCGGCCAGATGCTCCGCTGCCGCGGGTCGGCGGCGCCCGAGTCGTCCACGAACTGCCCGACCTCGCCCATGTCCTCCACGGGGACGACGATGTCGAGGTCGAAGACCTTGTCGGACGGGGGCTGCACGACCCGCGCGGGCCGCGTCCCGCCGAGGAACGCCGCGATCTCGTCGGTGGGGCGGACGGTCGCCGACAGCCCGATCCGCTGCGCGGGCCGCTCCAGCAGCGCGTCCAGGCGTTCCAGGGACAGCGCCAGGTGCGCGCCGCGCTTGGTGCCCGCCACCGCGTGCACCTCGTCCACGATGACCGTCTCGACGCCGCGCAGCGACTCGCGCGCCTGCGAGGTGAGCAGCAGGAACAGCGACTCGGGCGTGGTGATCAGGATGTCGGGCGGCTTGGCGGCCAGCCGCCGCCGCTCGTCGGCCGGGGTGTCTCCCGACCGCATCCCGACCCGGACGTCCGGTTCGGGGAGGCCGAGGCGGCGCGCGGCGTGCCGGATGCCGGTCAGCGGCGCGCGCAGGTTGCGCTCGACGTCCACGGCCAGGGCCTTCAGCGGCGACACGTACAGCACGCGGCAGCGGCGCAGCGGGTCGGCGCCCGGTGGGGGACCGGCGGTGAGCCGGTCGAGCGACCACAGGAACGCGGCGAGCGTCTTGCCGGACCCGGTCGGCGCCACGACGAGCGTGTTGTCGCCGCCGGAGACGGAGTCCCACGCGCCGGCCTGGGCGGCGGTGGGCGCGGCGAACGCCCCCGCGAACCACTCGCGCGTCGCCGGGGAAAAGCGTTCGAGCACGTCACCGCCCATGGCGCCATCTTGCCTCGCGGGTCCGACAGAACGGGACGCGGGTGGCGCGCGTCACATTGTAAGCAAGCGCTTGTCAGGGCAGTCTGGGCGGCGACCGTCCTCAGGGAGCCGCCATGCCCTTCGCCCTTTTGGCCCTCGGGATCCTGTTCGCCCTGCTCGCCGTCAACGCGCACCGGCCCGGCAAGAACCCCGTGCTGCTCGCGCCGAGCTTCTTCGCAGGCTGGTGGACGATCGAGCTCGCGCCCCACCTGCTCGCCGCCGAGGCCGCCGCGCTCGTCCTCGCGGCGTGGAACGGCGGACTGGACGGCTGGGCCGGCTGGACGGGCCTCGCCCTCGGCACCGCCGGGGCCGCCGGCCTCGCCGGGACCATCGCCGCCGCCCGCCGGACCACCGTCACCCTGCGGGAATGCGGCGTCCCGTTCAAGCTCGACCCCGCGCCCGCGCCGCGCTACCCGCGCTCCCACCTGATCGTCCCGCCGCTGTGCCTCGTCCCGCGCAGGGGAGTGCGGGTGCAACGCAACATCACCTTCCACGAGGACGGACGGCTCCGCCTGAAGCTCGACGTGTACCGGCCGGCCGCCGAACCGGCCCGGGGGGAGGCGGGAGACGAGGGGGCATTGCGCCCGGGGCTCATGCAGATCCACGGCGGAGGATGGATCATCGGCGACAAGCGCGAGCAAGGTCTGCCCCTGCTCAACCACATGGCCGTCCAAGGCTGGGTGGGATTCAACGTCAACTACCGGCTCAGCCCCCGCGCCACCTGGCCCGACCACCTCGTCGACCTGAAGCGGTTCCTCGCCTGGTACCGCGAGCACGCGGCGGACTACGGCGCCGATCCCGACTTCCTCTGCGTGACCGGCGGTTCCGCCGGGGGCCACCTCGCCGCGATGGTCGCGCTCACCGCGAACGACCCCGACTTCCAGCCCGGCTTCGAGGACGCGGACACGTCCGTCCAGGGCGCCGTCCCCTTCTACGGCGTGTACGACTTCTGCGAGCCCGGCCCCTGGCCCGTCCCCTTCGGCTCCACCAGGCTCGTGGAACGGTGGATCGTGAAGCTGCCGTTCGCGGAGAACCGCGACGCGTACGCCAAGGCGTCACCGGTCACCCACATACGCGAGGACGCGCCGCCCTTCTTCGTCGTCCACGGCAGCCACGACTCGCTCGTCCCCGTTCCCGAGGCCCGCCGGTTCGTCGAACGGCTCCGCGCCGTCTCCCGCGCGCCCGTCCTGTACGCGGAGATGCGGGGCGGCCAGCACGCGTTCGACGTGTTCCCCTCCTACCGGACCGCCCGCGTCGTCGAAGGCGTCGAGCGGTACCTCACCGGCCTGCACCGCCAGTACCGGCAGGGCACGGGACCGGCCGTCCCCGGCGAGGTCGCCGACTCCCTGGACGGGGCATCACCGGACGGGGCGTCACCGGACGGGGCATCACCGGACGGCGCCGTCGGATAGCGTGGGAGGCGTGCGGCTCACGGTTTTCTGGGAACGGATGAACGAACAGTTCGGCAAGGGCTACGCCGAGAGCGTCGCCAAGGATTACGTCATCGCCGACCTGGGCGGCCGCACCATCGAGCAGGCGCTCGCCGACGGCGAGTCCGCCAAGCGGGTCTGGCAGGCCGTCGTCGCCACGTT
Organism: Spirillospora sp. NPDC052242; assembly: GCF_040679555.1. Lineage (NCBI taxonomy): Bacteria > Bacillati > Actinomycetota > Actinomycetes > Streptosporangiales > Thermomonosporaceae > Spirillospora > Spirillospora sp. NPDC052242. The sequence goes on from NZ_JBFAUZ010000006.1 coordinate 119,542, forward strand.
CGACGTCCCCTCGCGACTCCGGTAGGCCACGGGTTCGGCACGTCACCTCTTCAGGAGGGACGTCCTCTCCTTCACCGGCGACGTCTTCGCCGGGGCCACGACCCGGTGCGGGACGAACGACGACGTGTCGTCGGTGATGAGCCCCGACGTCTCCCGGATGCCGATCCCGGCCGCCCCGTCGTGCACGACCCACGCGCCCAGCACCGGGTGCTCGCCGTCGAAGTCCGGCAGCGCGCAGAACTCCTGGAACACGAACCCCTCCGCGCCGTACTCGCCCTGCGTGCGCTGCTCGCCGCCGTCCGGCGTCACGATCCGCATGCTCGCGCCCTCCCGGCCCAGCAGCGGCTTCTGCACGTACGACGTCAGGTTCGACGGGGTGTTCAGATACGTCGGCAGCAGGTTCGGGTGATCGGGGAACAGCTCCCACAGCAGCACCAGCAGCGCCTTGTTCGACAGCACCATCTTCCAGATGGGCTCGATCCAGGACGTGGACCCGAACCGGATGTTGCGGCCGAACGGCTCCGCGACGATCCACTCCCACGGGTACAGCTTGCAGAGCGTCCGGATCTCCCGCTCCTCCAGATCGACGAACCGGCGGCGCGCCGCGTCCCAGCCGACGTCCTCCATGGCGATCGCCGTGCCCGCAAGCCCCGCCTCCTCGGCGGTCTCCTGCATGTAGGCGATCGTCATGACCTCCTCGCCGCTCTCGTCGTCCGTCGTCCACGCGAAGTGCGCCAGGTCCCCGTCGAGGCTCGGCGCGATGTCCTTCCAGCGCGCGACGAGACGCTCGTGGATCGAGTTCCACTGGTCGTCGTCCGGATAGACGTCCTGGAGCCAGAACCACTGGACGACCGAGCTCTCGACGAGCGCCGTCGGGGTGTCGGCGTTGTACTCCAGCAGCTTCGCGGGGCCCCGCCCGTCGTAACGCAGGTCGAACCGCCCGTACAGGTGCGGGTCGCCGCGCCGCCACGACGCCTCGATCAGCGGCGCGACCCACTCGGGGATGCCCAGCACGTGGTAGCGGCCGGTGGACACCACGTGGTCCACCACCTGCAGGCACATGCCGTGCAGTTCCTCGACGACCCGCTCCAGCTCGAGGATCTCGTCCAGGTCGAAGACGTAGTGCACCGACTCGTCCCAGTAGGGACGGCTCAGGTGCTCGGGGTGCGCGGTCCGGTGGAAGGCCAGCCCGTGCGACTCGACCTTCTCCGCCCAGCCGTCCCGCGGCGTCGAACGCATGCGGCGCATCGGATCAGCCCCCGCCCCCGCCGCCGCGGCCGCCGAACCCGCCCCGGCTCAGCGTCGTCCCGTTCCTGGACTTGATCGTGCCCTTCGGCCGGACCGTCGAGCCGCCCGACGCGTAGCCGTTCCGGACGCTGCCGCCGTAGTACCAGTAGTACGAGCCGTACGAGCCGCCGTCGTCGATGTCGTCCCGGTCGCAGTACGAGTCGGACACCACCTTGCGGCCGCCCGGATCGTCGCGGTCGACGCAGCGGGCGACCGTCGACTTCGACCCGCAGGCGACCAGGGTCACCGAGAGCGCGCTCACCATCCCGACCTTCACGGCACGGGACCTGAGCCGGCGGGCGGGCTCCTGAGGTGGCATGGAGAGCACATCCCTTCGGCGTGACGGAGGTTTTGAAGGAATGAGACGCGGCGAAACGGAGCCCGGTTCCCGCTGGAACGGAACAAAGGACTAATCGGGCACCGGGAGGTGGGCGAACAGGTCCATCGCGTCCACCGTGGAGGGCAGGTCGCTGACCTGGCCGTCGCCGACCTCCACCACCCGCCACCGGCCGTCCGACCGGCGCGCCAGGTCGGTGGTGATGAACCGGCAGCCGAGCGCCCGCACGGCGGGCGCCACGTCCGCGACGTCCGGGACGGGCTCCACGTCGGGGCTGTCGGGATGCGGCCCCGTCAGCACCGGCTCGCCGTCCACCCACCACACGCGGGCCTCGCCCGCGCCGACGAACTCCTCGAACTCCCGCACGACCAGCCCGCCCGCGAGGAAGTCGCCGCGCAGGGCGATCATCTTCACGGCGACGTCGCGGAGCCGGGCGGCGTTGTGCACGTCGGGCACGAAGCACGCCTCGTCCCACTCGTGCTTGCACGACTTCACGTAGTCCTTCACGATGCCGGGGCCGGGGCCCAGCGGCCGCACCAGCTCCGCCAGCTCGGCCGCCCCGCCCGGGTCGCCGCCCGGCGGCAGCGGCCGCCACACGCTGTGCGGCGTCAGCCCGGCGAACGTGTCGTGCCACCCCGGCAGCTCGTGGGCGCGCCGGTAGTCGTCCGGGTGCGTCAGCAGCGCCGCCCCGCGCGCCTTCAGCGCGGCCGCCAGCGCCGCGTACTCGCCGGCCGACAGCATCCAGCCCCGGTACCAGACGGCGCCCAGGCCCTCCGGCACCCGGCGCACCGCCTCGGCGGCGTCGCCGCGCCGCACGGCGTCGTGGTCGATGAGGGCGATCTCGCCGTAGTGGTCCCGCACGGCCGCGGCCTCGCGGGTGAAGTGGGGGTCAACGCGCCGGGGGTGCAGCGGATCGACGCAGAAGAGGACGGTCAGCGTCATGATGGGATACCCCTCCGTGGACGCAGCCAGCGTACGGGGACGCGGCCCGGACGCGCACGGAGATTCCGACCGAAACGGCGCACCGGACGATGATCGAACGAGTGTTCGGTAAGCTGGTCCCCGCCCGCGCCGTCGTCCACAGTCGCGCCGGGCGGTCGAAAATGTCGGTGGCCCGCCGTAACGTCGCCCTCGACATCGCAAACAGCGGCCAGAGAGCCGACAGTCACGACGAATAAGGACATCTCATGGCAGCGAACGACAGGGAGAAGGCTCTCGAGACCGCCCTCGCGCAGATCGAGCGGCAGTTCGGCAAGGGCTCGGTCATGCGGATGGGCGAGGAGGCCCGGGCGCCGGTCGAGGTGATCCCGACCGGCGCGATCTCCCTCGACATCGCGCTCGGCATCGGCGGGCTGCCCCGCGGCCGCGTCGTCGAGGTCTACGGGCCGGAGGGCTCCGGCAAGACCTCGATCGCGCTGCACGCCGTGGCCAGCGTCCAGAAGAAGGGCGGCATCGCCGCGTTCGTGGACGCCGAGCACGCCCTCGACCCCGAGTACGCCAAGAATCTCGGCGTCGACATCGACGCCCTGCTGGTCTCCCAGCCCGACACCGGCGAGCAGGCCCTCGAGATCACCGACATGCTGATCCGCTCCGGCGCGATCGACATCGTCGTCATCGACTCCGTCGCGGCGCTCGTCCCGCGCGCCGAGATCGAGGGCGAGATGGGCGACAGCCACGTCGGTCTCCAGGCCCGCCTGATGTCGCAGGCGCTGCGCAAGCTCACCGGCGCGATCAACCAGACCAAGACCACCGCGATCTTCATCAACCAGCTCCGCGAGAAGGTCGGCGTCATGTTCGGCTCCCCGGAGACCACGACCGGCGGCCGGGCGCTGAAGTTCTACGCGTCCGTCCGGCTGGACGTGCGCCGCATCGAGACGCTCAAGGACGGCACCGAGGCCGTCGGCAACCGCGTCCGGGTCAAGGTCGTCAAGAACAAGATGGCCCCGCCCTTCCGGGTCGCCGACTTCGACCTGCTGTACGGCCAGGGCATCAGCCGCGAGGGCGGCCTGATCGACCTCGGCGTCGAGCACGGGTTCGTCCGCAAGTCCGGCGCCTGGTACACCTACGACGGCGACCAGCTGGGCCAGGGCAAGGAGAACGCCCGCAACTTCCTCAAGGCCAACCCGGACATGGCCGACGGGATCGAGAAGAAGATCAAGGAGAAGCTCGGCATCGGCCCGAAGGTCGACAAGGAGGCCGAGCCCGTCCCGGCGGACGCCGCCGCGGCGCCCCCGGCCCCCGCCGCCGCGCCCGTCAAGGCGCCGCCCGCCAAGAAGACCGCCAAGGCCAAGGCCGGTGATTCCTGACGGTGAATCCCGCGATATGGGTGACTCCTGACGAAGAGTAGGCGATGATCTCGTATGTAGGGCGGCGGCGCCTGACCCGGCACCGGCGCGCCGGTGCCCGGACCTTCCCCGGTGGCGCCGCCGCTCCCGCGGCATGAACGGCGACCCGAACGACGACGCCCCGTCGCGTCCGGCGGCCGAGGCGCGGGACCCGGAGGCCCGGGCCCGCGACATCTGCCTGCGGCTGCTCACCGGCTCCCCGCGGACCCGCGCGCAACTCGCCGACGCCCTCCGCCGCAAGGACGTCCCGGACGACGTCGCCGAGCGCGTCCTGTCCCGGTTCACCGACGTCGGGCTCATCGACGACGAGGCGTTCGCGCAGGCGTGGGTGCAGTCCCGGCACGCCGGCCGGGGCCTCGCCAAACGCGCCCTCGCCGCCGAACTGCGCCGCCGCGGCGTCGCCGACGAGACCGTCAACGACGCCGTCGAGACCCTCGACCCCGCCCGCGAGGAGGAGACCGCCCGCGCCCTCGTCGCCCGCCGCCTCCCCGCCACCCGCGGCGTCGACCCCGCCAAGCGGATGCGCCGCCTCGTCGGCATGCTCGCCCGCAAGGGCTACCCGCCCGGCCTCGCCTACCGCGTCGTCAAGGAGGCCCTCGCCGCCGAAGGCACCGACCTCGACGACCCCGATGCCCCTCCGGAAGACCTCCCCCTCGACTGACCCCGCCGCCCGCCCCTCGGGTGTTCGGGCGGGGTTTCGGACGTGGGGGAGGGGAGTCGGTGGGACCGTAAAGGTGGGGTGGCGGGGGAATCCGAGGGGCGTTCGGTTTCCGTTGGGGGTGGTCCTCGGGCGGTTGGGCGGCAGGGGTGGGGGCGCTGCCTGCGGTGATGCGGGACACGGGCCGGTAAGGAAGGCATCACGTTCGCGCGCGGTTAGTCCGGAATGCCCTGTGTTTGCTTGCTCATTACCTCCATGCCGCTTACCGTTACGGCAGTGAGGAGTTACTCCGCCTAGTGCGGATTGCCATAGGACCGAACACGTTCGAGCAGCTGAGAGGCATCAGGGACACGTTCGCCGATCTGGACTCGGCCGGATCTCCGGGACGCGCGTGGCGCGGCCCGGTGATGGCGTCGCCGTGTCCCCGGCCGTCCGCAGGGCGCGAGTAAATCCTCGCTAGGCAGGGGTTTCGAACTCCGTACGGGACCCGACGGCGAGGAAGGATCTGCCTCATGGAGAGCGTCCTGCTGGGTGCAGCGCTGCTGGTGACCCTGGTCGCTCTCGTCATCGTGATCCTGTGGCGCCCCGGCGTGTCGGGGAAGGCGGCGGCCGAGCTGGCGCTCGCGCGGAGCGAGGCCGACGAGGTCCGGACGAACGCCGAGCGGCAGGGCCGCGAGCTCCTGGACCGGGCCGAGGGCGAGGCGCGGCGGCTCGAGTCGGAGTCCCGCGCGGCGACCGAGCGGGAGGCCACGGCCGTCCGGGACGAGCTGCGCGCCCTCCGTGAGGACCTCGAGCGCCGGGAGGCGCGGCTGGCCGAGCGGGAGCGGCGGCTGGACGGCGAGGCGCGGCGGCTGGAGACGTGGTCGGGCCGGCTCACCGTCACCGAGCGGGCCCTCGAGGAGCGCGGGCGGGAGCTGGACGGCGTCGAGGAGGCGCGGCGGCTGGTCCTGGAGCGGGCGGCGGGGCTCACCGCCGAGCAGGCGAAGGCCGAGCTGGTCGCGTCCATCGAGAACCAGGCCAAGCGCGAGGCCATCCCCATCACCCGGGAGATCGAGAACACGGCGCGGCAGGAGGGCGAGAAGCGCGCCCGCAAGATCGTCACGCTGGCGATCCAGCGGATCGCGAGCGAGCAGACCGCCGAGTCGGTCGTGTCGGTCCTGCACCTGCCCGGCGACGAGATGAAGGGCCGCATCATCGGCCGCGAGGGCCGCAACATCCGGGCGTTCGAGACGACCACCGGCGTGAACCTCATCATCGACGACACCCCCGAGGCCGTCCTGCTGAGCTGCTTCGACCCCGTGCGCCGCGAGGTCGGGCGGCTGACGCTGGAGAAGCTCGTCCTGGACGGGCGGATCCACCCGCAGCGCATCGAGGAGGTCTACGAGCGCAGCAAGCGGGACGTCGAGCAGCTGTGCGTGCGGGCCGGCGAGGACGCCCTCGTCGACGTGGGCATCGCCGACATGCACCCGGAGCTGATCGCGCTGCTCGGCCGGCTGCGGTACCGGACGTCCTACGGCCAGAACGTCCTCAAGCACCTGATCGAGTCGGCGCACATCGCCGGGATCATGGCGGGCGAGCTGCGGCTGCCGGTGGACATCGCCAAGCGCGGCACGCTGCTGCACGACATCGGCAAGGCGCTCACCCACGAGGTCGAGGGCAGCCACGCGCTGATCGGCGCGGAGATCGCCCGCCGGTACGGCGAGCCCGAGGACGTGGTGCACGCGATCGAGGCGCACCACAACGAGGTCGAGGTGCGGACGGTGGAGGCGGTGCTCACGCAGGCCGCGGACGCCGTCAGCGGCAGCCGTCCGGGCGCGCGGCGGGAGTCGCTGGAGGCGTACGTCAAGCGGCTGGAGCGGCTCGAGGAGATCGCCCGGGACAAGCACGAGGGCGTGGAGAAGGTGTTCGCGATGCAGGCGGGCCGCGAGGTCCGGGTGATGGTGAAGCCGGACTCGGTCGACGACATCCAGGCGCAGGTGATCGCCCGCGACATCGCCAAGCAGGTCGAGGACGAGCTGACCTACCCGGGGCAGATCCGCGTCACCGTGGTGCGGGAGTCGCGTGCCACCGAGTTCGCCCGCTGACCCGGACGGCCGCTTTTTGGGCAAAAGTTCAGACGCAAGACGAACGTCCGAAATCTGGTGCCATGATCATCGCAGGGTCGGCTCACCGGAAGGACATGCGTGAACAGGGTCTCCATGCTCGCGGGCGGCGGCGTGCTCGCCGCCGCGCTCGCCGTCACCGGGATCGCCCAGGCGGCCCCCGACCGCCCCGGCGCCGGCGCGCGGACGGACGCGCTGATCCTCGGCCATCGCGGCTCGCCGGGCCAGGCGCCGGAGGAGACGCTCGCCTCCTACCGCAACGCGCTCCGCGAGGGCACGGACGTCCTGGAGGGCGACGTCCAGCTCACCGCGGACCGCGAGCTCGTGCTCCTGCACGACGACACGCTCGTCCGGACCACGGACGTGGAGGAGGTCTACCCCGACCGGGCGCCGTGGAAGGTGGGCCAGTTCACGCTCGCCGAGATCAAGAGGCTGGACGCCGGGTCGTGGTTCGACCCGCGGTACGCGGGCCAGCGCGTGCCGACCGTCCGGGAACTGCTGGACGTCGCGGACCGGCGGACCGGCCTCACGCTGGAGCTGAAGTCGCCCGCGAACAGCCCGGGTGTGGCGACGCTGCTCGCCCGGGAGCTGACCGCGGCCGGCCTCGCCGACGGCGCGACGCTGCGGTCGGGGGCGTACCGGGTGCACGTCCACTCGCGGGACAAGGCGGCGCTCGCGGAGTTCCACGCGGCCGCGCCCAAGGTGCAGCTCTCCTACCTGACCGGCGGGAAGATGCCGCCGGACGCCGAACTGGCGGAGCTGTCGGGCTGGACCGTCGGGGTCTACGCGCACCCGCGGGCGACCAGCGCGTCCGACGTCGCGCGGGCGCACGACGCGGGGTTGAAGGTGATCAGCGACCCGGTGGACTCCCCGGCCGAGGTGTCCATGGCCGAGAACCAGGGGTACGACTGGGTCACGTCGAACTTCCCCGGCACGGCCCGCCGCGTCCTGGAGGGCGCGAAGCGGACATTCCCCCGGGCGAACGGCGTCGTGGTGGACAGCGTCTTCCCGAACCCGAGCGGCGACGACGTCCAGCCCGGCAACAGTGAGCACGTGGTCCTGCGCAACACCACGTCACGGCCCGTGGACGTCGGCGGCGGCAGCCTGCGCGACCAGGCCGGCAACCTGCTCCGGATCGGCCCCGGGTACGTGATCCCGCCCGGCAGCCTGCTGCGCGTCCACGTCGGCCCGGGCACCGACCGGGCCGACGCCTACTACAACGGCCTGACCACCGGGTTCCTGAACAACACCGGCGGTGACACGGTGTCGTTCTTCGGGCCCGACCACGCGCTACTCGACATCGCCTCCTACATCGTCCCCTGACCCGGCGGCGTCCCCCGGTCCGTCGCCCGGTTCCGCCTGCGTCGCCGGTGCGGCGCCCATCGTCAGCTCGATCGGCGTCACGCCGTGCGGCTCGAAGCCGAGGACCTGGCCGTAGAAGGCCAGCTCCGACTCCAGGCACGTGACGATCGTGGCGCTCCGGCGGAAGCCGTGCGCCTCGCCCTCGAACGTCAGGTACGCGTGCGGCGTCTCGCCGGCGCCCAGCGCCATCGCGAACCGCTCGGACTGGTCCGGCGGGACGATCGGGTCGTCCAGCCCCTGCAGCAGCAGGACGGGGCACGCGGCCTCGTGGGCCCGGTTCAGCGGCGAGCGCTCCTCGTAGGCGCGCTCGAAGCCGGGCAGCGGCCCGATCAGGCCGAACAGGTAGCGCGACTCGAAGTCGTGGGTGCCCTCGGCGAAGCTCTGCAGGTCGGTGACGCCGAAGTAGGACGTGGCGGCGCTGAACACCCGCGTCCGCGTGACGGCCGCGAGCGTCGTCCAGCCGCCCGCGGAGCCGCCGCGGATGGCGAGCCGCTCGGGGTCGGCGACGCCGCGCTCCACGAGCGCCTGGGCGGCCGCCACGGCGTCCTCCACGTCGACGACCCCCCACTGGCGGCTGAGCCGCTCGCGGTAGGTGCGGCCGTACCCGGTGGACCCGCCGTAGTTGACGTCGACGACGCCGATGCCGCGGCTGGTGAAGTACGCCCGCTCCAGGTCGAGCGCCGTGGAGACGCGGCTGGTCGGGCCGCCGTGGACGAACACGACGTACGGGGGCAGCTCGTCCGCGGGCCCGCCCGCCAGCGGGTTCGCGGGCGGGAAGACGTACGCGTGGACGGGCCGCCCGAACGGGCCCTCGAGCCGCTCGGCGCGGGGCGCCGGCAGGTACGCGGCGTCCGGGACGTTCTCCAGTTCGGCCCGCAGTTCCTCGGCGCGGCCCGTCGCGGTGTCGATCCGCACGACGGTGCGGGGGGTGTCGGGGGCGCCGCCGATGCCGACGATCGTGGTGCCGTCCGCGGAGAGCTGCGGCAGCCAGTCCGCGTAGGGGACGTCGAGGTCCTCGAGGTCGAGGGTCTCGGGGTCGTAGATTCCGATGCGCAGGTCGCCCTCGCCGTGCAGGACGGCCAGGCGCCCGTCGCCCAGCAGCGCGTACGGCATGCCGCCCAGCTGCCACAGGGGGCCCGCGAACTCCTCCTCGGCGGGGTAGAGCGCCTGGGCGGACTCTCCGTGCAGGCCGACCTGGTAGATGTTCCACCAGCCGGGCCAGTCCGAGATGACGTACAGGGTCTCGTCGTCCGCCCACAGCGGCGCCAGGACCGACTCCTTGAGCCCGCCCTTGACCGTGCGGGGCGAGACCGCGGCGCCGTCCTCGATCGCCGCGACGCGCAGCTCCGTCCCGTCCCAGGGCATGCGGGGGTGGTTCCACTGGACCCAGGCGAGGTGACCGCCGCCGGGGGACGGTGCGGGCGAGGCGTAGAAGTCCGCGCCGGACACCAGCTCGCGGATCGCGCCGGGGTCGTCCGCGGCGCTCCCGTCGAGCGGGACGGCGACGATGGCGCGCCGGATGCCGGTGCCCGGCTCGTCCGCGCCGTCCCCGTCGCCGCCCTGGCCGGCGATGTGGCCCTCGCAGACGCACCAGACCTCCGCGCCGTCGGGGGACAGCACGTAGTCGGCGTAGCGGAGCCCGCCCGGGACGGCCGGTTCCGGGGTGAGCGGGTACGGCTTGGCGTCGCCCTCGTCGAGCCGGTGCAGCCGCTGGTCCTCGTAGTTGGAGAAGACGATCGCGGTGCCCTCGGCGGTCGGCACCGGCAGGTACGACCGCCCGCCGTACTCGTGGACGCGCGTGCGGGCGTCCCACGGCGCGTGCAGCAGTTCCGTGCGGCGCCCGTCCTTCAGGCGGACGACCGTGTTCCGCCCGCCCTCCTCGGGGCGGGTCTCCTGCCACCACACGTCGTCGCCCGCGACGGAGGGGAAGGCGAGACGCAGCCGAGCGCGGGCGACATCGGCCGCGGAGATGGGAGACGGCCAGGAGCCGTGGGGAAGGGTCGCACGAGCGGTCATACCGGAATCGTCCCGCATACGGGGATGCAGTGGGGCCATGACGGTCGGTTTGACTTCGGAAAGATACGCTCCGTCGACCGGGTAAACACGCCCCGGAATCCCGTCCCACGTGCGAAGAGGCGCCGCCGGACGGGCCGGCGGCGCCCCTTCGGTCCCGCGCGGCGCTTTCGCGGACGCGCGGGGCGACGCTACTTCTTCTCGACGTCCTCCGGTTCCATCCCGGGCGCCGCGGGAACCCCCGCCGTGGGCGCGACCGAGTGGCCGGACGTCCGGCGGTTGCGCCGCAGCCGCGCCTCCAGCCACGTCGCGACCGCGCTCAGCGACATGTTGATCCCGATGTAGATGATCGAGACGACGATCGCGGCGGCGAGCAGGTTCTGGTAGTTCGGGCCGACCACCTTGAAGCCCGCGTGCAGCAGGTCCTCGAAGGCGATGATGAACCCGAGCGCGGTGTCCTTCAGTAGCACCACGAGCTGGCTGACGATCGCGGGCATCATGGCCGTGACCGCCTGGGGGAGCAGCACCAGCCGCATGACCCCGTTCTTGCGCAGCCCGATCGAGTACGCGGCCTCGGACTGCCCCTTGGGGATGGACAGCACGCCGGCGCGGATCACCTCGGCCAGGACGGACCCGTTGTACATCGTCAGCCCGAACACCAGCGCGGCGAACGCCGGGACGGTCACCACGCCGTAGTTGATCTCGACGCCGAAGAGGAACAGGAAGTTGTCCACCACGACCCGCTGCGCCTGCCCGAGCGGCGACTCGGCGATGACCGGGCTGACCAGCGGCGGCGCGAAGAACGCCAGGAAGATCAGGATCAGCAGCGGGATGGCGCGGAAGAACTCCACCACCGCCCCCGCCGGACCGCGGATCCACCAGTGGTCCGACAGCCGGGCGAGCCCGAACACCGCGCCGAACAGCATCGCGAGCACCGAGGCCACCGCGGCGGCCTTCAGCGTGTTCCACAGCCCCGGCAGGATCAGGTTCGTCCAGACGTCGCCCCGCAGGAACGGCTCCCACAGCGCGGACCTGAACTGGTCGCGGTCGTTGAGCTTCCAGACGACCGCCGCGAGGACGCCCAGCAGGGCGACGACCGAGACGATCGTCAGGATCCGGTTGCGCGCCTCGGCCCTCGGGCCGGGCGCGTCGAAGAGGACGTTGGCCTCCCGGCTCATCGCGCCACCGCCATTCGCTTGGCCAGCCAGCCGAAGAAGAACCCGGTCGGCAGGGTGAGGACCATGAAGCCCGCCGCGATCGCGATGAACAGGGGGATCGCGGGCGGCTGGCTGTTCGGGTCGTCGAACAGTTCGTACATCGCCAGTGCGGCCTCGGCGTACCCGGCGGCCATCACCACGGTCGTGTTCTTGATCATGGCGATGAGCGTGCTGCCGAGCGGTGCGATGACCGTCCGGAAGGCCTGCGGCAGGATGATCATCCGCAGCGACTGGATGAAGGTCAGCCCGATCGACCGGGCGGCCTCCGCCTGCCCGAGCGGCACCGTGTTGATCCCCGAGCGGAGCACCTCGCAGACGAACGCCCCGGTGTAGAACGAGAGCCCGATGACCGCCCACCAGTAGGCGTCCACGGTGTTCGTATCGGAGAACTTGAGCTGCAGGGTTGTGGAGATGCCCAGGCTGCACAGCAGCAGGACCAGAGTCAGCGGCGTGTTGCGCACCACGTTGACGTAAACGGTCCCCACCACCCGCAGCAGCGGGATGGGCGCGACCCGGAACGACACGGCGATCGTCCCGATGACCATCGACAGCAGCGCCGACATCAGCGCCAGCCGGATGGTCCCCCAGAAGCCTTCGAGGATGCGGTCGCCGTTCTCGAAGACCGGGCCGAAGTCGAGGAGGCCGAGCAGGTCTTCCATGACACTCCAGCGTGTTCAGGGCCGCGCCGGCGCCCCGAGCGGACGGGACGCCGGCGCGGCGCGGCCGGTCGTTACGGTCAGGCGCAGCCCTCGAACTGCGGAACCGTCGTCGTCGGCTTCAGGCCGGTGCCCGAGAACCACTTGTCCAGCAGCTTGGCGGCGGTGCCGTCCTCGTACATCTTCGTGACGGCGGCGTTGACGGCCTCGCAGGTCTCGGTGTCGCCCTTGCGCATGCCGACGCCGTACTTCTCGTCGGTGAACGGGTCGTTGATGACCGTGAACTCACCCTCCTGCTGCTTCGCGAAGCCCGCGAGGATCAGGTCGTCGGTGGTCACCGCGTCCAGGTCGCCGGCCTTCAGCTTCGCCACGCACTCGGAGTAGCTGGAGGCGGGGACCGGGGTCGCGTCGATGTCGAGCTGGCCGTCCGGCGGCGGGTCGATGACGCGCTTGTAGGAGTTCGAGCCCGCGGCCTGGCAGAGCTTCTTGCCCTTGAGGTCCGTGGTCTTCTTGATCGACTTGTCGTCGGCGCGGATCATCGTGTCCTGGTGCGCGACGTAGTACGGGCCGCCGAAGGTGACCTGCTTCTTGCGGGAGTCCGTGATCGAGTAGGTGGCGAAGATCAGGTCGACCTGGCCGCCGGTGATGAACGTCTCCCGGTTGGCGGACCGGGTCTCCTTGAACGTGATGCCGTCCTCGGGGACGCCCAGCTCCTTGGCGACGTACTTGGCGACGTCGACGTCGAAGCCCTCGACGCCGCCGCTCGGCGTCTTCAGGCCCAGCGCCGGCTGGTCGTACTTGACGCCGATCGTGATCTTCTTGCTCTCCTTGACCCGGTCCACGATGCTCTGCGCATCGGTGGCCTCGGTGTCGCTGCCGCAGGCGCTCAGCACCAGCGAGAGCGCGGCCGCCGCGCCGATGGCGCCGCTGAAACGACGTGCTCGCATGTCTCTTCCTCTGCTTCTTTCGGGGCCGGTGGGCTCGGTGCTTGCTGTTCGCGGAGCCGGACTCAGTGGGTCAGGATCTTGGACAGGAAGTCCTTCGCGCGGTCGGTTCGCGCGTTGGTGAAGAACTCGTCCGGGGTGTTCTCCTCCACGATCTGGCCGTCCGCCATGAACACGACCTTGCGCGCGGCCTTGCGGGCGAACCCCATTTCGTGGGTGACGACGATCATCGTCATGCCCTCGCGGGCCAGGCCCGTCATGACGTCGAGGACCTCGTTGACCATCTCCGGGTCGAGCGCCGAGGTCGGCTCGTCGAAGAGCATCACCTTGGGCTTCATGGCGAGGGAGCGCGCGATCGCCGCGCGCTGCTGCTGCCCGCCGGAGAGCTGCGCCGGGTACTTGTGGGCCTGGTTGGCGATGCCGACCCGGTCCAGCAGTTCCATCGCGTGCTTCTCGGACTCCTGCTTGCCCTGCTTGCGGACCTTGATCGGCCCGAGCGTGACGTTCTCGAGGATGGTCTTGTGGGCGAACAGGTTGAACGACTGGAACACCATGCCGACGTCCGAGCGGAGCTTCGCCAGCTCCTTGCCCTCCTTCGGCAGTTCCTTGCCGTCCACCTTGATCGTGCCGCCGTCGATGGGCTCCAGCCGGTTGATGGACCGGCACAGGGTCGACTTGCCGCCGCCGGACGGGCCGATGACGACGACGACCTCGCCGCGGTCCACGGTGAGGTTGATGTCGCGGAGAACGTGCAGATCGCCGAAGTGCTTGTTGACGTTCTCCATCACGACGAGGGGCCCGCCGCCCTGGGTCTTCCCCTGCGGGGCGGAGTCGTCCGGCCCGTCGCCCTTGGTGAGCTCGGGCCCGCCTTCGCTGTCCGTCATGGGCTCGGACTTTACGACATGGAATTCGCAGAGCAAGTTTCCGCGTGGTACCGATACGATCACGAAAACCCATGTCGGCGCAGGGTTCCGGGCCACTTGGGTGTAACCGGTGGGATGCGCGTGACCACGGCCGCGTCCCGTTCCGTGATGCGACGGTTACCGTCATGAGACCCGGGGCGGCGCGTACCCTTGGGGACGTCATGAGTGCGCCTATGGAGACAGGCCCCCGTACGTACGAGATCCGTACCTATGGGTGCCAGATGAACGTTCACGACTCCGAGCGGCTGTCCGGCCTCCTGGAGGACGCCGGCTACGTCCGCGCCGGCGAGTCCGAGCCCGACGTGGTCGTGTTCAACACCTGCGCCGTCCGGGAGAACGCCGACAACCGCCTGTACGGCAATCTGGGCCATCTGCGCCCGGTGAAGGACGGCCACCCCGGCATGCAGATCGCCGTGGGCGGCTGCCTCGCGCAGAAGGACCGCGACACGATCGTCAAGCGCGCCCCCTGGGTGGACGTCGTGTTCGGCACCCACAACATCGGGTCGCTTCCCGCGCTGCTGGAACGGTCGCGCCTGCAGAGCGAGGCGCAGGTCGAGATCGAAGAGTCCCTGGTGACCTTCCCGTCGACGCTGCCGACCCGCCGGGAGTCCCCCTACGCGGCCTGGGTCTCGATCTCCGTGGGCTGCAACAACACGTGCACGTTCTGCATCGTGCCGTCCCTGCGCGGCAAGGAGCGGGACCGCCGGCCCGGCGAGATCCTCGCCGAGGTCGAGGCGCTGGTCGGCGAGGGCGTCCTGGAGGTCACCCTCCTCGGGCAGAACGTCAACGCCTACGGTTCGGGCTTCGGCGCCCTGGCGGCGGCCGCGGACGGCGTCCGCGACGAGGTGCGCGCGCTGACGTCCGGCGGCGGTTCGGCGTTCGCGGGGCTGCTGCGCGCCGCCGGACGGGTCGAGGGCCTGGAGCGCGTCCGGTTCACCTCGCCGCACCCCAAGGACTTCACCGACGACGTCATCGCCGCGATGGCCGAGACCCCGAACGTGATGCCGTCGCTGCACATGCCCCTGCAGTCCGGGTCGGACGCGGTGCTGCGCGCCATGCGCCGCTCCTACCGGCAGGAGCGCTTCCTGGGGATCATCGACAAGGTCCGGGCGGCGATCCCGGACGCGGCGATCACCACCGACATCATCGTGGGATTCCCCGGCGAGACCGACGCCGACTTCGAGGAGACGCTCCACGTCGTCCGGGAGGCGCGGTTCGCCTCGGCGTTCACGTTCCAGTACTCCAAGCGGCCCGGCACCCCGGCGGCCACCATGGACGGCCAGCTGCCGAAGGAGGTCGTGCAGGAGCGGTACGAGCGGCTCGTCGCGCTTCAGGAGGAGGTCTCCTGGGCGGAGAACAAGAAGCAGCTCGGCCGCACGCTCGAGGTCCTGGTCGCCGAGGGGGAGGGCCGCAAGGACGGCGAGACGCGCCGGCTGTCCGGCCGCGCCCCCGACAACCGCCTCGTGCACTTCCGGGCGCCCGACGAGCGGGTCCGTCCCGGCGACATGGTCACCGTCGAGGTCACCTACGCCGCGCCGCACCACCTCGTCGCCGACGGCGCCGTCGGCTCCGTGCGGCGCACCCGCGCGGGCGACGCGTGGGAGGCGCGGCAGGGCGGCGGCGACGCGCCCAAGGGCGTCGCGCTCGGGATGCCGTCCATCGGCCGCCCCGCCCCGGCGGCCGCGCCGTCCGGACCGGGCTGCACCACCTGCCCCTGAGGAGGCTCGGCGAAGTGATCGTCTCGGCGGCGGTGTGCCCGCACCCGCCCCTCCTGGTGCCCGCCATGGCGGGGGGAGCGGCGCCGGAACTCGACGGCCTCCGCGCGGCCTGCGACGAGGCCGTCGGCCGCCTGGCCGCCGCCCGTCCGGACGTCCTGGTCGTCGTGGGCGGTGCCCCGGACACCGCGGCCTACGGCGACGGCGCCTACGCGACGCTCCGCCCGTACGGGCTGCCGTGGACGAGCCCCGAGGTTCCGGAGGAGGGCGGCGCGCCGCTGCCGCTGTCGCTGACGATCGGGCGGTGGCTGGTCGAGCGCGCCGCGGGGACGGACGCGCGAGGGACGGAGGCGGGGGGCACGGACGCGCGGGTGCGCTACCGCTCGGTGGTGTTCGACGCCCCGCCGGGGGAGTGCCTGGCCCTCGGCCGTGAACTCGCCGGGTCCGCCGAACGCGTCGCGCTGCTGGTGATGGGCGACGGTTCGGCGTGCCGTTCCGAGAAGGCCCCGGGCTATCTGGACGAGCGCGCGGGGCCGTACGACGAGGCCGTGGCGCGCGCGCTGGGGAAGGCAGACGCCGCCGCCTTGGCCGCGCTCGATCCCGGGACGTCCCGTGAACTGCGGGCGGCGGGGCGCGCGGCGTGGCAGGTGCTCGCGGGCGCGGCCGCCGCGGGCCGGTTCACCGGCGAGCTTCTCGCCGACGAGGCCCCCTACGGGGTCGGCTACCTCGTCGCGTCCTGGACGGCGGCCCCCGGCCGGTAGCCGGTCAGGCGCGGTTCAGGCGCGGCCTCCGGGCTCGTTCGGGCCGGGCTCGTCCATGCCGTGGCGCGGCGGCTCGCCCTGCCCCATGCCGGGCCGGCCCATGTCGCTTTGGCCCATGTCGCTTTGGCCCATGTCGCGCTGGCTCATGTCGCGCTGCCCCATGTCGCCCTGGTCACCGGCGGGCCGGTCGGCGCCCTGGCCCTGCCGGTCGACGTAGTCGCCGGCCTTGCTCTGGGCCTTGTCGACCTTGTCGGCGTACTTGCCGCCGGTGCGCTGGTCGACCATGTCCCCGGCCTTCTCCACGCCCCGCTTCACCTTGTCGGGGTTCTGCCCGAGCATCTGCTTGACCTTATCGACGATGGACATTGGAAAATCCCCCCGGATCCCTCGTCTCGGACGGCGCCGCGCGATGTTCCCGCCCGGCACCCGTACAACCCGGCTATACCCGTTCTGTTGCCACAATTAAGCCCGTGACCTCTCCTGATGTGATCGCGGTCGTGGGCGCGACCGCCGCCGGCAAGTCCGACCTCGCCGTGGAACTGGCCCTGCGGCTCGGCGGCGAGGCGGTCAACGCCGACTCGATGCAGCTCTACCGGGGCATGGACATCGGCACCGCCAAGCTCGCCCGCGACGAGATGCGCGGCGTCCCGCACCACCTCCTGGACGTCTGGGACGTGACCGCGACCGCGAGCGTCGCCGAGTACCAGCGGCTCAGCGCCGAGGCGATCGGCGACATCCGGGGGCGCGGCCGCGTGCCGATCCTGGTCGGCGGGTCCGGGCTGTACGTGCGCGCCGCGGTCGACGAGATGGAGTTCCCGGGGACGGATCCGGCCGTCCGGGCGCGCCTCGAGGACGAGCTCGCGCGCGAGGGCTCCGCCGTCCTGCACGAACGCCTCCGCGAGGTCGACCCGGCGGCGGCGGAGGCGATCCTGCCGAGCAACGGGCGCCGCATCGTCCGGGCCCTGGAGGTCATCGAGATCACGGGGCGCCCGTTCACCGCGACCCTGCCGGAGCACCGGTACCGCTACGGCACGGTCGTGCAGATCGGCCTGGGCGTGCCCAGGGACGAGCTGGACGAGCGCATCGCCGTGCGGGTGCAGCGGATGTGGGACGCGGGCCTGGTCGACGAGGTGCGGGCCCTGGAGAAGCGGGGCCTGCGCGACGGCCTGACCGCCGGGCGCGCGCTCGGCTACGCGCAGGTGCTGCGTTACCTGGCGGGGGAGTGGAGCGAGGAGCAGGCCAAGGAGGACACGATCCGCACCACGCGACGCTTCGCGCGCAGGCAGGAGTCGTGGTTCCGCCGCGACCCGCGCGTCCAGTGGCTCCCGTACGACGCGCCGGACCTCGTGCCGCGCGCGCTTGCGCTCGTCCAAGGCTGAGCACCCGCGTCTCGTCCCGGATCGATCGGGACAACTGTCCCTCTGCACCGGGACCGGTTCCGGCGTAATTTCTTTCTTGCACACCCTCTGGTGAATGGCCCGTACGGACCGAGATGGGAGCCTCGGTCCAATGCGGTGCCAGAGGGCCGGTGGCGACCTTCTTGGCGGGGGGCGGTCACCGGCCCTCCCACCGGGTGCGACACCCCGCCGGACGGACGTCCGGGCGACCGCGAGCCGGGGTCAGGCCGCGTCGAGGGGCTGGACCCCGTTGACGGGGAGGCGGGCGCGGACGAGCGTGCCGCCCTTCGGGCCGGGGCCCACGGTGCAGGAGCCGCCGAGTTCCGTCGCGCGCTCGCGCATCGACGCCATGCCGATCCCCGCCCGCATCCGCTCGGGCAGCCCGACGCCGTCGTCGTTCACCGTGACGTGCAGATCCCCGTTCAGGCACAGCCTCACTTCGGCCGACCGCGCGTTGGCGTGCCGGTGCACGTTGGTGAGGGCCTCCTGGACGATCCGGTACGCGGCGACCTCGGCGGCGGCGGGCAGGCACTCGACCTTCCCCTCCACGTGCACGTCCACCTTGGGGCCGTCTCCGGAGGCGACGACGCCGCCGAGCGCGCGGATCGCCCCGGCCAGGCCCAGGTCGTCCAGTGCGGGCGGCCGCAGGCCCTGCACGAGCTCGCGGATGTCGCCGATCGTGCGGCCCATGGTCGTCCGCAGGTTCTCCAGCAGCGCGTCCGCGGCCTCCGGGTCGGTCCTGAGCGTGATGCGGGCGGCGTCCACGGTCATCGCGAGGCTGGCCAGCGTCGGCCCGAGCCCGTCGTGCAGGTCGCGGCGCAGCCGCCGCCGCTCGTCCTCCCGGGCCCGCAGGATGCGCTCCTTGGAGCGCTGCACGTCGGCGGCCAGCCGCGCCGCGTTCGCCAGCTCCGCGAGGTTGCGCGCCAGGATGCCGGACAGGCGGGCGTCCGGCGGGCGGGTGACGCCGAACCGCAGCCGGCCGACCGGCTCCCCGTGCCACACCAGCGGGATCAGGTGCGGGCGCTCGCCGGGCGCGCCGTCCTCCGCCGAGATCGTCCGGCCGTCGCGGTCCAGGACCTCGATGACCACGCCCGTCGCGTGCAGCGCGGACCGCGCCACCTCGGCGCCGACGGCCAGCGCCGCGCCGGGGTCGGCGGCGGTCTGCAGCCGGCGGTTGAGCCGGTCGGCGATCCGGTACGGGTCGCGCTCGCCGTGCACCACGCGGTCCACCGTCCGCTGGAGGCGCCGCCGCGCCGGCTCGAACAGCGCGCCCGCGGCGATCGCGCCCACCAGCCCGGCCAGGGTGCCGTGCCCCGCGACGAGCATGCTCGTCATGCCGAGCAGCGCGAAGTACACGCCCGTGATGACCACGGCGAGCCCCGAGTACACCAGCGTCCGGCTGACCACGAGGTCGATGTCGTACAGGCGGTACCGGGTGATGGCGATCGCGATGCAGATCGGGACGGCCACGATCGTCAGGCTGCGCAGCGGGTCGCCGATCGCGGTGTTCTCCCCGGCGTAGATGACCGCCTCGGCCAGCACGCCCGGGTACACCACCCAGCCGATCTGCCGCCGCACGTCCGGCGCCGACCGGGCGAACCGGACCACCACCGACAGCACCGCCCCCGCCAGCGTCGCGAGGATCAGCACGGCGATGGCCGGCGGTATCTCCGTGAACGGGTAGATCGACACCCCGTTGTGGAACCGGCGCGCGTCCGGATCGATCGTCAGGTGCGCGCAGACGACGGCCGGGACCAGGCACGCCATGGCCAGGACCGGCCGGAACCGCGCCGAGACCAGCCGCCCGTCCGGGAAGATCAGCGGCAGCACCAGCGTGAGGACGAACGTGTCGACCGCCCACAGCCAGGTGCCGAGCCACAGGAAGAACCCGGCGAGCGCCCATCCCCGCAGCTCCAGCCACGGCCCCAGGTTCAGCGCGAGCACGTACACGGCGGCGCTGACCCCCGCGCCCATCATCAGCCAGCCGACCCGCAGGCGCGGCCGGTGCTGCAGCAGGAGCGCGGCCACGGCCGTCCAGCACAGCGCCACGAGGATCTCCGGGTGCCACCAGACCATCCGCGCGTCGGCGGGCAGCAGGCCGCCCACGGCGAGCGACGCGGCGACCAGCAGGACCGCCCCGCAGGCGAGCAGGCCCGCCGCGCGCCCCGCACCGCGGCCCGTCCCGCGCCTCTGGGCCACCGTCACCATCCTGGGCTCCCGGGTGAGAAAAGTAATGGAATGTTAAAGCGTCCGGGTCTCGGTCCTGCACTCATCGGGGCGTCCGCGGGCGGACGGCGTGGCCGGAACCGGCCGTGACCGGCCGCGGGGCGCCGGGTGTGCCGAGATATTAACCAGGCAAAACGGAAACTAGCCAAGAAAAGGCATGTCAGGGACTCATACGGAACCTGGCGAACACCCGCCGGGACCCGCCGCCGGGCGGGGACGGCGGGTCGTGCGCGGGGCGCAGAGGCGGGGCGGGCGCGGGGCGGGGAGGGTCAGACTCCGGCGCCCGGGACGGGCGCGGGCATGAGGTGGGCCAGCAGGACGCGCGTGCCGCGGCCGAGTTCGGCCGGCTCGACGTCGTCGAGCACGAGGCGCTGCAGCAGGAAGCTGGGGACCAGGCCGAACATGGCCTTGCCGACGGCCACGACATCGGTGTCGGCGGGCAGGCGACCGGCCTCGACCAGCCGGCCCGCGTAGCGGATCCAGGTGTCGCGGAGCCTGATCATGGTGGCGGCGACGTAGGTGCGGATCTCCGGGTCGTACATCGCGAGGGCCCAGCCCTGCGGGGCGAGGCGGAGGATGCCGTCGGCCCCGGACATGTCCATGGCGCGCTCGGCGATCCGCTCGATCAGCTCCTCCGGGGCCGGGAGGGGGTCGGCCTCCACGAGTTCGTCCAGGTACGTGTGGAGGTCGCCGACGACGGTCGACAGGATCGCCTCGATGATCTCGTTCTTGCTCTTGAAGTAGCGGTAGACGGCGCCGGCCGAGAGCCCGGCCTCCGCGAAGATGTCCTGCATCGACGTCGCGTGGACGCCCTGGCGGATGAAGCACGCGCGGGCCGCGTCCAGGATCTGGCGGCGCCGCCGCTCCAGGTGCTCTTCGCTCACTCTCGGCATGCCCCCAATCTAAAACGAACGTCCGTTCTTGACAACGCGGCGCGGCCGGTGTGAGGCTCTAAAGAGAACGGACATCCGATTTTTTTGGAGCAAGGTCGTGCAGTCCTCACTCGCCAAGCGCACCGCCGGGATCGCCCTCGGCGCCGCGCTCCTGCAGCTCTTGATGATCGTCGCCTTCACCTGGCCGGTCACCCGGACGGCCCCGCACGACGTCCCGATCGTCGTGGCGGGTCCGGGCGCGGCCGCGACGGCCGAACGGCTCGAGCGGACGCGGCCCGGCGCGTTCGACATCGAGGTGATGCCCGGCGCGGACGACGCCCGCGCCGCGATCGCCGACCGGGAGGCGTACGGCGCGATCGTCGCGACCCCGTCGGGCCCGCGCGTGCTCACCGCCTCCGCCGCGTCGCCCATGGTGGCGCAGCAGCTCACCGCGCTCGCCGGGAGCCTCGCGGGCGCCCCGCGGGCCGCGCCCGTCCAGGACGTCGTCGCCGCCGACCCGGACGACCCGCGCGGCTCCGGCCTCGCGGCGATCGTCCTGCCGCTGATCATGTCGTCGCTCGCCGCCGCGGTGCTGCTGACGTTCGCGGTCCCGAGCGCGGCGTGGCGGGCCGCGGGCGCGCTGCTGTTCGCCGTGCTCGGCGGCCTGGGCGTCGCGGGCCTCGCCTACGGGTGGCTGTCGCTCGTCCCCGGCCCCTACCTCGTGGTCGCCGGCGTCACCGCGCTCACCATCCTGGCGGTGACCGGGGCCGTCGCGGGCCTGGGCGCCGTGGTCGGACGGGCGGGCATCGGCATCGGCGCGCTCACGTTCCTGCTGCTCGGCAACCCGCTGTCCGGCGTCACCGCGGCACCGGAGATGCTGCCGGAGCCCTGGGGCGCGATCGGGCAGTTCCTCCCGCCCGGCGCGGCGGGCACGCTCATCCGGTCGGCGACCTTCTTCGACGGCGCCGGCGCGGGCGCCCCGCTCGCGGTGCTGCTGACCTGGGCCGCCGTCGGGCTCGCCCTGATGGGCGCGGCGGCGCTGCGGACGCCCCGCGAGGAGCCCGCCCGCGAGAAGGAGCCGGTTCCCGCCTGAACGGGAGACGGAAGTCGCCGTTCGCCCGTCCCGGTGCGTAGTCGGTCAGTAGCCTTATGTGACCTCATCGCATCGGAAGGGCGGACATGGCGGCGTTCCTGCTGCGCCGGACGGGACGGGCCGCGCTGCAGGCCGCGCTCGGCGCGAGCCTCGTCTACCTGCTGGCCGCCGCCGCGCTCGACCCCCGCGCCCACCTGGCGGGCCGCGCCCCGCGCCCGCCGGACGCCGTCGTCGACGCCCGCCTCGCCCGGCTCAACCTCGACCCCCGCGTCCCGCCGTCCGCCCGCTACCGGGTCTGGGCGGCGGGCGTCCTGCGCGGCGACCTCGGCCGCACGCTGGACGGCCGGCCCGTCGGTCCCGAACTGCACCGCCGCCTCGCCGTCGGCGTCCGGCTCGTCCTCCCCGGCGCGGTGCTCGGCTCGGCCCTCGGCATCGCCCTCGGCGTCTGGGCCGCGGCACGGCGGGGGCGGGCCGCGGACCTGCTCGTCACCCCGCTCACGTACGTGCTCGCCGCCGTCCCGGTGTTCGTCCTCGCCGTCCTCGCGCAGACCGCCGCGGGCGCCGTCAACGACGCCGCGGGCGTCCGGGCCGTCACCTGGACGGACGACACGGCGTCCGGGCTGCTGCTCCCGACCCTCGTGATCGCGCTCGCCCAGGCGGCCCTCGTCGCCCGCTACCAGCGCGGTTCGACGCTGGACGTGGCGGACGCCGCGTTCGTCCGCGCGGCCCGCGCCAAGGGGCTGCGGCGCCGCGCCGCCCTGCTCCGGCACGCCCTGCGGCCCGCGCTGGTCCCGCAGGGCGCCCGCCTCCCGCACACCGCCGCGATGCTGCTCCTCGGCGGCATGCTCGTCGAGCAGGTCTTCGGACGGCACGGGCTCGGCGCGTGGCTGGCCGCCTCGGTCGCGCGCGGCGACGTCAACGCGGTCGCGGCCGTCGGCGGCCTCGCCGCCTGCGCGGTCCCGGCGGCCGCGCTCGCCGCGGACGTCCTGCACGGGCTCCTCGACCCGCGCGTCCGGCCCGCGTGACGCGCGTCGCCGCCGGCCTGGTCCTGCTCGCCGCGCTCGCGCTGCTCGCCGCCGCCGGACCCGCCCTCGCGCCGTGGGCCTGGGACGAGATCGACTTCACCGCGTTCGGCGAGGGACCGTCGCGGCGGCACTGGCTCGGCACCACGCAGCACGGGCGCGACGTGTTCGCCGTGACCGTGCACGCCCTCCGCAGGTCCCTCCTGATCGGCGCCGCCGTCGCCGCGCTCGCGACGTTCCTGGCGGCCCTCGTCGGCACCGTCGCGGGATACGCGGGGGGACGCGCCGACCGGGCGCTGATGTGGTGCGCCGACCTCCTGTTCGTCCTGCCGCCGTTCCTCCTCGCGGCCGTCCTCGCGCCGGGCGCGGGCACGCTCGCGCTCGTCGCCGTCCTCGCCGGGCTGATGTGGACGTCGACGGCCCGGATGGTCCGGGCCGCGGTCCGCTCGCTGCGCGACCGCGAGCACGTCCTGGCCGCCCGGCTCGCCGGGGTGAGCGCCCCGCGCACGATCGTCCGGCACGTCCTCCCGGCGCTCGCGTCGCTGCTCGCGGTGGACGCGGGCCTGAACGTCGGCGCGGCGATCGTCGCCGAGAGCGGGCTCGCCCACCTCGGGTTCGGCGTGCGCCCGCCCGGCGTCTCGCTCGGCGCCCTGGTCGCCGACGGCGGCCCGGCCGTGCTCGCGTTCCCCTGGCGGTTCGCCTTCCCCGCCGCGCTCCTGGTCCTGACCGCCGTCGCCGCGAACCTGCTCGCCGACGGCCTCCGCGACGCCCTCGACCCGCGGTGACGGCGCTGGCGGTCGCGGACCTGCGGGTCCGCTGGGCGACCGGCGCCCCGGCCGTGCGGGGCGTGACCTTCGACCTGCGCGCGGGGGAGACGCTGGGCGTCGTCGGCGCGTCGGGCTCCGGCAAGACCGCCCTCGCCCTCGCCGTGCTCGGCCTGCTCCCGGACGGCGCGCGCGCCGGCGGATCGGTCCGGCTGCGCGGCGAGGAACTCCTCGGACGCTCCGACGCCGAACTCTCGCGGATACGCGGCAAGGACCTGGCGATGGTGTTCCAGGACCTCTCGTCCCTCAACCCCGTCCGCACCGTGGGCGCCCAGATCGCCGAAGCCGTCCGCGTCCATCGGCGCACCACCCGTGCGGCGGCGCGCGCGCAGGCCGTCGAACTGCTCGACCTGGTGGGCATCCCGCATGCACCCCAGCGCGCGCGGGCCTATCCCCACGAACTCTCGGGCGGGATGCAGCGGCGCGTGCTGATCGCGATGGCGATGGCGCACGACCCGTCCGTCCTCATCGCGGACGAGCCGACCGCGGGCCTCGACGTCACCGTGCAGGCGCAGATCCTCGACGTGCTGCGCACCGCGCGGGCGTCCGGGACCGCGACCGTCCTCATCGCGCACGACCTCGGCGTCGTCGCGGGCCTCGCCGACCGCGTCCTGGTGATGCACGACGGGCGCGCGGTCGAGCAGGGCCCGGCCGAGCAGGTCTACCGGCGCCCCCGGACGCCCCGCACGATCGCCCTCCTGCGTTCGGCGCCCCGCATCGCCCCGCGGCCCGCCCGCGCCCGGCCGCCCGGACCCGCGGTGCTCGCCGTCGACGCGCTCGTCCGCCACCACGGCGCCGTGCGGGCCGTCGACGGCATCACCTTCGACGTCCGGCGGGGTGAGACCCTCGCCCTGGTGGGCGAGTCGGGCTGCGGCAAGACGACCGCCCTCATGGAGATCGTCCGCCTGGCCCGTCCCCGGCGCGGCCGGATCACCGTCCTCGGCGAGGACACCGCGACGCTCCGCCGCGCCCGCCGCAGGGAACTCCGCCGCGACGTCCAGCTCGTCTTCCAGGACCCCTACGCGTCCCTCAACCCCCGGATGCGCGTCCGCGCCATCGTCGCCGAGCCGCTCACCGCCCACCGCCTGCCCGCACGCGAGCGCGTCCGGGAACTCCTCGATCTCGTGGGCCTGGACCCCTCCCACGCGGACCGCCGCCCACACGAACTGTCGGGCGGCCAGAGGCAACGAGTCGGCATCGCCCGGGCACTCGCTCTGGAACCACGCCTACTACTACTGGACGAGCCCGTCGCGTCCCTGGACGCGACCACGCAGGCCGGCGTGCTGAACCTCCTGCAAGCACTCCAGTCCCGTCTCGGCCTCGCGTTCGTGTTCGTCGCCCACGACCTCGCGGTCGTGCACCAGATCGCCGACCGCGTCGCCGTCATGCACGCGGGCCGCATCGTCGAACTGGGCCCGGCCGACGAACTCTACGCGGCCCCTGCACACCCGTACACGCGCGCGCTTCTGGACGCGATCCCGATCCCCGATCCCGTCCTCGAGCGCGCGCGCCCCCGCGTCGTCCTGCACGGCGAGGCACCCGACCCCGCGAACCCGCCCGACGGCTGCCGCTTCCGCACCCGATGCCCGATCCATCCCGCACTCCCGCCCGCCGCGCGCGCCCGGTGCGCCGCGTCGGACCCCGAGCCCCGCCCCACCGGCCGTCCGGACCACCAGGTCGCCTGCCACCACCCGCTCCCCGAGCCCGCACCCCCGACCCTTAGGAGGACCACATGAACCCGCCTCACCACCACAACCAGCCCACGCCCCCACCTGGCATCGACAACGCCGCCGCCGTAGGTGAGATGGGAGGCGGCGTTCGGGCTCGTGCGTCAGTGGTTCGGGGACCGGGGCGGGGGTGGCGGGCGGTTGTCGCGGGGCTTCTCGTGGTGCCTGTGGCTCTGGGTGGGGCGGGGTGTACCGGGGGCGCGGCACAGGGAACCGGGACGAGTGCCGTGTTGCCTCGGTCGGACGTCAACGCGATGCCGCGCGATCGTGTGCGGGACGGGGGCACTTTGCATTGGGCCCTCCCGGAATTCCCCGCGCAGTGGAACTTTCACCACGTGAACGGAAAAACCGGCTCGGTCGATCGGGTGATCCAGGGCGCATTGCCTCGCCTCATGCGGTCGGACGAGAAAGGTGTGGTCCATCGCGTTCCGGAGTTCCTGCGTTCGGCCGAGGTAAAGCGCACTGGACGTGGGCAGACGGTCGTCTACCGGCTCAACCCCGAGGCGCGATGGTCGGACGGGCGGGCCATCGGATACCGGGACTTCGCAGTGCAGGCGCGCGCGCTGTCCGGGCGGAATTCGCGTTACGAGATCGCCGACGACACGGGCTACCGGCGCATCGCACGCGTCGAGCGGGGCGCGGACGAGCGCGAGGTGAAGGTCGTGTTCGAGCGGCCGTACGCGGACTGGCGCAGCCTGTTCAGCCCTCTGTACCCGGCGGCGGCGTACGGCGATCCTCGGGCGTTCAACACCGGGTGGCTCGAGCGGCCGCCCGTGACGGCGGGGCCGTTCGCGGTCGGGGGCGTCGACCGGACGGCGAAGACGATCACGCTCGTGCGGGACCCGGACTGGTGGGGCAGGCCCGCGAAGCTCGACCGGATCGTCTACCGGGCGATGGATCCGGTGGCGATGCCGGGGGCGTTCGCCAACGGGGAGATCGGACTGATGGAGGTCGGGCTGGACGCGGGCGCGCTGCGGCGGGTGCAGGCGGCCGACGGCGGCGAGGTTCGGCGCGCGGGCGGTCCGGACTCGCGGGTGTTCACGCTCAACGCGGCGGGGGCGGTCCTGTCGGACGTGCGGGTGCGGCGTGCGGTGATGCTCGGCCTGGATCGGGACGCGATCGCCCGGTCCGACCTCGTGGGGCTCGGCGTCCCCGCGCGAACGCTCGGCAATCACTTCTTCGTCGGCACCCAGCCGGGCTATCGCGACAATTCGGGAGTCCTCGGACGGTACGACCCCGCGGCGGCCGCGCGGCTCCTCGACGCTGCGGGCTGGACGAAACGGGGCCGTCATCGCACGAAGGACGGGCGGACGCTCGCGCTCCGGTTCGTCGTCGCGGCCGGGCAGCCGATCGGCGAACGGGAAGGGGAACTGGCGCGCGCGCTGCTCGAACGCATCGGCGTTCGGGTGGACATCGAACCCGTTCCGGCCGACGACCTGTTCGGGCGCATCACCCGGGGAGACTTCGACATCGCCCCGTTCTCCTGGTTCGGGACACCGTTCCCCGTCTCGTCGATGCGGGCGGTTTACGCACGCCCACGGGACGGGGAGGTCCGGCAGAACTACTCAGGAGGCGGGACTGCAACGATCGATGCGACGCTCGAACAAGCCGTGACGGCGGGGAACTCGGCGGAGGTTCACGCCCTTGTGAACCGGGCCGATCGACTCGTCTGGCAGGAGGCGCTCGTCCTGCCGCTGTACCAGCGTCCCCAGCTGGTGGCCGCGCGCGTGGACCTGGCCAACATCGGCGCCTGCGGTTTCCACCAGCCCGCTTACGAGGACATCGGTTTCGCTCAGGACGCCTCGGACGACGGGTAGGGGAGTTCGATCCCTTTACGGTCGCTGGTGTAGCGGGCGTTCCACACGTAAAGCTTCAGGTCGTCCGCGGACACGCCGTCCTCGACGGGGAGCTCGGACGCGATCCGCACCAGGTAGGACGCGCCCGCGGGCATCATCCGGGTGCCGGCCTCCTCGAACGGGGGCTCGGCCCGGTCGACGCGGGCGATGATCTCGCTGTGGTTGGGCAGCGTGCACATGTCCTCGGGGATGCCGGCCTGCGGCATGCACCGCTCCTGCGCGTCCTCCGGCACCTGCGCCTTGGGCATGAACAGGTCGGCGGGGAAGTCCAGCATGACCGGACGGCGCTGCGTGTTCGTCAGGACGTAGTCGGCGTAGGCGTACGTCGTTCCCGACGGGGGCGCCTGCGTGGCGCCGAGCGGCTTGGCGTCCGTGCCGGAACGGACGGCCGCGAGGCTGTAGCCGTACCCCTCGGGCGTGGTGAAGGGGACGGGGGTGCCGGTGCGGGGCGCGGGCTGCGAGCTCATCGACGGTGCGGCGGCGCCCGCCCCGCTCGCCCGGGACGGCGGTGCCCCGGCGCTCCCGGCGTCCGACCCCGGCCGCAGGACGACGATCCCCGCGGCGATCGCGGCGATGCCGACGGCTCCCGTGAGGGCGCCGGCGAGGCCGAGCCGGCCGGCGCCGGTGCGCCGGGGCTTGCGCCGCCGGCCCCCGGCGGACCGCGGCTGGTTGCTGTACGACATGGTCTCCGTGCTCCCCTCAGCCCGTTGCGTCCGGATCGGTAAGCGCGTGCTGCCGGTGGGTGGCAGGTCACGATACCGGACACCCGGATCAACGTCGGACACGCCACCCTTGACGCCAGAAACACCGAACCACTAGGGCGAACGCCTACGAACCGCGTTCCAGGAGGGCGTCGCGGCCGAGGCCGCGCAGGGACGCGTCGAGCACCTGCGCGGTGTGCGCGATCGCGATTCCGGCGCCCCGGCGGCGCAGCGCGCCCGCGATCTGCATCGTGCATCCCGGGTTGGCGGCGACCAGCAGCTCGGCGCCGGTCGCGGCCACGTTCGCCGCCTTGCGGTCGCCCAGCTCGCCGGCCGCCTCCGGCTGCAGCAGGTTGTAGGTGCCGGCCGAGCCGCAGCAGATGTCGGGGTCGGCGATCTCCCGGACGGTCAGCTCGGGGATCTGCGCGAGCAGCGCCCGCGGCTGCGCCCGCACGCCCTGCGCGTGGGACAGGTGGCAGGCGTCGTGGTAGGCGACGGTGACCGGAAGCGGCCCGCGCTCCGCGCGGGGCCCCAGCTCGGCGAGGAACTCCGCGAGGTCGCGGGTGCGCTCCGCCAGCGCCTCCGCCCGGCGCGCCCACGCGGGGTCGTCCGCCAGCAGCGCCCCGTACTCCTTCATCGACGACCCGCAGCCCGCCGAGTTCACCACGATGACGTCCACGCGCTCGAACGCCTCGATCGTCCGGCGGGCGAACGCGCGCGCCTCGTCCGCGCGTCCCGCGTGCATCGACAGGGCGCCGCAGCAGCCCTGGCCGCGCGGGATGACGACGTCGCACCCCTCCATCGCCAGCACGCGGGCCGTCGCCGCGTTGACGTCCGGGAAGAACTCGCCCTGCACGCAGCCGACCAGCATGCCGGCCGTGGCGCGCCGGTCGCCGCGCGCGGCGACCCGCTCCGGCAGCCGCGGCGCCCGGCCGAGCGGCGGCGCGAGCCGCTCCATCGCCGCCAGCGACGGCGACACCCGCTCCAGCAGGCCCGAGCGGCGGACGACCCGGTCCAGGCCCGACCGCTGGTAGGCGCGCAGCGGCCCGCGCAGCGCCCGCAGCCGCCGCCGGTACGGGAACAGCCGGAACACCAGCTCGCGGACGGCCCGCTCCCGCAGCGGCCGCGGATGCTCGCGCTCGACCTCGGCCCGCGTCAGCTCGATCAGCCGGTCGTACCGGACGCCCGACGGGCACGACGTGACGCACGCCATGCAGCCGAGGCAGCGGTCGAAATGCTCGACCATCGGCCCGCCGAGCGGCTCGCCCTTCGCGTGCTGGTCCATCAGGTGGATGCGGCCGCGCGGCGAGTCCATCTCCTCGCCCCACAGCACGTACGTCGGGCACGTGGGCAGGCAGAACCCGCAGTGCACGCAGTCGCCGAGCAGGTTCGCGACCTCGTCCTCCGCGCCGGGCCGTGCCGGCCCGTGCGGCGATCCGGGCTGCGGCGGTCCGGGCTGCGGCGGTCCGGCCGGTGGGGCGCTCATCAGATACCTCCCGTGAATCGGCCGGGGGACAGCCGGTGGTCGGGGTCGAACTGGTCCTTGACGCGCCGCATCAGCTCCAGGGCCGGGACCGGGCCCCACACGTCGACGGCGCCGCGCACGTCCTGCGGCGCGTACCGGACGACCGCGCCGCCCTTGTGCCGGGCCAGCGCGGCCCGGACGCCGGCGAGGACGTCCGCGACGCTCCCGGACGGCACATCGCCGGGGGAGCCGCCGGGGACATCGCCGGGGGTCAGGCCCACGTACCCGTGCCCGTCGCCGCTCCACGTCACGGCCGCCCCGGTCTCGGGGAGCGCGGCGAGCAGGTCGCGGAGCGCGGGCGGGGGCGCGGCGACGTCGAGCAGGACGGTGCCGTCCGGGTAGCGGCCCCAACCGTCGGGTGCGTCGTCCGAGACCCGCGCGTCTGGGCCCAGGAGGCCGACCGTCTGCTCTGCGCGCGCGCCGACACCGTCGGGGACACCCTCCAGCAGGACGGCCACGACCCCCGGAGAGAGGTATTCGACGGCGCTCGGCACCACCGGCGAATGGAGGACGGCCTGCACCGCCTCGTGCGCCTCCTCCGGCCCGTCCACGGGACGTGCGACGTACGCGCGGGCGGCCGGTGTCGGGTGCAGGCGGAACGTCGCCTCGACGATGAGCCCCAGCGTTCCGTACGAGCCGCAGAACAGCCGTCCCAGGTCGTACCCGGCGACGTTCTTGACGACCTTGCCGCCCGACTTCGCCACCTGACCGTCCGCCCGGACGATCGTGAGCCCGATGACCAGGTTCCGTGGGGTTCCGTAAAGGGTCCGGAGCGGACCGGACGCCCCCGTAGCGATCGTCCCGCCGACCGTCGAGCCGGGGAGGGGCACGTCCAGGGCGAGGCGCTGCCCCTCGCCCGCGAGTTCCGCGCCCAGCCGCTCCAGCGGCAGCCCCGCCTGCGCGGTGGCCACGAGGTCGCCGGCGGCGTGCTCGACCAGGCGGTCCAGCCGCCGGGTGTCCACGATCAGGTCGCAGCGGTCCGGGGGCGTCCCCCAGTCCAGCCGCGTCTCGCCGCCGCGCGGGACGACCGCCAGCCCGTGCTCGGCGGCGACCCGCATCACCTCCGCGGCCTCGCCGACCGTGCCGGGCGCGGCGACGGCGGCGGGCTCGACGCCCAGCACGCCCTCCTCCGGTTCGCCGGGACGGACGTCGCCGCACACCTTCGCGAGGGCGCCGAGCGCGTCGCCGGGCGCCGTGCCGCCGAGTGCATCGCGGGGCCGCATCAGAACAGGTCCGCCTTTCCCTCGAACGGGTGGGGTCCCTTGCGCACGCCCGGAACCTCCCCGCACAGGCGCGGCGTCGGGAACACCTTCCCGGGGTTGCAGAGGCCCGCCGGGTCGAACCCGCACCGCACCATCTGCATGGTGTCAAGATCGGCCTCGGTGAACATGCGCGGCATGTACCGGGACTTGTCCACGCCCACACCGTGCTCACCCGTGATGGAGCCGCCGTGCTCGATGCAAAGATCCAGGATCGCGCCCGACACTTCCTCTGCGCGCGCGCCCGCACCTTCTTCGGCGTCGTCGAACAGCACCAGCGGATGCAGGTTGCCGTCCCCCGCGTGGAAGACGTTCGCGACCCGCACCCCCGACTCGGCCGACAGCTCGTCGATGCGCGCGAGCACCCGCGGCAGCGCCGTCCGCGGAATGACGCCGTCCTGGACGATGTAGGCGGGGCTGATCCGCCCCACCGCGGCGAACGCCGACTTGCGGCCCGTCCAGATCAGCGCCCGCTCCGCGTCGTCGGTCGCGACCCGGATCTCGAACGCGCCCGCGTCCCAGCACATCCGCTCGACCTGCGCGAACTGCGCCGCGACCTCCGCCTCCGGGCCGTCCAGCTCCACGATCAGCACGGCGCCCGCGCCCGGCGGGTACGCGCACCGCACCGCCGCCTCGGCCGCCTCGATCGACAGCGCGTCCATCATCTCGATCGCCGCCGGGACGACCCCCGCGCCGATGATCGCCGACACCGCCGTGCCGCCCGCCTCGATCGACCCGAACGCCGCGAGCAGCGTCTGCACGGTCTCCGGCACCCGCGTCAGCCGCACGGTGATCTTGGTGGCGATGCCGAGGGTGCCCTCCGCGCCGACGAACACCCCGAGCAGGTCGTAGCCCGGGCCGTCCGCCGACAGCTCCACCAGCTCGCCGTCCGGCGTGACGACCTCGCAGGCCAGCACGTGGTGCGCGGTGAACCCGTACTTGAGGCAGTGCGCGCCGCCGGAGTTCTCCGCGACGTTCCCGCCGACCGAGCAGATCTGCTGGCTGGACGGGTCGGGCGCGAAGTAGTACCCGTACGGCCGCACGGCCCGCGTCACGTCCAGGTTGATCACCCCGGGCTCCACCACCGCCCGCTGCCCCGGGACGTCGATCTCCAGGATCCGCCGCATCCGCGACGTCACGATCAGGACGCCGTCCGCGCGGGGGAGCGCCCCGCCCGACAGGCCCGTCCCCGACCCGCGCGCCACGTACGGGACGCCCGCCGCCGCGCACTCCCGGACGATCGCCGCGACCTGCTCGGCGGTGTCCGGCAGGACGACGACGGCGGGCGTGCACCGATGGTTCGTCAGCCCGTCGCACTCGTACGTCCGCAGCCGCACGGGGTCGGTGACCACGCGTTCCGGTCCCAGCAGCGCTTCCAGGCGCCCCGCGAGCGCCTCCAGCTCCGGCTCCATCCCTCGAACGATCCTCCCTGCCCCCGTCCGCGCGCAATGCATGGACGGCCGCGACGGCCCGGGGACGCGCCCCAGGCCGTCACGGCCGGACCGGCCGGTCGGCTCGATGCGGTTCGGCTCGGCCCACCGGCTCGGCTCGTCCGCTCAGCCCATCCGCTCGTAGGCGGGCGTGGTGAGGAACTCGGAGTAGTCGTCGGCGAGCGTGACCTCCTTGAACAGGGCCACGGCCTCGTTGTAGCGGGGCTCGTTGAACGCGTCGCCCAGCTCGGCGCGGATCTTGCCGAGCTCCTCGTCCAGCAGCCGCTCCACCCACTCCTTGGTGATCTTCTGGCCCTCGGCGGTGGAGACGCCGTTGTAGATCCACTGCCACACCTGCGAGCGGGAGATCTCCGCGGTGGCCGCGTCCTCCATCAGGTTGTGGATGGCGACCGCGCCCGCGCCGTCCAGCCAGGTGGCCAGGTAGCGCAGCGCCACGTCGATGTTGTTCCGCAGCCCCGCCTCGGTGATGTCGCCCGGGGTCGCCTTGACGTTGAGCAGGTCGGCCGCGGTGACGTTCACGTCCTCGCGCAGCCGGTCGCGCTGGTTCGGCTTGTCGCCCAGCACGCCGTCGAAGACCTCGCGGCAGACCGGGACGAGGTCGGGGTGCGCGACCCACGAACCGTCGAAGCCGTCGCCGGACTCGCGCGTCTTGTCCGCCCGCACCTTCTCCAGCGCGACCTTGTTGACCTCCTCGTCCCGGCGGGACGGGATGAACGCGGCCATGCCGCCGATCGCGTGCGCGCCGCGCTTGTGGCAGCTGCGCACCAGCAGCTCGGTGTAGGCGCGCATGAACGGCGCGGTCATCGTGATCGCGTTGCGCTCGGGCAGGACGAACTCGGCGCCGCGGTCCCGGAACTTCTTGATCACCGAGAACAGATAGTCCCAGCGGCCCGCGTTCAGCCCGGCGGAGTGGTCGCGCAGCTCGTAGAGGATCTCCTCCATCTCGAACGCGGCCGGGATCGTCTCGATCAGGACGGTCGCGCGGATCGTCCCGCGCGGAATGTTCAGGCGGTCCTGGGCCAGGTTGAACGCGTCGTTCCAGAGCCGCGCCTCCTGGTGGGCCTCCATCTTCGGCAGGTAGAAGTACGGGCCCCGGCCCTTGTCGATCTGCCGCTGCGCGCAGTGGAAGAAGTAGAGGCCGAAGTCGAACAGCGACCCGGACATGGGCTCGCCGTCGACCAGCAGGTGCTTCTCCAGCATGTGCCAGCCGCGCGGCCGGACGACGATGGTCGCCAGCTCGCCGTCGTCCTTGAGCGCGTACGACTTGCCGCTCTTGGGGTCGGTGAAGTCGATCGTGCGGTCGAGGGCGTCCCGCAGGTTGAGCTGGCCCTCGATCATGTTGTTCCATAGCGGGGTGTTGGCGTCCTCGAAGTCGGCCAGCCACACCTTCGCGCCCGAGTTCAGCGCGTTGATCGTCATCTTCCGGTCCGTCGGGCCGGTGATCTCGACGCGGCGGTCCTCGAGCCCCGGCGCGGGGTCGGCGACGCGCCACGAGTCGTCCGTCCGGATCCGCTCGGTCTCGGGAAGGAAGTCGAGCGTGCCGCCCTCCGACAGCCGCCGCTGCCGCTCCGCGCGGGCCGCGAGGAGCTCCTCGCGGCGCCCGCCCAGCTCGCGCTGGAGTGCGGCGAGCAGGCCGAGCGCCTCCGGCGTCAGGATCTCCTCGTACCGGTCGCCGAGCGGCCCGGTGATCTCGATGCCGTCCTGGTTGCCCATCTGCCTGCCCTTTCGTCTAGCGAAATTCTGTTTCTGTTACGCGGAGAACGTTACTCGGCGGTTCGCGCGCCGGTCAAAGCGGGCGCGCCCCCGGCCGCCCTCCTCCCGATCTCCCCGCGGTCGCCCGCGGCAACCGCCGTACGGAAACGGCGCATAAGCAGGTGACGCGGGGGACGCCCCGTGAGACGATCGTCGGGAAGACACAGCCGCGCCGCGGCGTTCTACCGAGGACATATGACTCAACCTTTCACTGCAGACCAGACCACCGACGAGCTCGAGCCGATGACCGGCGAGCTCGACCTCGAGGACCGGCGGGCACTGCGCCGCGTCGCCGGACTGTCCACCGAGCTGACCGACGTCACCGAGGTCGAATACCGTTCCCTGCGACTGGAACGGGTCGTCCTGGTGGGCGTCTGGACCGAGGGCACCGCCGAGGCCGCCGAGAACTCGCTGCGCGAGCTCGCGCTGCTCGCCGAGACGGCCGGCTCCGAAGTGCTCGAGGGCCTCGTGCAGCGGCGCTCCCGTCCCGACCCGGCCACCTACATCGGATCCGGCAAGGCCGCCGAGCTGCGCGACGTCGTCATCGCGACCGGCGCCGACACCGTCATCTGCGACGGCGAGCTCGCCCCGAGCCAGCTCCGCCACCTGGAGGAGACCGTCCAGGTCAAGGTCATCGACCGGACGGCCCTGATCCTCGACATCTTCGCCCAGCACGCCAAGAGCCGCGAGGGCAAGGCGCAGGTCGAGCTGGCGCAGCTCGACTACCTGCTGCCCCGCCTGCGCGGCTGGGGCGGCAACCTGTCCCGGCAGGTCGGCGGCCGCGCCGCCGGCGGCGTCGGGATCGGCGGCCGCGGCCCCGGCGAGACCAAGATCGAGCTGGACCGGCGGCGGATCCGCACCCGGATGGCCAAGCTGCGCCGGCAGATCGCCGAGATGTCCAAGTCGCGCGACACCAAGCGCGGCGGCCGCCGCCGCCACGAGGTGCCGGCGGTCGCCATCGCCGGCTACACCAACGCGGGCAAGTCGTCCCTGCTCAACCGGCTCACCGGCGCCGGGGTGCTGGTGGAGAACGCGCTGTTCGCCACCCTCGACCCCACGGTCCGGCGCGCCGAGACCCCCGGCGGCCGCGCCTACACGCTGGCCGACACCGTCGGGTTCGTCCGGCACCTGCCGCACCAGCTCGTCGAGGCGTTCCGCTCGACGCTGGAGGAGGTCTCCGACGCGGGACTGGTCCTGCACGTCGTGGACGGCTCCGACCCCGACCCCGAGGCGCAGATCGACGCCGTCCGGGAGGTCCTGCGCGAGATCGACGCCCAGGACATCCCCGAGATCATCGTGATCAACAAGGCGGACGCCGCCGACGAGCTCGCGCTCGCCCGGCTGCAGCGCCGCGAGCCGAACAGCGTCGTCGTCTCCGCCCGCACCGGGTTCGGCATCGACGAGCTGCGCGCCGCGATCGAGGCCGGGCTGCCCGGGCTCGAGGCCGAACTGCACGTGCTCGTCCCGTACGAGCGGGGCGACCTGGTCGCGCAGGTGCACGAGCGCGGCGAGGTCCTCAAGCAGGAGCACGTCGCCGAGGGCACAATGCTGCACGCGCGGGTCCCCGACGACCTCGCCGCCGACCTCGCCCGGTTCGAGGTCGCGCCCGCCTGACCGTCCGCCCGACTCGCCCGTCGAACGCCCGCGAACCCCGCCGGACACCCGTCCGGCGGGGTTTTCGGTCGAGAATCCCCCGAATTCCGGCCATTCCAAAATGGACGCACGGTCGCCGTACGGTGACAGCTTCGCCAATCGGCTTGACGGTGCGGTCGAATTCCGTACGGTCATAGGGCTATGGGCGAGGCGACGGGCCGTCGATGAAAGGTTGTCGGACGGGCCTTCGGTGCACTACCGTGACGGAACCGATATCTCCGGTCTCGTTGCCTGTGGTGGTCGCACGACCACCCGACCCTCCAATGGTGAATCGCCGGCACCCAGTCGGCGTTTCGGATCGAGAGCAGGTGGACCACTTCATGGCGTCCGGTACGTCGTCTCATCAAGGCCGGTGAACCAATGACGGTACGGCTGTTGACGAACATCGGCAGGCTCTGGACGGGCACCGACGTCTGCAGCAACGCCGCCGTGCTCATCCACGACGACCGGATCGTCTGGGCCGGCCCGGCGTCCGACCTCCCGCAGAGCGTCCCCGGCGTCATCGACGACATCGTCGACGTCGACCACGTGGAGAACCTCGGCGGCGGCCTCGTCACCCCCGGGCTCATCGACGCCCACGCCCACCCCGTCTACGCGGGCAACCGCTGGGCCGAACTCGCCATGCGCACCAGCGGCTCGTCCCACTCGGCCATCGCGGCCGCCGGCGGCGGCGTCAACTCGACCGTCACCGTCACCCGCGGCACCGACCCCTGGACCCTGTGCAACGGAGTCCGCGAACGCCTCCGCCAGTGGATCATCGCCGGGACCACCACCGTCGAGGCCAAGACCGGCTACCACCTCACCCGCGACGGCGAACTCGCCGACATCCGGATGCTGCGCTCCCTCGAGTCCGAGCCCTCGATGCCCCGCATCCACGCGACGTTCCTCGCCGCCCACATCCTCCCGCCCGAGTTCTTCGGCCGCCGCCGCGACTACATCGAGGCCGTCCGCCTCTGGGCCGGCGACGCCGCCGTCGCGGGCGCCGACAGCATCGACGTCTACTGCGACGAGGGGCACTTCACCGCCGAGGAGGCCCGCGCCCTCCTGCTCACCGGCAAGCGCGCCGGCCTGAAGGCCCGCATGCACGCCTGCGCCAACGAGCGCGTCGGCGCCGCCCAGGTCGCCGCCGAGGTCGGCTGCGCCTCCGCCGACCTGCTCACCCAGGCCAACGACGACGACATCAAGGCCCTCGCCCACGCCGGCGTCACCGCCACCGTCTGCCCCGGCAGCGCGCTCAACAACAACCGCGCGCCCGCGCCCGTCCGGCAGATGCTCGACCGCGGCGTCACCGTCGCCCTCGGCACCGACCACAACCCCGGCCAGTGCGGCATCACCTCCATGCCGCTGGTCATCGGCCTCGCCGTCGCCATGTTCGGCCTCAGCGTCACCGAGGCGCTCCGCGCCGCCACCCTCGGCGGCGCCGCCGCCCTCCGCTACGGCGACCGCGGCTCCCTCGCCCCCGGCATGCTCGCCGACATCGTGCTCTGGGACGCCGACCACGAGGGCGCCTTCGCCTGGGCGTTCGGCCTCCGCGCCCAGCGCGTGTGGCGCGGCGGCGTCCCCGTCCAGCCCTGACCCCCGCCGGAGTTATCCACAGCTCCTGATTTCCGGACGGTCCCCGGCCGCGGGCTCCTAACGTCGGCCCCATGAAAGCCTCCGACCGCCTGCAGGCACTCGTCGACCGCGTGCGGGACGCGCCCCCGCACGACCCGCCCGCCGCCCGCTTACGCGCGGCGCCCGACCGCCCCGGCGTCCGCGCGCT
The DNA here is from genome assembly GCF_040679555.1 of Spirillospora sp. NPDC052242. Lineage (NCBI taxonomy): Bacteria > Bacillati > Actinomycetota > Actinomycetes > Streptosporangiales > Thermomonosporaceae > Spirillospora > Spirillospora sp. NPDC052242. The sequence goes on from NZ_JBFAUZ010000006.1 coordinate 156,982, forward strand.
CGTCCTCCTCGCCGTGATCGCCGCCGTGGTCGCCGCGGGCTACCTGTGGGCGTCCCGCCCCCGCCCCCACGCCGCCCCCGCCCCCGACGCGAGCGTCGCGACCCTCGCCGCCGGACCGTCCGCCCCGGAGGCGTCCGCCGGCCCGGAGCCGCCCGCGACCCCCGCCGGCACCGTCGTCGTCCACGTCCTCGGCAAGGTGCGGAACCCGGGCGTGATCACCCTCCCGGCCGACGCCCGCGTCGCCGAAGCGATCAAGGCGGCCGGAGGGGTGCGCCGCGGCGCGAAGACCGGCCCGCTCAACCTCGCCCGCAAGGTGGTGGACGGCGAGCAGATCCCGGTGGGCGTCCCCGCCCCCACCCCACCGCCCGGCGCCCCGGCCACGGCCGCACCGTCGCCCGGCGGTGGCGGCACCCCGGTGGACCTCAACACCGCCACCGTCGACCAGCTCGACGAACTGCCCGGCGTGGGCCCCGTCCTCGCGGCCCGCATCATCGAGTACCGCACCCAGAACGGCGGCTTCCGCTCCGTCGACCAGCTCCAGGACGTCAACGGCATAGGCGCGAGCCGCTTCGCCGACCTCAAATCCAAGGTCCGCGTATGACCGTCCACGCGGCGGCTTGGGGGATGAGGTGTCGGGACGGAACCGGCGGGGGTGGGTCGTGCCGTGGCCGGGGGTGGGCGTTCGGGGCTTGTCGGGAGGCAGCGAGGGCGGGGGAGCGGGATGAAGCATGACGTGCGGCTCGTCGTTCCCGCCCTGGCGGCGTGGCTCACGGCCGCGGTGGCCATCGGGTTCGCGCCGGCGGTGTCCTACGCGCTGGCGGCCGGGGCGGCGGTCGCCGCCGTCGCGGTGCTCGTCCCGCGCCGGTCCGGGACGCGCCCGCTCATCGCCGGAGCGGTGCTCGCCTGCGCCGCGGCGGCCGCGGCCGGCGTCGCGCTGCGCGCCACCGCGGTCGGCACCGGACCGGTGCCCGACCTGGCCCGCGCCGGACGCACCGCGACCGCCGAGGCCGTCGTCACCGGGGACCCGCAGGCCACCGGCGGGACACGGCGGACGATCACGCTCCGGGCGCGCGTGGAGAGCGTGCGGCGCACGGATGTCCGCGTCCCGGTCCTGCTCATCGTGCACGACCGCCGCTGGCTCGACCTCGTCCCCAGCCAGCGGGTGCGGTTCACCGGCAGGTTCCGCGAGCCCCGCGACGACCGCCTGCTGGCCGCCGTCGTGCTCGTCCGCGGGGCGCCGTCCGCGCTGTCGCCGCCGTCCGGTGTGCAGCGGGCCGCCGAGGCCGTCCGGGCCGAGCTGCGCGCGGCCACGGACGTCCTCCCGCCGGACCAGCGCGGGGTGCTGCCCGCGATGGTCGTCGGCGACACGTCCCGGATCCCGCCGGACCTCGCCGACGACTTCCGCACGGCCGGACTCGCCCACCTCCTCGTGGTGTCCGGCGCGAACCTCGCGATCGTGATCGGCGCGGTCGTCGGCCTGTGCCGCCTGGTAGGGCTCGGCCGCCGCGCGCCGCCCCTCGCCGTCGTCGCCGTCTGCGCGTTCGTCGTCGTGGCCCGGCCGGAGCCGAGCGTGCTGCGCGCGGCCGTCATGGGCGTCGTGGGGCTGCTCGCCCTGCTCGCCGGCCGCCGCCGGCAGGGGCTGCCCGCCCTCGGCGCCGCGGTGCTCCTGCTCGTCCTGATCGACCCCGCGCTGGCGCGCTCGTACGGGTTCGCGCTGTCGGTCGCGGCGACCGCCGGGCTGCTCGTTCTCGCGCCGCCCTGGCGGGAGCGGCTCGCCCGCCGCCTGCCCGGGCCGCTGGCGGACGCCCTCGCCGTCGCCGCGGCGGCGCAGACGGCCGTCGCCCCGATCCTCGTCATGCTGTCCGGAGAGGTCGGTGTCGTCTCCGTGCTCGCGAACCTGCTCGCCGCGCCCGCCGTGGCGCCCGCCACGCTGCTCGGCGCGCTCGCCGCCGTGGTCGCGCCGGTGTCGTCACCGCTCGCCCGGCTGGTCGTCCGCCCCGCGGGGCTCGCCGTCGGCTGGATCATCGGGGTCGCGCGGGTCACCGCCGACCTCCCGTACGCCACGGTGCCCTGGTTCGCGGGCGGGCTCGGCGCCGCGAGCCTGCTGGCGGCGGCGGCCGCGGTCCTGCTCGTCCTGCGCAGCTCCCGCGTGCGGCTGGTCGTGGCCGCACTCCTGACCGGGATCCTGGTCGCGGTGATCGCCCTGCGGGTCACGGCACCCGGATGGCCCCCGCCCGGCTGGCGGATGGTCGCCTGCGACGTCGGCCAGGGCGACGCGATCGTCCTCGCGGCCGGACCCGGCCGCGCGGTCGTGGTCGACGCGGGCCCCGAACCGGGCCCGGTCGACGCCTGCCTCGACCGCCTGCGGATCTCGGCCGTCCCGCTGCTGGTCATCACCCACCCGCACGCCGACCACGTGGACGGGACGCCCGGCGTCCGCGACGGCCGCGCCGTCGGGCGGGTCCTGACGACCCCGCGCACGTCCGGCCGCGCCGCCCGCACGGCCCGCGGCGTCCCCGCCCGTCCCGCCCTCCCCGGCCAGACATGGCGCATCGGCGACCTCGCCCTCACGGTCATCGCGCCCCTCGCCACCGGCCCGCCGCTGTCCCGCGGCGACGACGGCAGCACCATCAACAACGCCAGCGTCGTGCTGGTGGCGCGCAGCCCCGGGTTCAGCGCCCTGCTCGCGGGCGACATCGAGGCCGACGCCCAGCGCGTCCTCGCGGGCGCCGTGCCGCCCGTCCAGGTCCTCAAGGTCCCGCACCACGGTTCCCGCAGCCAGGACCGCGGCTTCCTGGCGGCGGCGCGGGCGTCCGTCGCCCTCATCTCCGCCGGCCGCGACAACGACTACGGCCACCCGTCGCCCGCGACCCTCGCCCTCCTGCGCGACCTGCGCCTCCGCATCCACCGCACCGACCGCGAAGGAGACATCGCCGTCGTCCCCACGACCACCGGCATCGCCACCGTCTCCCGAAGATGACCCGCCGCACCCCCCCGGCGTTCCGCTGGCCGCCCGCGTGTGGTCGTCCGCAAGGAGGCACCGGCATTGCCACCGTCTCCCGCCGCTGACCCGCCGCACCCGGCGGCCGCGCCCCCGCGCACCCGGCGGCCCTACGTGACCGTCCTGATGACGCACGGAACGCACGCCGCCGCGGGGAAGATGTGAGGGCGGGGGCTCGGTCGTGGCATGCTGCAGGGTGTGTCGGTAGAGCCCATCATCCTGGTCGTCGGTGACGAAGAGCTGCTGGTCGAGCGCGCGGTCGGCGACATCGTCGCTTCCGTGCGGGCGGGGGATCCGGACACCGAGGTGATCGATCTGGCGCCCGGGGGGCTGGAGCCCGGGCGGATCTCGGAGCTGACGTCGCCGTCGCTGTTCGGCGGCGGCAAGGTGCTCGTCATCCGGTCGGCGCAGGACCTCGGCAAGGACCTCACCGCGGAGGTGCTGAAGTACGCCAAGACGCCCGCGGACGACGTGGTGCTCGTCGCCCTGCATCCCGGGGGCGCCAAGGGCAAGGCGCTGGTGGACGGGCTGACGAAGCTCAAGGCGCGCAAGATCACGTGCCCGAAGGTCACCAAGGTCGGCGAACGGGTCGACTTCGTCCGCACCGAGATCCGCAACGCGGGCGGCAAGATCTCGGCGGACGGCGCACGCGGGCTGATCGACGCCGTCGGGAACGACCTGCGGGAGCTGGCGGCGGCGTGCAGCCAGCTGGTCGCCGACACGGGCGGGAAGATCGACGACGCCGCGGTGGCCCGGTACTACCGGGGACGGGCCGAGGTCAGCGGGTTCACGGTGGCGGACAAGGCCATCGAGGGGCAGCTGGCCGACGCCCTCGAGCAGCTGCGGTGGGCGCTCGCGACGGGCGTCCCGCCGGTGCTGATCGTGAGCGCGCTGGCGCAGGGCGTCCGCGGGCTCGCCAAGGTGGGCGGAGCGCCGCGGGGCGCGCGGGGCGCGGCCCTCGCCAAGGACCTGGGCATGCCGCCGTGGAAGATCGAGCGCGTGCAGAAGCAGCTGCGGGCCTGGTCGGCGGACGGCGTCGCGCGGGCGATGACGGTCGTCGCCGAGGCCGACGCGGCCGTCAAGGGCGCCGCCGCCGACCCCGCGTACGCGCTGGAGCGGACGGTCGCGGAGATCGTCGCCGCCCGCGGCTGACGGGACGCGGGCGGTGGCCGCGTGACCGCCCGGGACGTCCGGACGGGGCTAGGCCGTCTCGGCGGCCTTCTTCACGCCGTTCGCCTCCATCGTGACGTAGGCGCGGGCGCGGCGGCCGAACAGCAGGCCGATCACGGGGGCGAGCGGGCCCGACTGGACGAGCGTGAGCTGCAGCGTCGCGCCGTCCGCGGCGGGCCGGACCAGGTGCCCGCCGGTGGTGGCGACGCCCGGGGTGCGCGACTCCCAGGTGAACGACTCGCCGTCGGTGAACTCGGTGACCGTCCAGACGGCCTGGGCGAGGCGCGGCTGCCGGATGCGGGCGCGCGCGCCGACCCGGAGCGGGCCGTCGAGCAGTTCGACGCTCTCCATCGACGGGGTCAGGGCGGGGAGCCGTTCGACGTCGGCGAGGAGGCCCCAGACCCGTTCGGGCGGGGCGGCGACGTCGACGGTGATCTCGAAGCGCATCAGGGACTCCGGAGGCTGGTGCGGATCGCCGACAGCAGGTCCGTGACGAGCGGGTCGTCGGCGCGGGACGGCAGGTGCAGGGCGTGGTAGCGGACGGGTGGGAGGTCGATGATCTCGCGGGTGACCAGTCCGGCGGAAGGGGCGACGCAGCCGTTCACGACGGCGAGGCCGACGCCGAGGGAGACGAAGTGCAGCATCAGCGGCCATCCCTCGGCCTCGACGGCGACCGACCAGGGGACGTCCGCGGCGCGCAGCGCGCGTTCGAGGGCGACCCGGTGCGGGCCGGCGGGCGGCGGGACGATCAGCGCCGTGCCGGCGAGGTCGGCGAGGGACAGGGCGGGCGCGGCGGCGAGGGGATGGCCCTCGGGCATGACCAGGACCTGCGGGTACGTGGCGAGCACGGTGGCGGTGAGGTCGGCGGGCAGGACGTCCAGGACGGCGACGCCCACGTCGGCGCGGCCGGTGCGGACGGCGGCGAGGGTGCGGGGCCGGTCCCCGTTGATCAGCCGGACGCCGGGACGGACGACGCCGCCCAGCAGGTACAGGTAGGCGCCCTCCCCGGCGGCCAGGGTGGGTGCGCGGACGGTGCCGTGGAGGTCCGCGAGGAAGGACGCGACGCGGGCGTCGAGGTCGCGGGCGAACCGGGCGGCGGCCTCGCCCGCCGGGGTCAGCGCGAGCCGCCGCCCGTGCCGCGTGTAGAGCGGACGGCCGAGCGTCTCGGCGAGTTTCCGCACCTTGACGTGCAGCGCCGGCTGCGAGATGTGCAGCTCCTCGGCGGCGCGGGTGAAGTTGAGGTGGTCGGCGAACACGGCGAACGAGGCGAGCGCGTCGGTGGACACCCGGTCCAGGTCCATAGTCGTGGACTATAGCCGCGCGGGAGATCCATAGTTCTGTTGGAGCGCCGGATGCCGGATCGTCGAGGCATGAACAACGAACCTCGGCTCGGCATCGACTTCGGCAGGGTGATCCAGGGCGGCTCGCGGGCGCCGGGGAACGCGGACACCGCCTTCCTCGGCGGCTCGCTCGAGGAGGCGTTGGCGTCCCCGGCGACGGACGGCGCGTTCGACGTCCTGCCGGAGCTGGTCGCGCTCGTCGGCGGGCGCGCCTGGATCATCTCCAAGGCGGGCGACCGGGTGCGGGCGCGGACGCTCGCCTGGCTCGACCACCACGACTTCTACCGCCGGACGGGCCTCGCGCGGGAGAACGTGCGCTTCTGCAGGAAGCGCGCGGACAAGGCCCTGCACTGCGCGGAACTCGGGATCACCCACATGATCGACGATCGTCTCGACGTGCACCGGGCGCTGCGCGGGACCGTCCCGCACCTCTACCTGTTCGGCCCGCAGGAGACCGTGCCGGAGTGGGTGCGGCACGTCCCGACCTGGGCGGACGCGCGGCGGCTCAGCGGAGATATCGGGGCGGGACGGACGCCGTCAGCCACACGCCGTTCGAGGTGACGCGGAACTCGTGCCCGTCGGCGGCCATCCGGCCGGCCCGCACGACGAGGACGACCGGGACGCCGCGGCGCGCGCCCACCCGCGCCGCCGTCTCGCGGTCGGGGGACAGGTGGACGGCGTGGCGCCCCATCGGCCAGAGGCCCTCGCGCATGATCGCGGCGACGGACCGGCGGACGGTGCCGTGGTACAGCAGCTCCGGCGGGGGAGTGACCGGAAGGTTCAGCTCGACGGGCACCGAGTGGCCCTGCACGGCGCGGATCCGGTTCCCGTCGAGGGCGTAGCGGCCCTTGCCGTCGGACGCCACGACCCGTTCGAGTTCGCCGCGCCCGATGGGGAAGCCGTGCCGTGCGGCGGCCGCGAGCAGTTCGCCGACGTCGGCCCAGCCCTCCCGGTCGAGCGCGAGGCCGATGTCCCCGGGACGGTGCCGCAGGTGGCGGGCGAGGTACTTCGAGACCCGCACGGCGCGACGCTCGTCCGGCCGACCGCTCTCGAGCCGCCCGCCCTCGCTCGGCCCGCCCTCGCTCGGCCCGTCCTCGCTCGGCCCGCCCTCGCCCGGCCCGTCTTCGGCCGGTTTGCGGTCGCCCGGCTCCCGCTCGTCCATCGTCCCGTCCCCGGACATGCTTCGGGGCCGGTCCGTGCGGACCGGCCCCGGACGCGTGGTGCGGCCTTACTTGGCCTGCAGCTCGGCGGTGCGCTTGGCGATCGCCGACTTGCGGTTCGCGGCCTGGTTCTTGTGGATGACGCCCTTGCTCGCGGCCTTGTCGAGCTTGCGGGCGGCGCTGCGCTGCGCGGCGACGGCGTCCTCGACGTTGCCGGCGTCGGCGGCCTCGCGGAACTTGCGGATCGCCGTCTTCAGCTCCGACTTGACGGCCTTGTTGCGCAGGCGGGCCTTCTCGTTCTGCTTGTTGCGCTTGATCTGGGACTTGATGTTAGCCACGTCGTAGTGCCTCGGTTTGGGTCGCGATCCTCGCCTGCGCGCCGGCAGGCTCTGACGAATGTCCAACGGGGGCGGTCGGTGTCGGTGCCCCCGGGGCACGACGGTACGCCACACGCAGTCGCACAGCTTAGCAATCACCGGGCCCGCCCCCAAACCGGGCCGTGCACGGAGCATCGCGCGCGGCATGGGACCATGGGAAGTACAGAACCCATGTCCACACCCCGAGTGAGTTTGCGAACGGACCCCGGTGGCAGCGCCTGAGCCCAACAAGACCGATCCCGCGATCATCCGCAACTTCTGCATCATCGCGCACATCGACCATGGAAAGTCGACGCTCGCGGACCGGATGCTGCAGTTGACCGGCGTCGTCGAGGAGCGCCAGATGCGCGCCCAGTACCTCGACCGCATGGACATCGAGCGCGAGCGCGGCATCACGATCAAGAGCCAGGCGGTCCGGCTGCCGTGGACGCGCGACGGCGTCGAGCACATCCTGAACCTGATCGACACCCCCGGCCACGTCGACTTCTCCTACGAGGTGTCGCGGTCGCTGGCGGCGTGCGAGGGCGCGGTCCTGCTGGTGGACGCGGCGCAGGGCATCGAGGCGCAGACGCTCGCGAACCTGTACCTGGCGATCGAGGCCGACCTGCACCTGATCCCGGTCCTCAACAAGATCGACCTGCCCGCGGCGCAGCCCGACAAGTACGCCGAGGAGATCGCGGGCATCATCGGCTGCGACCCGTCCGACGTCCTGCGGGTGTCCGGCAAGACGGGCGAGGGCGTCGCCGAGCTGCTGGACCGGATCGTCGAGACGGTCCCGGCGCCGGTCGGCGACCCGGACGGCCCGGCCCGCGCGCTGATCTTCGACTCGGTGTACGACACCTACCGGGGCGTCGTCACGTACGTCCGGATCGTGGACGGGCACCTGTCGCGCCGCGAGAAGAGCCTGATGATGTCGACGGGCGCCGCGCACGAGACCCTCGAGGTCGGCGTGATCGCGCCGGAGCCCAAGCCGGTCGGCGGGCTCGGCGTCGGCGAGGTCGGCTACCTGATCACCGGGGTGAAGGACGTCCGGCAGGCGCGCGTCGGCGACACCGTGACGACCGCGTCGAAGGCGGCGCCCGAGCCGCTCGGCGGCTACCAGGACCCCAAGCCGATGGTGTTCTCCGGCCTGTACCCGGTGGACGGCGACCAGTACCCCGATCTGCGGGAGGCGCTGGAGAAGCTGCGGCTGAACGACGCCGCGCTGGTGTACGAGCCGGAGACGTCGGCGGCGCTCGGGTTCGGGTTCCGCTGCGGGTTCCTCGGGCTCCTGCACATGGAGATCGTCCGGGAACGGCTGGAGCGCGAGTTCAACCTGTCGCTGATCTCCACCGCGCCGAACGTCGTGTACCGCGCGGTGATGGAGGACGGCACCGAGCACGTCGTCACGAACCCGAGCGAGTTCCCCGAGGGCAAGGTCGGCGCGGTGTACGAGCCGATCGTGAAGGCGACGCTGCTGTCGCCGTCCGAGCACATCGGCGCGATCATGGAGCTGTGCCAGGGGCGGCGCGGCGAGCTGCTCGGCATGGACTACCTGTCGCCCGACCGGGTCGAGATCCGCTACACGCTGCCGCTCGCCGAGATCATCTTCGACTTCTACGACCAGCTCAAGACGCGGACCCGCGGGTACGCGTCGCTGGACTACGAGCCCAGCGGGGAGAAGGAGTCCGACCTGGTGAAGGTCGACATCCTGCTGCAGGGCGAGTCCGTCGACGCGTTCAGCCAGATCGTCCACCGGGACAAGTCCCGCGAGTACGGGCTGATGATGACGGCGAAGCTCAAGGAGCTGATCCCGCGGCAGCAGTACGAGGTGCCGATCCAGGCCGCGGTGGGCGCCCGCATCATCGCCCGGGAGAACATCCGCGCCATCCGCAAGGACGTCCTCGCCAAGTGCTACGGCGGCGACATCTCCCGCAAGCGGAAGCTGCTGGAGAAGCAGAAGGAGGGCAAGAAGCGGATGAAGACCATCGGGCGGGTGGACGTCCCGCAGGAGGCCTTCGTCGCTGCGCTGTCCACCGGCGGCGGAGGCGAGTCCGGCGAGAAGGGCAAGAAGTAGGCGCGCGCGCCGCGCGGCGGCCCCGGCCCGGCGGGACCGGGGCCCGGCCCGCCGCTACTTCTTGATCAGCGGCCAGGCCACCGGCGCCGGCACCCGCCGGAACTCGCCGCGGTTGGCGGCCCGTCCCGCGTACACCAGGAAGAACATCACGACCGCGGTGAAGACCAGCGGCACCCAGATGAGCACGTCCACGGCCAGCGCCAGCAGCCCGCCGACGATCCAGACGGCGAGGGCCGCCAGCCCCATGTTGAGGCCCTGCACGGCGTGCCGCCGGGCGAACGCCGAGCGCGGCTTGCCCAGGTAGACGACCGCCGGCGCGATCACGCCGACGATGAACTGCCCGACGTAGGCCATCAGCGACCAGGTCCGCTCGTCGTCGGCGACCGGGCCGTAGTGGCCGGGCATCGGCCGCGTCCGCGGCGGCTGCTGCGGGCCGGGACCGGGTGCGGGCCCGGGCGGCGGTGCGCCGGGCGGCTGCTGCTGCCACAGGTTGCCGGGCTGCTGCCAGGGTGCCTGCCCGGGCTGTCCCTGGCCCTGCGAGGGGGGAGGCCCGTAGGCCATGGCGGGCTCCTCTCCGACGTCGCGCCTTCGCCGTCCGTGGTTCGGTGGTGAACTCTACGACTCCTTGGACGCGCGCGAAGTTCGCCCCGGTTCCGGATTTGCGGCGGGGATCACCCGCGCCACAGCACGGCGGACGGCTCCCCGGGCGTGAGCGTGACCGTCCCGTCCCAGGTGAGCGCGGACGGGCCCGGCAGGAACGAGTCGTCCAGCATGAAGGCCCGGTGGATCGCGGTGACCGCGATCGGGGCGCGGTCGTCGCCGAGCCCGGTCGGCCGCCGCACGGCCTCGACGCTCGCGATGTCGGACGTCCGGGTGCCCGGCGGCAGCTCGACGGCGGTGGCGACGGCACCGTCGCGCCCGATCGTCCGGTCGGCCCGCCCGTGGTCGGACCGGTACAGGACGGACGGGTCGTCCTTCAGCCGCACGCCGAGCGCGAGGCCCGGCGCGGACCCGATCGTCGTGCCGTCCCCGACGTCCATGGCGAACTCGACGAACAGGTAGGCGCGCGGGTCGCCGGCGGCGGGCGTCGCGGGGTCGGACGGCTGCTCGACCTTCCCCTCCCGCACGAGTTCCTGCGCCATCACCCGGTACGTCCACGGCTCGCGGTCCATGACGGCCTCGCGGGCGCGCCCGTCCGGTCGGGTGCGGGACGCGTCCGGCAGGAACCGCAGCGGGGCGTCCGGGGAGATCACGTCGCACAGGTTGTTGTTCTGCGTGCACGTCTGCAGGACCGGATGGTCCTGCTCGTACCGGCCCGCGAAGTTCAGGGTGATGTGGAACGGCCCGTGGTAGACGGCCGTCCCCGGCACCCGGGCGCCCGACGCGTCCACCTCGACCCGGTACGTCCACTCGATGTCGCTCGTCCGGCCCCACCGCGCGAGCAGGCCGGGCGTGTCGGTGCCGCCGTCCTCGTTGCTCCACACGAGCGAGTACTCGATGATCCGGTGCCCGGCCGTCGCCGCGGGCCGCGTCTCGTGCCACGCGACGAGCGGCGCGTCGGTCGCCGCGTTCTGGTGCGGGTCGCCGAACGGCCAGCCCGTCCGCCCGACGATCACGGGGGCGTGCCGCAGCGCGAGCTGCCCGGCCTCCGGCACGGTGACGCGCGGGCCCGCGAGCGTCACGCTCCCGGCCGCGTCGGCGCTCGCCTCCGCGAACCGCAGCGTGACCTCGTGCGGGCCCTGCGCGACGTGCCCGATCCCGAGGCTGCGCGGCACCGGATCGGACGACGGGACGACGACGTCGGTGACGTGCCGCCCGTCCACCGAGACCGCCACCACGGCGGACTCGGCGCCCGCCCGCCCCCAGGAGACGCCCGGCGCCGACGCGGTGAAGCCGAGCACGGCCTCCCCGGCCCGGTCGGCGGTGAACGCGATCGTCCGCGCGCCGCCGTCCCGCTCCAGGACGATCGTGCCCGGTGCGGCGGCGCGCGCGGCCGTCCCGGGGACGAGCGCGAGGGGCGCGGCCGCGAGGGCGGCGGTCAGAAACGAGGCGGCGTGACGCGCGCGGCTTCCCATGATCGGGAACGTAGGGCCGCCGGGTTGCGGCACGGTGACGGATCGGTCCCTCGCGGGTGACGGATCCGCCGTGCGCGCGCCCGTCCGCAGGTCGGCGCGGGGAGGCCCGGGCGGCGTGGCCGGATCCGGACGTCCGGGGCGTCAGCGTCCGCGGTGCCCGGGAGCGGACGGGAAGTGCAGGGAGACCGTCGTGAAACGGCCGGACCGCGGCGCCGGCGGGTCTGGTTCGTGCAGGTTGAGGCCCATCGCGGGGATCCGCGCCGTCCGGCCGCGCTCGACGACCTCGTGGCCGAGGTCCCGGAAGAGGGTGACGACGTCGGCGGCGGGATCGTCGAGCAGGTCGACGCCGTCCAGGCGCAGCCGCAGCTCCGGGTTGCCGCCCCAGCCGGACCGGCGGGCGCCGACGATCTCGGCGAGCCGCTCGACGCCGTCCGCGCCCTCCTCCGTCGACAGCGCCAGCGACCCGCGGCCGACCCGCACGCTGCGATGCCCGGCGAAGCCGCACACGAACGCGTCCCGCGGCGGCGGCGTCCCGCAGTGCTCGGCGACGGCGTCGAGCGTGGTCCACGCGTCGGCGGCGCGGGTCGAGAACAGCAGGTGGGCGTCCGGGAGCACCGCGCCGCGCCCCGGTTCGAGCGTGACGACGAACGGCGGCACCTTCCCGGGGAACCGCGCCGGGTCCGGCTCCGCGAGGGTGACGAGCCCCTCCCACGCGACCGGGTCGTCGACGGCGAACCAGCTGATCGCGGCCTCGGCGCCGAACGCGCCGAACGTCGCGTCCGTCAGCCCCTCGTCGACGAGCCGGCGCAGGCCGTCCGCCGTGTCCGCGAGACGGCCGCGCCACCACGGGGGCTCCGGGTCGTTCCGCCGCCCGGCCGGGTTCCAGCGCGTCCCGGACGCCGGCAGCTCCGTGCGGCTTTCGCCGCCCGCGTCGTCCACGACCGTGCAGTGCCAGCCGTCCGGGCCGCCGCGCAGCAGCACCCGCGCCGGCGGCCGTCCGGTCCCCGCCTCGATGCGCATCCGACGAGCCTAGCCGGGGCGCGCCCGGCCCGGCGCCCGGCTCGTCCAAGATCGTCCGTGCGGCTCGCGGACGTTCGCGCGCGACACGCCGCAGGCCGTTCGTCCCGGGCGCCGATGTCGGTACGGTCGGAGGGCAGTGGCCGCGACGGGTAGCGGAGGTTCGAGGGTGGCCCACTCCGAGCAGGTTCTGCGTTCCCCCAAGGAGCGGGACACGGTGAACGGCGCCGTCCGCGCGCTGCGGTCGGCGGCCCCCGCCGGCTGGGAGCGGCTCGGGCTGGACTTCCGCGCCATCGTCGGGATCGACTGCGCGTCCTTCGAGATCGTCGACGCCGCCGGCGGGCGCCGCACCGCCATGCCGCCCGGCCACGCCGTCGGCAAGATGGACGAGCTGCGCCGCGTCATGTACCGGCGGGGGAAGGGCGCATGGTTCACCGCCCGGCTGCGCGTCGAACGGTCCGGGCGGTTCAGCGCCGAGTTCGACTACGACGGCGAACCCGACTTCGTCCCCCCGCTGCCGCCGTCCGCCTACGCGCAGGACCTCGACCGGTTCCCGCGCGCCGAGGAGTACATCCCCGGCTGGCTGCGGGAGAAGCTCCGCCTGGCCTGACCACGCCCCCGCGCGCGGCAGACTGGGAGCATGCCCGCGACCCTGCCCGACGGCGACCCCGTACCGGCCGACGGCGCCCTGCCGTCCGGCGCCCTCGACGGCCTGGGCACGCGGCCCTTCGCGTTCTACGTGCACGTCCCGTTCTGCGTGACCCGCTGCGGCTACTGCGACTTCAACACCTACACGGCCACCGAGCTGGGCCCGGGCGCGAGCCGCGACTCCTACGCCGACACCGCCGTCGCCGAGGTCCGGATGGCGCGGCGCGTCCTCGGCGACGCCGACCTGCCCGTCCAGACGGTCTTCGTCGGCGGCGGCACCCCCACCCTCCTCGCCCCGGACGACCTGGGCCGCGTCCTCGCCGCGATCGACGCCGAGTTCGGCCTGGCCCCCGGCGCGGAGATCACCACCGAGGCCAACCCCGAATCCGTCGACGACGCGTACCTCGCCAAGCTCCGCGAGGCCGGCTTCACCCGCGTCTCGTACGGCATGCAGAGCGCGCGCGAGCACGTCCTGGCCGTCCTGGAGCGGACCCACACGCCCGGACGCGTCCCCCAGGTCGTCGACTGGACGCGCAAGGCGGGCTTCGAGCACATCAACCTGGACCTCATCTACGGCACCCCCGGGGAGACCGACGACGACTGGCGCGCGTCCCTGGAGGCGGCCCTCGCGTCCGAGCCCGACCACGTGTCGGCCTACGCGCTGATCGTCGAGGAGGGCACCCGGCTGGCCGCGCAGGTCCGCCGCGGCGAGCTGGCGGCGCCCGACGACGACGCCATGGCCGACCGGTACCTGCTGGCCGACGACCTGCTCTCCGCGCACGGCCTGCACTGGTACGAAATCTCCAACTGGGCGACGGGCCCCGACGCCGCCTGCCGCCACAACCTCCTGTACTGGACGGGCGCCGACTGGTGGGGCGTCGGCCCGGGCGCGCACAGCCACGTCGGCGGCACCCGCTGGTGGAACGTCAAGCACCCCGCCGCCTACGCGTCCCGCCTCGCCGAGGGCGTCACCCCCGCCCACGCCCGCGAGATCCTCGACGCCGACGACCGCCGCGTCGAACGCATCATGCTCGAACTCCGCCTCGCCGACGGCTGCCCCACCGCCCTCCTCGACGACGCCGCCGTCCGCCGCCTCATCACCGACGGCCTCCTCGAACGGGCCCCCTACGCCGAAGGCCGCGCCGTCCTCACCCGCCGGGGCCGCCTCCTGGCCGACGCGGTCGTCCGAGACCTGTGCTGAGCGAAACCCGGTCGGCCTCCGGGCGCTGCGCGCCCTCCGGCCGCCCGGACAACCCGCCCCCCGGCGGTGACTGTGGTGCCGCGGCCCGCGTGGTGGCCCGGCTCCGAGGGGCGGCGCCGCGCTGAGCGCCTTGGGGGCCGTCTTGTGCTTGTGGTGGCTCTGCTGCGGTGCGGGGCGTTCCGGGGGTGTCGGGTGTGGGGGGTTAGGGGGCGGTCACGAAGTCGATCAGTTCTTCTACGCGGCCCAGGAGGGCGGGTTCTAGGTCGGTGTAGGTGGTCACGGAGGCGAGGATGCGCTTCCAGGCGGCGCCCACGTCGGGGGCCCAGCCGAGGGCGTCCAGGACGCCCTCCTTCCACGGGACGCCGCGGGGGACGCGGGGCCAGGCGGGGATGCCGACGGCGGCGGGCTTGACGGCCTCCCAGACGTCGACGAACGGGTGGCCGGCGATCAGGACGTGCGGGGACGAGACGCGCGCGGCGATGCGGCTCTCCTTGGAGCCCTCGACGAGGTGGTCGACGAGGACGCCGAGGCGGCGGCCTTCGGCGGGGCCGAACTCGTCGACGATCGCGGGGAGGTCGTCCACGCCCTCCAGGTACTCGACGACGACGCCCTCGACGCGGAGGTCGTGGCCCCAGATCTTCTCGACCAGTTCGGCGTCGTGCACGCCCTCGACGTAGATGCGGCTCTCCTTTGCGACCTGCGCGCGCAGGCCCCGGACGGCGACGGAGCCGGACGCCGAGCGCGCGGGGCGGCGCGGGGCCGCCTCGGGACGGACGAGCGTGACCGGGGCGCCGTCGATCAGGAAGCCCGCCTTGGTGAGCGGGAACACGCGGCGCTTGCCGAAGCGGTCCTCGAGGGTGACGCCGAACTTGTCGCAGGCCACGACGGCGCCGCAGAATCCGCTGTCCGGGTCCTCGGCGACCAGCCCCGGTTCGGCCGGGATCTCCGGGACGAGGCCCTTGCGGGGCCTGCGCCAGTCGCCGGACAGCACGTCGTTGCCGTAGTCCTTACTCCGCACAGGTCCGCAGATTAACCGGACGGCGGCCGCGGGCGGTGTCGTCCCCGGTCGCTCGGCGTGGCGCCCGATCCGGATAGGATCGCGCCGCCGCCGGGGCCGGGACCCTCCAGAAGGGCGCCCGCGGGTCGTACACTTGGCACTCAGGAGTAAGGAGTGCCAGCGGCACGGGGCCGGACGGCACCGGATGATCGGGGGGCCAGTGGCAGCGCACGAGGGAGGTGACAACGTGCTGGACGACCGGAAACTCGCGGTCCTGCGCGCCATCGTCGAGGACTTCGTGTCCACGAACGAACCCGTGGGTTCCAAGGCCTTGGCGGACCGGCACAACCTCGGCGTGTCCCCCGCCACGATCCGCAACGACATGGCGGTTCTGGAGGAGCAGGGGTACATCGCGCAGCCGCACACGAGCGCGGGCCGCGTCCCCACCGACAAGGGGTACCGGCTGTTCGTCGACCGGCTGTCGACGATCAAGCCGCTGTCGGCGCCCGAGCGGCGGGCGATCGAGACGTTCCTGTCCGGCGCGTACGACCTCGACGACGTCGTCGGCCGGACGGTGAAGCTGCTCGCGCAGCTGACCCGGCAGGTCGCGGTGGTGCAGTACCCGTCGCTGACGCGGTCGACGGTGCGGCACGTCGAGCTGGTGCGGGTGGCCGAGAGCCGGCTGCTGCTCGTCCTGATCACCGACACGGGACGGGTGGAGCAGCGGGTCATCGAGACGCCCGCCGAGATCTCCGAGGAATCGATCGGGCACCTGCGGGCGTTGCTCAACACGTGCCTGGACGGGCTCGGGCTCGGCGAGGTGCCGACGGCCGTCGCGGACCTGCCGGACAAGGTGGGGCCGGACGAGCGGCCGGTGGCGGCCGCGGTGCTGTCGGTGCTGCTGGAGACGCTCGTCGAACGGCACGAGGAGAAGATCGTTTTCGCCGGCGCGGCGAACCTGGCCGCGGTGGACTTCTCGCAGAGCCTGCGGGAGGTGCTGGTCGCGCTGGAGGAGCAGGTCGTGCTGATGCGGCTGCTCGGCGAGTCCGGCGACTCCTCTACTGTTACGGTGCGGATCGGCACCGAGAACCCCGAATTGGGGCTCCGATCGACCTCGGTCGTCGCCGCCGACTACGGCGTCGGCGACCTCACGCTGGCCCGGCTGGGAGTGCTCGGGCCTACACGCATGGATTACCCCAGCACGATGGGAGCGGTACGGGCAGTGGCACGCTACGTGGGACAGATCCTGGCGGGGTCGTAAGTGGCCAACGACTACTACGCGACTCTAGGGGTCGGCCGGAACGCGAGCGCCGACGAGGTCAAGAAGGCCTACCGCCGGCTCGCGCGGGAACTCCACCCGGACGTCAACCCCGACCCGGAGACCCAGGAGAAGTTCAAGGAGATCACCCAGGCGTACGAGGTGCTCTCCGACCCGAAGAAGCGGGAGATGTACGACCTGGGCGCGGACCCGTTCGCGCCCGGCGGCGGGGGCGGCGCCGGCGGGTTCGGCGGCGCGGGGTTCCCGTTCAGCGACATCATGGACGCGTTCTTCGGGACGTCGACGTCGCGCGGCCCCCGGTCGCGGGCGCGGCGCGGGCGGAACGCGACGCTACGGGTCGAGCTCGACCTGTCGGAGACCGCGTTCGGCACCACCCGGGAGCTGACCGTGGACACCGCGGTGGCCTGCTCGGCGTGCGAGGCGACGGGCTGCGCGCCCGGCACCCACCCGGAGACCTGCGACACCTGCCACGGGCGCGGCGAGGTGCAGCAGGTGCAGCGCTCGTTCCTGGGCCAGGTCATGACGGCCCGGCCCTGCCCGGCGTGCGGCGGCTTCGGCTCGGTGATCCGCACACCGTGCACCGAGTGCTCCGGGGACGGGCGCGTCCGCACCCGGCGCACCGTCAAGGTCAAGATCCCGGCGGGCGTGGAGAACGGCATCCACATCCAGCTCGCGGGCGAGGGCGAGGTCGGCCCCGGCGGCGGCCCGCCCGGCGACCTGTTCCTGGAGATCGTGGAGCGCGCGCACCCGATCTTCGAGCGGGAGGGCGACGACCTGCACTGCACGGTCGAGATCCCGATGACGGCGGCGGCGCTCGGCACCAGCGTCACGATCGAGACGCTCGACGCGGCCGAGGAGATCGACATCAAGCCGGGCACGCAGTCCGGCCAGGTGATCACCCTCTACAACCGGGGCGTGCGGCACCTCAACGAGAGCGGACGCGGCGACCTGATGATCCACGTGAACGTGGAGACGCCCGGCAAGCTCGACGAGGAGCAGGAGGAGCTGCTGCGGCGGCTCGCGGTGCTGCGCGGCGAGGAGCGCCCGCCCGGCAAGTTCGCGCCGGGGCAGCGCGGGATGTTCTCCCGCCTGCGGGACGTGTTCAACCAGCACTGAAGAGAGACGGTGACGGCCTACCGGGAGGGCCGTGACGGTGCCGATGAGGACCCCGGGGACGCGGCCGCGTCCCCGGGGTCCGGTGACGTTGGGGGAGAGCGATGAGTCCGCCGGTGTTCCTCGCCGGGACGGCCGCGCTGGAACGCGACCGCGTCGTCCTGGACGGCCCCGAGGGGCGGCACGCCGCGACCGTGCGGCGGCTGCGGCCCGGTGAGCGCGTCGACCTCACCGACGGGGAAGGGCTGCTCGCGGAGTGCGTCGTCACGGCGGCCGACCGGGCGTCCCTCACGCTGGAGGTCGCGGCCCGGCACCGCGAGCCGCCGCCGGAACCGCGCCTGGTCGTCGTGCAGGCGCTGCCGAAGGGCGACCGGGGCGAACTGGCGGTGGAGACGATGACCGAGGCGGGCGTGGACGAGATCGTCCCGTGGGCCGCCGCGCGGTGCGTCACCCAGTGGCGTCCCGAGCGCCGCGAGAAGGCCCTGGGCCGCTGGCGGAACGCCGCCCGGGAGGCCGGCAAGCAGGCCCGGCGGAGCCGCCTGCCGCACGTGCCCGACCTCGCGTCGACCGCCGACGTCGCGCGGCGGCTCGCGGACGCGTCCGCGGCGCTCGTCCTGCACGAGGGGGCCGCCGAGCCGCTCAGCGGCGTCCGTCCGCCCGCGTCGGGGGAGGTCGTCCTGGTGGTCGGGCCCGAGGGCGGGATCGCCGAGGACGAGCTGGCCGCGTTCGGCGCGGCCGGGGGACGTCCGGTGCGGCTCGGCCCGACGGTGCTGCGCACCTCGACGGCCGGGGTCGCGGCGGCCGCCGTGCTGCAGGCCGCCACCGGCCGCTGGTGAGGGGCCGCCGGGCGGCCGTCCCGGTCAGGGACCGGCCTGCCCGGCGTCCTGCTGCTTCGTGGTCGACGGGGTGTCGCTGGGCGTCGGCGTCTGCTGGTCGCTCGGCTCCGGCGAGGGGTCGGGCGAGGTGGGCGTCGACGAGGGCGGGTCGGTTGGCGACGTGGACGGCGTCTGGCCGCCCGGGCACGGCGTCCCGCTGGGCGCGCCGGGCGTCGGCGTCGTGCCCGGCGAGGGCGTGCCGGTCGCGTCCGCACCGCCGCCGCGCGGGATGACGCACGACGACAGCCCGGGCGACGACGACGGCGCCCCGGCCTCCTCGGACGTGCTGGGCGTGGCGGACGTCGTCGGCGCGGGGGAGGACGGGTCCCCGGGGACGACGGGCGGCGGGTTCGCGCCGGTGCGGTCGCCGTCGCTGTCGTCGCCTCCGCCGCCGGACGGGCCGTCGCCGGTGACGGTGTGCTGGATCAGGTCGATCGTCTGCGGTCCCGCCGTGACGCCGAACCCGGCGATCGCGACGGCCGCGGCGACGGCGAGCACGGGACGCGCCCAGCCCACGGTGAGGCCGGCCGGCCCGAACCGGGCGGGCGCGAACCGGCCGAGAAACCCCCGGCGGCGCCCGCCTTCGGCCGCGATCCGGGCCCGGATGCGGTCCAGGCCGTCGTCGGAGGGGATGACCGATTCCGCCTCCGCGTTCAGAACCCGGCGAAGGATCTCGCCGTGGTCGTCGTGGGGGTCGGTGGTCATGAGAACTGCTCCAGGACGTTGCGTAGGGCGGTCATGCCGCGTGCGGTATGACTCTTGACCGCGCCGCGGGAGATCCCCATGGCGTTGGCGATCTCGGCTTCCGAGAGATCACCGTAGTAGCGCAGGACGAGCGCCTCCCGCTGGCGGGGTGGGAGCCGGGAGAGCGCGTCGACGACCGCCGAGCGCTCCAGCTCCCCGATGGCCCCGGCCTCCGCGCTGGGCGCGTCGGGAAGCCCCTTGGGGGCGTACTTCTCGACGACGGCGCGGTGGCGCAGCACCGATCGGGACCGGTTCACCACCGACTGCCGCAGGTACGACAGCGCCTTGTCGGGGTCCCGGAGGCGCCGCCAGCCGCCGTGCATCGCGACGAACGCGTCCTGGACGACTTCTTCGGCCGTCCCCGCGTCCCGCACGAGCATCGCGGCGAGCCGCACCAGCGAGCGGTAGTTGGCGCTGTAGAGGGCGGTCACCGCCTGGTCGGCGTCCCAGGCGACGGCAACGGCCCCGGCCGTGCCCCTGGCCACGAGGGTCTCGGTCACGTCTGTGGGACGCCCGCCCTCCTCGTCCGGTTTACGAAAGGGCATCTTCTGGTCTGCCTCGGTCACCTATCCGCCGCCTTTGCCGTCCCCGGCCGTCCTTTCGGTCGGCCACCGCGAGAGCGGCATGAATCGGGCGTTCCCGACCGAACCGAGGGCGTGCCGCATGCCTGCGAACCGGGGGGTACGCCTTGAATTGACAACCTTAACCAGTGGCCGGTCGGAAACGGCTCGACAACCGGAGATCGATTCCGGAAAACCTTATCGGCGGGGGCGCCGCGGACCACGCCCGCGCGGGTCTCGATAGGATTCCGATCGCGGTCGCCGCCGCGGGAGGGGAGACAGATGACCGACTGCCTGTTCTGCAAGATCGTGTCCGGGGACGTGCCGGCGAAGATGGTCCGCTCGTCGGACCGGGCCGTCGCGTTCCGCGACATCAACCCGCAGGCGCCCACGCACGTCCTGGTCATCCCGAAGGACCACCACCCGACGGTGGGCGAGCTGGCCGCGGCCGACGCCGAGCTGCTCGCCGAGGTGCTCCGCGAGGCGCACCAGGTAGCCGTCGACGAGGGCATCTCCGACACCGGGTACCGGATCGTGTTCAACACCGGGGCGCAGGCCGGGCAGACCGTCTTCCACGTGCACGCGCACGTTCTGGGCGGCCGCGGCCTGAACTGGCCGCCCGGCTGACGCCCGGCCGAGGACGATCTGCACGGGCCCGGCGGAGCCGGCCGGGCCGGGCGGGGCGCGCCGTTTCGCGGGCCGCGGACGCGCCGGGGCGAGCGGAAATACGGCGGCGCACCGGCGAGGGCGGTCGGTACCATGGAACCGACACACCTTGCACACCCGGAGCAGACAGAAGGCAGGTCTGAGAGGCCGCAAGGCCCGGCTGATGGTCGAATCAACTCACACGGGGCGCGACGGCCGCGCCCAGATCAAGATCGTGGTGCCGGACGACCATTCGATGGTGAGCCTGCTGGGCTCCCGGGACGAGTTGCTCCACGCGGTCGAGCGCGCGTTCGGCGACGGCATCGACATCCACGTCCGCGGCAACGAGATCACCGCGACCGGGTCCGAGACGGACACCGGCCTGGTCTCCCGCCTCTTCACCGAGATGCTCGAGATGCTCAAGGGCGGCACCCAGCTCACCCCCGACGCGGTCGAGCGCAGCCTCGCGATGCTGCGCGGCGAGGGCGACGCCCGTCCGGCCGAGGTGCTCAACCTGAACGTGCTGTCCGGCCGGGGCCGGACGATCCGCCCGAAGACGCTCAACCAGAAGCGGTACGTCGACGCGATCGACAAGCACACGATCGTGTTCGGCATCGGACCGGCGGGCACCGGCAAGACGTACCTGGCGATGGCCAAGGCCGTCCGCGCGCTGCAGGAGAAGCAGGTCAACCGCATCATCCTGACGCGCCCGGCGGTCGAGGCGGGGGAGCGGCTCGGGTTCCTGCCCGGCACGCTCTACGAGAAGATCGACCCGTACCTGCGGCCGCTGTACGACGCGCTGCACGACATGGTCGACCCCGACTCGATCCCCCGGCTGATGGCCGCCGGCACCATCGAGGTCGCGCCCCTGGCGTACATGCGGGGCCGCAGCCTGAACGACTCCTTCATCATCCTGGACGAGGCGCAGAACACCTCGCCCGAGCAGATGAAGATGTTCCTCACCCGGCTCGGGTTCGGCTCCAAGGTCGTGGTGACCGGCGACGTCACGCAGGTCGACCTGCCGAACGGGACGCAGAGCGGGCTGCGCGTCGTCCAGGACATCCTCCAGGACGTCGAGGACATCCACTTCTCCCGGCTGACCAGCCAGGACGTCGTCCGGCACAAGCTGGTCACCGACATCGTGGACGCCTACAACCGGTACGACGAGTCGCGGGTGCCCGAGTTCAAGAAGGACGCGGCGCGCGGCGGCGGGCCCGGTCGCAAGCGGGGTTCCCGGTGAGCATCGAGGTGCTGAACGAGTCGGGCGCGACGGTCGACGAGAACGGCCTCGCCGAGCTGTCCCGGCACGTGCTGGACGGGCTCCGCGTGCATCCGCTCGCGGAGCTGTCGGTCCTGCTGGTCGACGAGGACGCGATGACCGAGCTGCACGTCAAGTGGATGGACGAGCCCGGCCCCACCGACGTGCTGTCGTTCCCGATGGACGAGCTGCGCCCCGGGCACCTGTCGGGCGGCGCCGACGAGGACGACGAGCTCGACCCGGGCCTGCTCGGCGACGTCGTCCTGTGCCCGTCGGTCGCCGAGCGGCAGGCCCGCACCGCCGGGCACAGCACCGAGGACGAGCTGGAACTGCTGTGCACGCACGGCATCCTGCACCTCCTCGGGTACGACCACGCCGAGCCGGAGGAGCACAAGGAGATGTTCGGCCTGCAGGCCGAGCTGCTCACCTCCTGGCGGGAGAAACGCGGCCGGCGGTGACCACGGCGCAGGCGTGGCTGGCGGGGCTGGCGGCCCTGCTGGTGGTTCTCGCGGGCCTGCTGGCCAGCACCGAGACGGCGCTCGCGCGCGTCTCCCGGGTGACCGTCGAGGAGTTCGCCAAGGAGCGGCGGCGCGGCTCGAAGAAGCTCGCGGAGGTCGTCGCCGACCCGGCCCGCTACGTGAACATGGTGCTGCTGCTGCGCATCGGCTGCGAGCTGGTCGCCACCGTGATCGTCGCGGACCTGTGCATCTCGTGGCTGGACGAGACGTGGCCCGCCTACGTCGTCGCCGCCGCGTTCATGATCGTGGTGAGCTACGTGGCGGTCGGGGTCGCGCCCCGCACCCTCGGCATCCAGCACGCCGACCGGATCGCGCTCGCGGGCGCGGCCGTCCTGCACCCGGTGACCCGGGTGTTCGGGCCGCTGCCGCGGCTGCTGATCCTGCTCGGCAACGCGCTCACGCCCGGCAAGGGGTTCCGCGAGGGCCCGTTCGCGTCCGAGGCGGAGCTGCGCGACCTGGTCGACCTGGCCGAGCAGCGCAGCCTCATCGAGCCGGACGAGCGCGAGATGATCCACTCGGTGTTCGAGCTCGGCGACACGCTCGTCCGCGAGGTGATGGTGCCGCGCACCGACATCGTGTTCATCGAGCGGGACAAGACGCTGCGGCGGGCGATGTCGCTGGCGCTGCGCAGCGGCTTCTCCCGCATCCCGGTCGTCGGCGAGAACGAGGACGACGTCGTCGGCATCGCCTACCTCAAGGACGTCGTGCGCCGCAGCCACGAGCACCACGAGGCCGAGTCGGTCGAGACGGTCGACTCGGTGATGCGCCCGGCGACGTTCGTGCCCGACAGCAAGCCGATCGACGAGCTGCTGCGGGAGATGCAGGCCCGCCGGATCCATGTCGCGATCGTCATCGACGAGTACGGCGGCACCGCGGGGCTCGTCACGATCGAGGACATCCTGGAGGAGATCGTCGGGGAGATCACCGACGAGTACGACCGGGAGATCCCGCCGGTGACCTGGCTGGACGGCGGCACCGCCCGCGTCACGGCCCGGCTGCCGGTGGACGACCTCGCCGAGCTGTTCGACGTCGAGATCGACGCCGAGGACGTCGACACGGTCGGCGGGCTGCTGGCGCACGCCCTCGGCCGGGTCCCGATCGAGGGCTCGACGGCGGAGGTCGGCTCCGCGCCGCGCGGCCCGGACGACGATGACGACGACGTCCCGGGCGGGGCCGTCCTGTCGCTGAAGGCGGAGACGATCGCGGGCCGCCGCAACCGGATCGGCACCGTCGTCGTCCGCCGCCTCGACACCCGCGCGGGCGGGGACGGCTGACCGGCGCCGGTCAGAGGGTGGCGCGGAGGGTCCCGTCGGGCCCGGCGACCAGGACGGGCGCCTTCGGGCCGAGGTCGCGGACGGCGGTGACGTCGGACGGGTCGGGCGCGTCGGCGGCGGTGACGACGGCGGCGGCCTCGAGGTCCTCGGCGCCGCTGGACACCGCCATCGCGACCGCGACCTTGAGCGCCGAGAGCCGCAGCGACGGCAGGTTCACGCTCGTCGCCGCGTAGGTGCGTCCCGTCTCGTCGCGCACGGCGGCGCCCTCGGCGGCCCCGGTGCGGGCCCGGGACGACCGCGCCAGGGTGATGATCTTCGCGTCCTCGGCGTTCAGCTCGCTCACGTCCCCGATCGTACGGGACGCGCCGCGACGCTCATCAACCGCTGCGAGCGGGTGGGGCGGGCGGCAAGTCGGCGCCAAGTGGGCGCCAAGCGGGGCGCGGCACCCTCGGAGTCTCGAATCCGGATCTCTGGGGGAACGTGATGTCCCGTCTGCTGTACCGCCTGGGCAGGGCCGCCGCCCTGCGCCCGTGGCGGTTCGTCGTCGTGTGGCTGGCGCTCGTCGCCGCGGTGGGAGGGGCCGCGGCGGCCGGCGGGGGTGCGCTGCAGGACGACTACACCCTCGAGGGGACCGGGTCGCAGCAGGCCACCGAGCTGCTGCGGGACCGGTTCCCGGCGCTGTCGGGCGCCGACGCCCGCGTCGTCGTGCACGCCCGGGACGGCCGCGTCGACCCGGCCGCGCTCGCCGCCGCGGGCGGCGGGCTGCGCGGGCTGCCGCACGTCAGCGCCGTCGACCCGCCGCAGCCCAGCCCGGACGGACGCACGGCGCTGATCACCGTCCGGTACTCGGTGCCGGTGACCGACCTGGAGACCGCGCCGACGCTCGACGCGCTCCGCGACGCGACCGGGAACCTCGAGGACGCCGGCTACCGGGTGGAGTTCGGCGGCCAGGTGCCCGAGAACATCACCGCGCCCGGCGGGGTGGCGGAGGCGGTCGGAGTGGTGGCCGCCCTGGTGATCCTCCTGCTGGCGTTCGGGTCGGTGGTCGCGGCGGGGCTGCCGCTGGTGGTCGCGCTCGCCGGTCTGGGCGTGGGCGTGTCGGGGATCACGCTGCTGGCGGCCGTGACGAACGTGGCGACGACCGCGCCGACGCTCGCGATGATGGTGGGCCTCGGCGTCGGCATCGACTACGCGCTGTTCATCCTCACCCGGCACCGCGAGGGCCTCGCCGCCGGGCTGGACGTGCCCGAGTCGGTGGGGCGCGCCATCGCCACCGCCGGGCAGTCGGTGCTCTTCGCCGGGTCCACGGTGCTGCTGGCGCTGTGCGGGCTGGTGGTCTCGCGGATCCCGGTGTTCATGACGATGGGGTTCGCGACGGGGCTGGTGGTGGCGGCGACGGTGGCGAGCGCGGTCACGCTGCTGCCCGCGGTGCTCGGGCTGGCCGGACACCGGGTGCTGCGCCGCCGCGACCGCGCGTCCGGCGCGGCGCCCGCGACCGACTCGCCGCGCATCCGCCGCTGGGCGCTGCACGTGGGCCGCCGTCCGTGGCCGTGGCTGCTGGCGGGGCTGGTGCTGATGCTCACGCTGGCCGCCCCGGCGCTCGGCATGCGGACGTGGCCGAGCGACGCGGGCAGCGAGCCGACGTCCAACACCGTCCGGCAGGCGTACGACCTGGTCGCCGAGGCGTACGGCCCCGGCGCGAACGGCCCGCTGATGGTGGCCGTGGACCTGACCGAGACGGACCCGGCGGCGCTGCCGGGCCTGCGCGACCGGCTCGCCGCCACCGAGGGCGTCGCGTCCGTCGCGCCGCCCCGGCTGTCGGACGCCCGCGACGCGGCGGTGATCGTCGTGACGCCCGAGTACGGGCCGCAGGACGAGCGCGTCACGCCGCTCGTCGACGGGATCCGCGCGGACGTCCTGCCGCCGGGCGCGGAGGTCACCGGCATGACGGCCGCCTACGTGGACCTGTCGCGGGTGCTGTCCGAACGGCTGTGGCCGGTGATCGGCGTGGTCGTGGCGACCTCGTTCGTCATGCTGGTGATCGTCTTCCGGTCGATCCTGGCGCCGCTGAAGGCCGCCGCCATGAACCTGCTGTCGATCGCCGCCGCGTACGGCGTGCTCACCGCCGTGTTCCAGTGGGGGTGGGGCGCGGAACTGCTCGGCCTGCCGCACAGCGTCCCGGTGTCGAGCTTCATCCTCCTATTGATGTTCGCGGTGCTGTTCGGCGTGTCGATGGACTACGAGGTGTTCCTGCTGTCGCGCGTCCGGGAGGAGTGGCTGCGGACCGGGGACGCACGCGGCTCGGTGTCGGCGGGCCTCGCGGCGACCGGCCGGGTGATCACCAGCGCGGCGCTGATCATGGTCACGGTGTTCCTCGGGTTCGCCGCCGACCCCGGCCTGGTGATCAAGCAGATGGGCGTGGGTCTCGCGGTCGCCGTCGCGCTCGACGCGACGATCGTCCGGCTCGTCCTGGTCCCGGCGACGATGGCGCTGCTCGGCCGCGGCAACTGGTGGCTGCCGGGGCCGCTCGGCCGGGTCCTGCCGAACGTCGACCTGCACGGCGGCGCCGTGCCCGCCGCGGCGGGCGCCGAGCCTCCGGCCAGGGAGCCCAGCCGCACCTAGGAGGCGATCACGGCGGTCGGCATGTCCCGGTTTAGGCTGATCGGGACATGTCGACTGTTGTGGACGCGCCCGTCGTCAGCGTGCTCGGCGCCTTCGGCGCGACGGTGGACGGCGCGCCCGCCGACCTCGGCGGGCGCCGCCGCCGGTCGGTGCTGGCCCGGCTCGCCGCCGCGCACGGCCGGATGGTCCCGGCCG
This sequence comes from Spirillospora sp. NPDC052242, assembly GCF_040679555.1. Classification (NCBI taxonomy): domain Bacteria; kingdom Bacillati; phylum Actinomycetota; class Actinomycetes; order Streptosporangiales; family Thermomonosporaceae; genus Spirillospora; species Spirillospora sp. NPDC052242. The sequence goes on from NZ_JBFAUZ010000006.1 coordinate 183,107, forward strand.
ACACGCTGGTCGAGGACCTGTGGGCCGGGACGGCCCCGCCCCGCGCGGGCGCGGGCCTGCAGTCGTTCGTCTCGCACCTGCGCCGCGCCCTGGAGCCGCGCCGCCCGCCCCGCACGCCCGCCCGCGTCCTGGTCACCGCGCCGCCCGGCTACGCGCTGCGGCTCCCGGACGGCAACGTGGACGCGTGGCGGTTCGACGCGCTCGTCGACGAGGCGGGCGCGCTGCTCGCCGCGGGCGACCCCGCCGCCGCCCGCCGCCGCGCCGACGACGCCCTCGCCCGCTGGGGCGGCCCCGCCTACGCCGAGTTCGCCGACCTGCCGTGGGCCGCCGCCGAGGCCGCCCGGCTGGACGAGCGCCGCCGGCTCGCCGTCGAGCGCCGCGCCGAGGCCCTGCTCGGGCTCGGGGGCGCCGCCGAGGCCGTCCCCGACCTGGAGGAGCACGCCGCCGCGAACCCGCTGCGCGAGGAGGCGTGGCGGCTGCTGGCGCTCGCCCTGTACCGGGCGGGACGGCAGGGGGACGCGCTCGCCGCGCTCCGCCGGGCCCGCGCCACGCTCGGCGAGGAACTCGGCGTCGACCCCGGCCCCGCGCTGCGCGGCCTGGAGGCCGACATCCTCGCGCAGGCCCCCGAGCTGGGCGAACCACCGGTCGCGGACCGTCCCGTCCCCCTGCGGCCGCCCCCCGCTCCGGTCGCGCGGCCGGAGCCGCAGGCGGCGTTCGTCGGCCGGGCGAGCGAGCTGGCGCTGCTGGACGGCGCCGCCGACCGGGGCGGCGTGGTCCTCGTCGGCGGCGACGCGGGCATGGGCAAGACGGCCCTCGCCGAACGGTTCGCTCGGCGGCTCGGCGACCGCGGCTGGACGTGCGCGTGGGGCCGCGCGCAGGAGACCGGCGGGGCGCCCGCCGCCTGGCCGTGGGCGGAACTGCTGCGCGACCTCGCCGCCGCCGCACCCCCGGACACCGCCCTGGCCGCCCGCCTCGCCCCCCTCCTCGACGACACCGCCCCCGCCCCCGAGACCCCGCCCGCCGGGCGCGGTGACGCCGGACCCGCCGCTCCCGGCCCCGCCCACGCCGCCACGGGGGACGCCTCCGCCGATCCCGCGGCTGCGGGTCACGGCATCGCGGGTTCCGCCGCTCCCGGCGTCGCGCCCGGCGTCGAGCGCCCGTACCCCGGGCACGCCGCCACCAGGGACCCCGGAGGTGCCGCCGTCCGGACCGCGTCCGCCGGGGGCGGGGGCGCGGACGTCACCACCGAGCGGTTTCGGCTGCACCTCGCCGTCGGCGACTACCTCGCCGGGATCGCCGCGCGTGCCCCGCTGCTGCTCGTCCTGGAGGACCTGCACTGGGCCGACGACGAGACGCTCGCGCTGCTGGTGCGGCTCGCCGAACGGCTCCGCGGACGGCGCGTCCTGCTCGCCGCGACGTTCCGCCGCACCGAGGCGCCCGAGCGGCTCGCCGCCGCGCTCGCCGCCCTCGCCCGCCGCGAGCCGCTGCGCATCGACCTCGGCGGGCTCGCCCCCGCCGAGGTCGCCGAACTCGTCCGCGCGACGTGCGCGACCGGCGTCGCCGACGCCGAACTGGCCGACATCGCCGAACGGACCGGCGGCAACCCCTTCTTCGTCCGCGAGACGGCCCGGCTGCTGGACGCCGAGGGCCTGCCCGCCGCCGTCCGCCGCGTGCCCGCCGGGGTGGGGGACGTCCTCCGCCGCCGCATCGCGCGCCTCCCCGAGCCCGCCCGGCACGTGCTGCGCGACGCCGCCGTCGTCGGCCGCGACGCCGACCTCGCCGTCCTCGCCGACCTGGCCGCCGGCGCGCACGGCGACGAGGAGACCGTCATCGACGCCGTCGAGGCCGCCCTCGCCGCCGGGCTGGTCACCGAACCCGCGCCCGGACGGCTGCGGTTCGTGCACGCGCTCGTCCGCGACACCCTCTACGACGGGCTGTCGCGGGCCCGCCGCACCCGGCTGCACGGCCGGGTCGCCGCCGCGCTGGAACGGCACCGCCCCGCCGAGGTCGCGGCGATCGCGCACCACTACCTGGAGTCGGGCGCCGAACCGGACCGGGCCGTCCGCTACGCGCGGCTCGCCGCGGCGGCCGCCGAGGCCCGGTTCGCGCACGGCCCGGCCGCCGACCTGTGGGTCCGCGCCGCCGAGACGCTGCGCGCGCGGGGCCCGGACGCCGCCCGCGACCGGCTCGAGGCGGAGGTCGCGGCCATCCGCGCCTGCGGCCTGTCCGGCGACGTCATGCAGGCCCGCGACCGGCGCCTGCAAGCCATCGCCGACGCCCGCGCGCTCGGCGACGTCCGGCTGCTGGCCCGTGTCATCACCGCCTTCGACGTGCCCACGCTGTGGACGAGCCGCGAGTACGGCACCCTCGACCGGGAGATCATCGACGCCGCCGAGGACGCCCTGCGCCGGCTCCCGGACGGCGAGGACGAACTGCGCGTCCGGCTGCTGACCAGCCTGGCGATCGAACTGGAGGGCGAGTTCGACGACCGCGGCGTCACCGCGGCCGACGAGGCGGTCGCGCTGGCCCGCGCCCTCGGCCGTCCCGACCTGCTCGCCGTCGCGCTCAACGGCCGCTACATCAACGGCTACCGGAGCGCCGGCGACCTCGCGCTGCGGCAGCGGCTCGCCCGCGAACTGCTCGACCTCGCCGAGGAGCACGGCCTCGCCGCGTACCGCGTCCTCGCGCACCTGCAGCTGCAGCAGACGTCCGTCGCCGCGCTCGACCTGACCGCGGCGGCCGCGCACCTGGAGGAGGGGCGGCGCCTCGCGGACCAGTACGGGCTGCCGCTGCTCGCGCAGATCGCGAGCTGGTACGCCGGGCTCGTGCACGTTCTCGCGTCGCGCTTCGACGCCGCCGAACGGGCGTACGCGCAGGTCAGCGCGGACATCGGCCGCACCGGGATCTGGAGCAGCGAGGACGGCATCGTCGGGTTCGGCGCGTTCTGCCTGCGGCTCGTCCAGGGGCGGCCGGGCGAGCTGCTGGAGCAGGCGGCCTGGCTGTCGCGGCGGTGGTCCCACGTCGCCGCCACCGCCGACATCCACGCGCTCGCGCTGGCCGACGCCGGCCGCGTCGCGGACGCCCGCGCCGCCGTCGCCGCGGCGGGCCCCATCCGCCCCGACTACTTCTACGACCTCGCCACGGCGATCCGCGCCCACCGCGCGATCGTCCTGGACCAGCGGGACGTCGCCGAGCGGGCGTACGCCGACCTGCTGCCGTACGAGGGGCACTTCGCCGGCGGCTGCACCACCTTCGCGACGATCGGGCCGGTCGCGCACGTCCTCGGCGACCTCGCCCGGTACCTCGGGCGTCCCGCCCCGGTCGCCGCCGCGCACTACCGCCGGGCCGCCCGCGCCGCCGACACCCTCGGCGCGCCGCTCTTCTCCCGGCTGGCCCGGGAGGCCCTGGCCGCGCTCGGCGACGCCGCGGCCTCCGCCTGACGGGCGACGGGACGGGGCCCGCCGCAGGTGGGGGACAATCGAAGGGTGACATCGACGGGAGATCTGACGACCGCGCCGCCGCCCGAGGGCTTCCGGGCGGGCTTCGCCTGCTTCATCGGACGGCCGAACGTGGGCAAGTCGACGCTGATGAACGCGCTCGTCGGCACCAAGGTGGCGATCACCAGCAGCCGCCCGCAGACGACGCGGCGGGCGATCCGGGGCATCGTGCACCGGCCGGACGGGCAGCTCGTCGTGGTCGACACGCCGGGCCTGCACAAGCCGCGGACGCTGCTCGGCGAGCGGCTCGACAGCCTCGTCCGCTCCACCCTCACCGAGGTCGACGTCATCGGGTTCTGCGTGCCCGCCGACCAGCCCGTGGGGCCGGGCGACAAGTACATCGCCCGCGAACTCGCCGGGGTGAAGAAGACCCCGATCGTGGCGATCGTCACCAAGACCGACCTCGCCGCGCCCGAGCAGGTCGCGGAGCAGCTCCTCGCCGTGGGACGGCTCGGGGAGTTCGCCGACATCGTCCCCTGCTCGGCGGAGAACGGCTTCCAGGTCGACCTGGTCGGCGAGCTGCTGATCTCGCGGCTGCCGGAGGGCATGCCGCTGTACCCGGAGGGCGACCTCACCGACGAGCCCGAACAGGTGATGATCGGCGAACTGATCCGGGAGGCCGCGCTCGAAGGCGTCCGGGACGAGCTGCCGCACTCGATCGCCGTCGTGGTCGACGAGATGGCGCCCCGCGAGGGACGGGACGATCTCGTCGACGTCTACGCGCACCTGTTCGTCGAGCGGCCCAGCCAGAAGGGCATCATCATCGGGCACCGCGGCGCCCGGCTGCGCGAGGTCGGCGCGGCCGCCCGGCGGCAGATCGAGGCGCTGCTCGGCACGAAGATCTACCTCGACCTGCGGGTCAGCGTCCTCAAGGACTGGCAGCGCGACCCCAAGCAGCTCCGCCGCCTCGGCTTCTACGACTGACGGGCCCTACGGCCGGTCGTCGCGGCGTTCCGCCGCCTCGCCGCCCGGTGCGGACTCGTCCGCCCGCTCCCACCCGCTCTGCTGCGGCCAGACCGCGTTCGGGTCGCCCGCGTACTGGCCGTTCCCGTACTGCGCGTAGTACTGATCTTGCGCGTACTGGTCCTGCGCGTACTGGTCCGGCGGGTACGCCTCCGTCGGCGGGTACGGGGCTGGACGGCCGCGCCCGCCCAGCCGCGCGGTGATCGGGCGCGCCAGGCTGAACCCGGTGACCAGCAGCGCCGCCGCGACCGCCACGTACCAGCCGTACAGCACGCTGATCTCGTAGCCGACGTCCAGGCCGCCGGTGGGCAGGTCGTCGCGGGCGTCGTCGAGCCGGAGCAGGAACAGCAGGCACGCCAGCAGCGACAGGACGCCGGGGACGGCCGCGAGGCCGGTGATGCGGGTGTCGCGGGCGAGCAGATCCCAGCAGGCCATGACGATCGCGACCACCGCGAACACCGGGACCGACAGCACCACGTCGTCGGCGTCGATGCCCGCCGCCGTGGCGACCTCCCGGGAGATCGCGCTGCCGAACAGGTCGACGACGACGGAGGCGCGCGCCCACGGCAGGAACGCCGACACCAGCAGCGCCGCCGCCGCGGTGATCAGCGCGATGCTCCAGCCGAGGCCGCCGCGCCGCGGTTCGTCCGGCGCGGGCTCGGGCTGCGGCTCCGGGACGGCGTCCTCGGGACCGGGCGGCGGAAGACCGTCGTCGGGCGGCAGGAACTGCGGGCGCGCCCGCGCGCCGCCCGCGTCGGAACCCAGGTCACCGGTCATGGCCCCAGCGTAAGGGGAGGAACCGCCGGGTCGCGGACGGGCGGGAATGTCCCGTACGGCCGATGACGTTCTCGTGACGGAAGAGACCCCCGGACGTCTCGTCATGCATCGATCGTCTCAACATGCGGACGCCGGTTTCCGGAGCACGGATGTCATCTGTTAGTTTGGCGGGCGTGTCTGGTGCGCTGCTCCTTCTTAGCGGCCGCAGCGGGGGCCTGTAACCAGGTCGGCTCCCTCGCTGCGGGACTCTGACGTGGACGTCGGCCGCAAGAGGTTCGAGCAGGGAGATCCCACCGCATGTACCCGGCACAGCAGCCCTCCGGTATGCCCTTCGAGCGCTACCGCCCCTTCACCCCGATCAAGCTGACGGACCGCACCTGGCCGGACGCCGTCATCACGCAGGCCCCGCGCTGGTGCGCCGTCGACCTGCGGGACGGCAACCAGGCGCTGATCGACCCGATGGACGCCCACCGCAAGCTGCGGATGTTCGAGCTGCTCGTCCGGATGGGCTACAAGGAGATCGAGGTCGGGTTCCCGGCGGCGAGCCAGACCGACTACGACTTCGTCCGGCAGATCATCGACGAGGGCCGCATCCCCGACGACGTCGTGATCCAGGTGCTGACGCAGGCCCGTCCCGAACTGATCGAGCGGACGTTCGAGGCGGTGCGGGGCGCGAAGCAGGCGATCGTCCACCTGTACAACTCGACCAGCACGCTGCAGCGCCGCGTGGTGTTCGGGCAGGACCGCGACGGCATCACCGCCATCGCCGTCGAGGGCGCGAAGCTGTGCGCCAAGCTCGCCGAGGACATGGGCGACACCGAGATCTTCTTCCAGTACTCGCCGGAGTCGTTCACCGGCACCGAGCTGGAGTACGCCGTCGAGGTCTGCAACGCCGTCAACGACGTGTGGAAGCCGACCCCGGACCGGAAGGTCATCGTCAACCTGCCGGCGACCGTCGAGATGGCCACGCCGAACGTGTACGCCGACCAGATCGAGTGGATGAGCCGGAACCTGGCGTACCGCGACTCGGTCATCCTGTCGCTGCACCCGCACAACGACCGCGGCACCGCGGTCGCCGCCGCCGAGCTCGGCTACATGGCGGGCGCCGACCGCATCGAGGGCTGCCTGTTCGGCAACGGCGAGCGCACCGGCAACGTCTGCCTGGTCACCCTGGGGCTGAACATGTTCACCCAGGGGATCGACCCGCAGATCGACTTCTCCGACATCGACGAGATCCGCCGCACCGTCGAGTACTGCAACCAGCTGCCCGTCCACGAGCGGCACCCGTACGGCGGCGACCTCGTCTACACCGCGTTCTCCGGCTCCCACCAGGACGCCATCAACAAGGGCTTCGAGCACCTGCGGCGCGACGCGGAGGCCGCCGGGACGCCCGTCGACGAGTACCGGTGGGAGGTCCCGTACCTGCCGATCGACCCGCACGACGTCGGCCGCACCTACGAGGCCGTCATCCGGGTCAACAGCCAGTCCGGCAAGGGCGGCGTCGCCTACATCATGAAGACCGAGCACTCGCTGGAGCTGCCGCGGCGCCTCCAGATCGAGTTCTCCCGGGTCGTGCAGGAGCACACCGACAGCGAGGGCGGCGAGGTCGACCCCGCCCGCATGTGGGAGATCTTCGAGGCCGAGTTTCTGTCCAACGGGCCCCGCGTCGGGCTGCTGGCGCACCGCGCCACGTCCCGCGTCGACGAGAAGGACGCCCTCAGCTGCGACGTCCGCGTCGACGGCGAGATCCGCGAGATCGAGGGACTCGGCAACGGCCCGGTGTCGGCGTTCGAGGACGCCCTGTCGACCGTCGGGATCGACGTCCGCGTCCTGGACTACGCCGAGCACGCGATGAGCGCGGGCGGCGACGCGCGCGCCGCCGCCTACGTCGAGTGCGACGTGAACGGCAGCACGGTGTGGGGCGTCGGCATCGACGGCAACATCGTCACCGCCTCCCTCAAGGCGATGCTGTCGGCCGTCAACCGCGTCGCCCGCCTGCAAGCGAAGTAAGCGGTTTGCGCCCGGGCGCTCTATAGTTGCGTGCATGGCACGTCGACTGGCGGAGGTCGCCAAGAAGGTCGGGGTCAGCGAGGCCACGGTCAGCCGGGTCCTCAACGACAAGCCCGGCGTGTCCGACGCGACCCGCGCGGCGGTGCTGACCGCCCTCGACGTCCTCGGCTACGAGCGCCCCACGCAGCTGCGCGGCGAGCGCGCCCGCCTGGTCGGGCTGGTCCTGCCCGAACTCGGCAACCCGATCTTCCCGGCCCTGGCCGAGGTCGTCGGGGGCGCGCTCGCCCAGCGCGGGTTCACGCCCGTCCTGTGCACCCTCACCCCCGGCGGCCTGTCGGAGGCCGACTACGTCGAGATGCTGCTGCAGCAGCAGGCGTCCGGGGTGATCTTCGCGGGCGGCCTCTACGCCGAGGCCGACGCCGCCCACGACCACTACCACCGGCTGCTGGACGTGCGGCTGCCGGTCGTCCTGGTCAACGCGGCCGCCGGCGGGCTCGACTTCCCGCAGGTGTCCACCGACGACGCCGTCGCCGCCGAGCAGGCGTTCGGCCACCTGCTGTCCCTCGGCCACGAGCGCATCGGCGTCGTCCTCGGCCCCGAGGACCACGTCCCGTGCCGCCGCAAGCTCGCCGCGGTCCGCGCCGCCGCCGCGCGCGCCGGCGTCGACCTGCCCGACTCCCGCGTCCGCCGTGCGATGTTCTCCCTCGAGGGCGGCCAGGCGGTGGCGGGGCGCCTCATCCGCGACGGCGTCACCGGCGTGATCTGCGCCAGCGACCCGCTCGCCCTCGGCGTCATCCGCGCCGTCCGCCGCCTCGGCATGTCCGTGCCCGGCGACGTCTCGGTCGTCGGCTACGACGACTCGGCGTTCATGAACTGCGTCGACCCGCCGCTGACGACCGTCCGGCAGCCCATCGAGTCCATCGGCCGCGCCGCCGTGACGCTGCTGGTCAACCAGGTCGACGGCGGGTCCGTCACCGCCGAGGAACTGCTGTTCGAGCCCGAGCTGGTGGTCCGCGCCTCGACCGCGCCCAGTCCCGCGGCCTGACGCGCGCCCGCTCCCCGCTTCCGCTCTCCGGCCCGCCGCGCATCGCGCGCGGCGGGCTTGCGCGCGTTTACAGCCGATTACGCCAGCTCAGGCGCCTGTTGTTGGTTTTTTGCGTATGTTCATTCATCTATTGCATTGTGATGTAGGTCTCTGTATGTTCCTCGCAATTGGCCGACCCCCACGGCCCAGGAGGGAACCCCCATGAGATCCCGGATCCTCGCCGCCCTGCTCGCCGCGGCCGTCACGTCCGTCCTCGCCGGCTGCGGCGGGGACGGCTCGGGCGGTGCGGACACCTCGCCGCTGAGCGCCGACACCGAGGTGACGATCACGGTCGGCTGCATGCCGGCCAAGAGCCAGGCGGCGCAGCGCAAGGAGTGGAACGAGGACGTCGCCGCGTTCCAGAAGCTCCACCCCAACATCAAGGTCGTCGGCAAGGACGCCTTCCCCTGCCTCGACCCGAACACCTTCCAGGCGAAACTGGCGGGCGGGCAGATGGAGGACCTCTTCTACGTCTACTTCACCGACGTCAACGGCATCATCGCCAAGGGCCAGGCCGCCGACATCACGCCGTACCTCGGCCAGGTCGAGAACTACAAGAGCCTCGACCCGGCGGTGCAGCGGGTCTTCAAGGACGGCGACAAGGTGTACGGGCTGCCGCGGCAGAACTACACGATGGGCCTGTTCTACAACCGCGCCCTGTTCGAGAAGGCCGGGCTGGACCCGGACGCGCCGCCGCGGACGTGGCCCGAGGTCCGGGCCGCCGCGAAGAAGATCAGCGACCTCGGGGACGGCGTCGTCGGGTTCGCCGAGCTCAGCTCGCAGAACCAGGGCGGCTGGCACTTCACCACGTCCCTGTACAGCCAGGGCGGCAGCATGGTGACGCCGGACGGCAAGAAGTCGGCGTTCAACGGCCCGCAGGGCAAGGCCGTCCTGCAGACCCTCAAGGACATGCGCTGGACGGACGACTCCATGGGCAGCAAGCAGCTGCTCGTGGCCGCCGACGTGCAGCGCATGATGGCCGCCGGCGAACTCGGCATGTTCCTCGGCGCGCCCGACAACGCGACCGCGCTCGTCGACCAGTTCGGCGGCGACTACAAGGACTACGGGATGGCGCCGATCCCGGGCGGGCAGGGCACGCTGCTGGGCGGGGACGGCTACATGTTCAGCCCCGACGCGACCCCCGAGCAGATCAAGGCCGGGCTGATGTGGCTCGAGTACTACGCGATCACCCCCGGGCAGGGCCAGCTGAACTACGCGCGGGCCGCAGGCAACGAACGTCCGGTCGGGCTGCCGCAGCCGAAGCTGTTCGGCGACGGCGCCGTGGGGCAGAAGGACCGGGAGCTGCGGGCCGCGTCCGCGAACCTGCCGGTCGAGAACTTCAAGGCCTACGAGGACGCCTACGCGTCCGTCCCGGCGAAGCTGGAGCCGCCGCACGCGCAGAAGCTCTACGCGATCCTCGACTCGGTCGTGTCCGCCGTGCTGACCAGGCGTGACGCGAACATCGACGACCTGCTCGCGGACGCGCGGGAGAAGGCCGACGCCGTCCTCGCACGGTCGGCGAGCTGACGCCGGACCCGGGCCCCGGCCCGGACCGCCGTCCCGCCCCGACCCCCGACCGACCCCGACCCGACACCCGAACCGGGGCGCCGGCCCGCCGCCGGCGCCCCCGAGGGGACCCCATGCTCACACTGCGGACGCTGGCGCGCCCGGCCGCGCACGCCCGCCGCCGCCCGGCGACCCGGAGAGGGCGGGTCGTGCGGCGCAACCTGACGGCCTACGGATTCCTGTGCGGGGCGCTGATCTGCTTCGCGTTCTTCTCCTGGTACCCGATCCTGCGGGAGATCCTGCTCAGCTTCCAGCAGACGAACTTCGTCGGCGACACCCGCTGGGTGGGGCTGGAGAACTTCCGCACGGTCATCGCCGACCCCGTGTTCTGGGACGCGTGGAAGAACACCGCGATCTTCACGCTGCTGGCGCTGGTGATCGGCTACGCCGTCCCGTTCACGATCGCGATCGTCCTGAACGAGCTGCGGCACGCGCGCGGCTACCTGCGCTTCGTCGTGTACCTGCCGGTGATGCTGCCGCCCGCCGTGGTGGTGCTGCTGTTCAAGTGGTTCTACGACCCCGGGCCCGGTCTGTTCAACCAGGTCCTGGGCCTGGTGAACCTCCCGGGGCTGCAATGGCTCGACTCGACGGACACGGCGCTGGTGTCGCTCGTGCTGGTGTCGACGTGGATGAACCTCGGCAGCGGCACCCTCATCTACCTGGCGGCGCTGCAGACGATCCCCGGCGAGCTGTACGAGGCGGCCGAGCTGGACGGCGCCGGCCTCTTCCGGCGCCTCCGGCACATCACGATCCCGCAGACCAGGCTCATTCTGCTCGTGATGCTGCTCCTGCAGGTCATCGCGACGATGCAGGTGTTCATCGAGCCTTACCTGCTGACCGGCGGCGGCCCCGAGGACGCGACCGTGACCGTCGTCTACCTGATGTACCAGTACGCCTTCAACTTCACGAACTTCGGCGGCGGCGGCGCGCTCGGGCTGATGCTCATGGTCGTGCTGATGGTGTTCTCCGCCGTCTACCTGCGCGTTTCGCGTGACGACCCGAGGTAGGCACCCATGACGCAGACCCGCACGCTCGTGTCGCCGCACACGCTCGGCACCCGGCGCGGCAAGGCCGTCTACTGGACGGTCCTGACCACCGTCGTCGTGACGTTCACGCTCGTGTTCGTCTTCCCGCTGTACTGGATGGTCACGGGCGCGATGAAGTCACCGGACCAGCTCGCCGAGGTGCCGCCGAGCCTCTGGCCGTCCGACATCGACCTCGGCGCCTACCGGGAGGCGTGGCGGCAGCTCGACCTCGGTCTCTACATGCGCAACACGTTCGTGTACGCGTTCGGCGCGTGGCTGTTCACCCTCGCCGTGGACGTCTCCGCCGCGTACGCGCTGTCGAAGCTGCGCCCGCTGTTCGGCCGCGCCGTCCTCGGCATGATGCTGGCGACGCTGATGATCCCGCCGATGGTGATCCTGCTGCCCGCCTACCTCACCGTGAAGGACCTGCCGCTCTTCGGCGCCAACCTGCTGAACACCCCGTGGGCCATCTGGCTGCCGGCCGCCGCCAACGCGTTCAACATCTTCCTGCTCAAACGGTTCTTCGACTCGATCCCGACCGAGCTGATCGACGCCGCCGAGGTGGACGGCGCGTCGTCCTTCCGCATCCTGTGGTCGGTCGTCCTGCCGGTGTCGCGCCCGATCCTCGGCGTCGTGTCGATCTTCACGATCGTCAACGTCTGGCGCGACTTCGTCTGGCCGCTGCTCGTCCTGCCCGACGGCGAGAAGAAGACGATCAGCGTGGCGATCTCGTCGCTGGCCGTGCAGGTGCCGCAGAACGTCCTGATCGGCTCGCTGGTGATCGCCAGCCTGCCCACGATCGTCGTCTTCTTCATCTTCCAGCGCCAGATCATGGCCGGCCTCACGGCGGGCGGCCTGAAGGGCTGACCGGACTCTCCCGCTCCCTGTGTTCAACGATTCCTAAGGAGTTCTCGCATGCCCGAAGCATGGTGGCGCGACGCGGTGATCTACCAGGTGTACCCGCGCAGCTTCGCCGACGGGAACGGCGACGGCGTCGGCGACCTCGCCGGCCTGCGCGACCGGCTGCCCTACCTCGCCGGTCTCGGCGTCGACGCCCTGTGGCTGAACCCGTGGTACCCGTCGCCGATGGCGGACGGCGGCTACGACGTGGCCGACTACCGGGACGTCGCCCCGGAGTTCGGGACGCTCGCCGAGGCGGAGGCGTTCATCGCCGAGGCGCACGCGGCCGGCCTGCGGATCATCCTCGACGTGGTGCCGAACCACGCGTCCGACCAGACCGCCTGGTTCCGGGAGGCGCTCGCCGCCGGCCCCGGCTCGCCCGAACGCGAACGCTTCTGGTTCCGTCCGGGCCGGGGCCCCGGCGGCGCCGAGCCCCCGAACGACTGGCGGTCGATCTTCGGCGGGCCCGCCTGGACGCGCGTCCCGGACGGCGAGTGGTACCTGCACCTGTTCGCCCCCGAGCAGCCCGACTTCAACTGGAACAGCCCCGACGTCGTCCGCGAGTTCCACGACGTGCTGCGGTTCTGGTACGACCGCGGCGTCGACGGCATCCGCATCGACTCCGCGGCGCTGCTGGTCAAGGACCCCGACGCCGAGCCGGACGGCCGCGACCCGTACACCGACCGCGACGGCGTCCACGACGTCTACCGGGGCTGGCGGGCGATCACCGACGGGTACCCGGGCCGGATGCTGGTCGGCGAGGTGTGGCTGCCCGACCAGGAGCGGTTCGCCCGCTACCTGCGCCCCGACGAGATGCACACCGCGTTCAACTTCGACTTCCTGAACTGCGCGTGGGACCCGCACGCCCTCCGCAAGGTGATCGAGACGACGCTCGCGACGCACGGCCCGCTCGGCGCCCCGCCGACCTGGGTGCTGGCGAACCACGACGTCGTCCGGCCCGTCACCCGGTACGGCCGCGCCGACACGTCGTTCGACCTGCAGGACCGCCGGCTCGGCGCCCCCACCGACCGCGCCCTCGGCGTCCGCCGCGCCCGCGCCGCGGCGCTGCTCGCGCTGGCCCTGCCCGGCTCCGCCTACGTCTACCAGGGGGAGGAGCTGGGCCTGCCCGAGGTCGAGGACCTGCCGGACGACCTGCGGCAGGACCCGATCTGGCACCGTTCCGGTCGCACCGACCCCGGCCGGGACGGCTGCCGCGTGCCGCTCCCGTGGTCCGGGGACGCCCCGCCGTTCGGCTTCGGCGGCGACCCGTGGCTGCCGCAGCCGCCCGACTGGAAGGCGCTCACCGCCGAGGCGCAGGACGCCGACCCCGGCTCGATGCTCGCGCTGTACCGGTCGGCCCTCGCGCTGCGCCGCGACCATCTGCGCCCCGGCGGCGCGGGCGACGGCGCGCTCCGCTGGCTGCCCGCGCCCGAGGACGTCCTGGCGTTCACCCGCGAGACCGGCGTGACGTGCGTCGTCAACCTCGGCGAGGGCCCCTTCCCGCTGCCGGACGGGGAGGTGCTCCTGGCCAGCGGGCCCCTCGCGGGTCGCGACCTGCCGCCCGACACGGCCGTCTGGCTCCGCTGACCCGAACCCGCGGACGCGGACCCGCGTCCACCCCCGAGTTCTGCCGCTCCTCCCAGGCAGGTGTCCCACCCCCACCCCCACTACACCGACAGGGAGCAGAACCAGCGATGAGACAGAAGGCACTCCGCGTCCTGCTGGCCGCGGCGCTGGCCGTCACCGGGCTGTTCGGCCCGGTGGCGGCCCCCGCCGCGGCGGCGGAAACGAACCTGGCGGCGGGCAAGACCGCGTCCGCCGCCTCCGCGAACGGCCGGTACGCCGCCGCGAACGTCAACGACGGCGACCGGGCCACCTACTGGGAGAGCGCGAACCGCGCCTTCCCGCAATGGATCCAGATCGACCTCGGCGCGACGGTCGACACGAACAAGGTCGTCCTCAAGCTCCCGACCGCCGGTTGGGAACGGCGCACGCAGACCCTCGCCGTCCAGGCGAGCACGGACGGGACGCGCTTCACCGACGTCGTCGCGTCCGGCGCGCGCGTGTTCGACCCGGCGTCCGGCAACACCGTCACCCTCGGCTACGACGACGCCCCGACCCGGTTCCTGCGCGTCCACATCACCGGCAACACCGGCTGGCCCGCCGGGCAGCTCTCGGAACTGGAGGTGTACGGGCCCGGCACCGGCGACACGGCCCCGCCGACCGCCCCGTCCGGGCTCGCCTTCACCGAACCCGAACCGGGGAAGATCGAGCTGACGTGGAACGCCGCGTCCGACGCGGTCGGCGTCACCGGCTACGACCTCTACGCCGGCGGCGAGCGGTTCGCGAGCGTCGCCGGGGACGTCCTGGCCTACACCGACGAGCGCCCCGCCACGGCCACCGTCTCCTACCACGTGCGGGCCAGGGACGCCGCCGGGAACGTGTCGCCCCCGAGCAACGTCGTCACCCGGCAGGGCGAGGGCGGCGGGACGAACCTCGCCGAGGGCAGGCCGATCAGCGCGTCGTCGCACGTCCACACCTACGTCGCGGCCAACGCCAACGACGGCGACGCCGCGACGTACTGGGAATCGGGCTCCGGCGCCTACCCCGCCGCGCTGACCGTGAACCTCGGACCGTCCGCCGACCTCACCTTCGTCGTCGTCGAGCTGAACCCGGACGCGGCGTGGGCGCGGCGCACCCAGACGATCGAGGTGCTCGGCCGCACCGGCCCCGGCGACGCATTCACCACCCTCAAGGAATCCGCCGACTACACCTTCGACCCGGCCACCGGCAACAGCGTGACCATCCCGGTCGTCGCGCGCGCCGCCGACGTGCGGCTGGTGTTCACCGCGAACTCGGGCGCGCCCGGCGGGCAGGCCGCCGAGCTGCGGGTGCTCGGCACCCCCGCGCCGACGCCGAACCTGACCGTCACCGACGTCTCCTGGACGCCCGCCGAACCGGTCGAGACCGACGAGATCACGCTGCGGGCGACCGTCGCCAACACCGGGACGGGCCCGGCCGCCGCGAGCACCCTCGGCTTCCTCGTCGACGCCGAGCGGGCGGCGTCCGCCGAGGTCGGCGCGCTCGCGGCGGGCGAGTCCGCGACCGTGACGGCGTCCATCGGGGCGCGCGCGGCCGGCACCCACAGCGTCGCCGCCGAGGCCGACGCGGGCGACGACAACATCGAGCTGAACGAGACCGACAACGCCCGCGACGCGGACACCGCCCTGACCGTCGGGCAGGTGCCGAGCTCCGACCTGGTGGCGCGGGCCGTCACCTGGAGCCCCGGCGCCCCGCGGGCGGGCGACGACGTCGCGTTCTCGGTCACGCTGCACAACGCGGGCACCCGGCCGGCCGCGGGCGGCTCCCACGGGATCACCCTCGAGATCCGCGACGGCGACGAGACCGTGCGGACGCTGACCGGCGCGCACACCGGCCCGCTCGCCCCCGGCGCGTCCACCGCGCCGATCGACCTCGGCACCTGGACGGCCGCCGACGGCCGGTACACGATCCGGACGACCGTCGAGGCCGACGCGAACGAGGTCCCGGTCAAGCGCGAGAACAACACCGCCGAACGCGAACTGTTCGTCGGCCGCGGCGCGGACCTGCCGTTCGACACCCACGAGGCGGAGGACGGCGCGCTCGGCGGGGGAGCGGCGGTCGTCGGCCCCGACCGGGAGATCGGCGACCTCGCGGGCGAGGCGTCCGGGCGCCGCGCCGTCACGCTGAACACCACCGGCAGCAGCGTCGAGTTCACCACCGACGCGCCCACCAACACCCTCGTCACCCGCTACTCCATCCCGGACGCGCCGGGCGGCGGCGGCATCGACGCGACCCTCAACGTGTACGTCGACGGCCGCTTCCTCAAGGCCGTCGACCTGACCTCCAGATACACGTGGGTGTACGGGCCCGAGGCGAGCCCGGTCGACTCGCCGAGCGCGGGACCGCCCCGGCACATCTACGACGAGGCGGGAATCCTGCTCGGGACGACCGTCCCCGCCGGTAGCAAGATCCGGCTGCAGAAGGACGCGGCCAACACCGCCGCCTACGCCATCGACTTCATCGACACCGAACTGGCGACGCCCACCGCGAACCCCGACCCCGCGAAGTACATCGAGCCCGCCGGGTTCGCGCACCAGGACGTCCAGAACGCCCTCGACCGGGCCCGCCAGGACCCGGACCTCACCGGCGTCTACCTGCCGCCGGGCGACTACGACACCACGAGCAAGTTCCAGGTCTACGGCAAGGCGGTCGAGGTCGTCGGCGCCGGGCCGTGGTTCACCCGGTTCCGCACGCCCCGCGACCGGCAGAACACCGACGCCGGGTTCCGCGCGGACGCCACCGCGAACGGCTCCACGTTCGCCGGATTCGGCTTCTTCGGGAACTACACCCAGCGCATCGACGGCCCCGGCAAGGTCTTCGACTTCTCGAACGTCGCGGACATGACCGTCGACAACGTGTGGGCGGAACACGTCGTGTGCCTGCTCTGGGGCACGAACGTCGACGACTCCACGATCAAGAACTCGCGCATCCGCAACACGTGGGCGGACGCGCTCAACCTCACCAACGGCAGCAGCGGTAACCACGTCGTCGACAACGAGGCGCGGACGACCGGCGACGACAGTTTCGCGTTGTTCCCGGCGGTCGACAACAACAACGAGCAGCAGACCGGCAACGTCTACGAGGACCTGACCTCGCGGCTGACGTGGCGGGCCGCGGGCCTCGCCGTCTACGGCGGCGGCGGGAACACCTTCCGCAACATCCACATCGCCGACACCCTCACCTACCCGGGCGTCACCGTCGCGACCCTGCGGTTCGGGGGCATCCCCGCGCTCGGGTTCGAGGCGGACGCGCCGACGACGTTCGAGAACATCTCGCTCGTCCGGACCGGCGGCCACTTCTGGGGCGCGCAGACGTTCCCCGCGTTGTGGCTGTACTCGGGCGAATACCCCTTCGAGGGCATCCGGATCAGCGACGTCGACATCGTCGACCCGACCTACTCCGGGATCATGTTCCAGACCAAGTACGCCGGCGGCCGGCCCCTCAACCCGATCACCGACACCGTCCTGACGGACGTCACCATCACCGGCGCGCGCAAGAGCGGTGACGCGTTCGACGCCAAGTCGGGCTTCGGCGTCTGGGTCAACGAGATGCCCGAACCGGGGCAGGGCCCCGCCGTCGGCTCGGCGACCTTCAACAACCTCGTGCTCCGCGACAACCACACGGACATCAAGAACACGACGTCCACGTTCACGATCGGCCGGAATTCCTGACCGGGACGGGGACCGCGGGTGTTGGGAGGCCCCGCGGTCCCCGGACCTCCGGCCGCCTCGCGGTCAGCGCGCCCGGCCGAGGACGTGGTGGACGAGCTCGCGCAGCGGGCCGCTCAGCTGCGCCTCGCCCACGGTCGTCCGCCGGCCGTCGATGTCGATCTCGTACAGGAACTGGTCGGGGATCCGCCCGGGCGGCGGCACCGAGTCGAGGTCGACGCGCCGGACGAGCCCGGCCAGCACCGGGTCACTCGCGCTGTCGGACTCGGCCCGCCGCTCGATCCCGGCGAACCCCCCGCTGCGGACGACTGTCACCTTCACCGTTCACCTCAACGCCTCCGCGGCCGCCGCTTCGATGGACACGCCCACCCCCGTCCATCCGCGCCGGACCGCCTCCGTCTCCGCCGCGTCCGCGCCGAAGCGGCGGGCGGCGGCGCGGACCGTCTCGGCGGCGAAACCGGCGAAGTCGACGTCCACCGCCAGCGCACCGCCGGTGAGGACGTCATACCAGACGCGGCCCGCCTTGTCCCAGGCGTTGCCGCCGATCGCGACGGCCGTCAGGTGGAACGCGCGGTTCGGGATGCCGGAGTTGATGTGGACGCCGCCGTTGTCGCGGTACGTGTCGACGTAGTCGTCCATGTGGCCGGGCTGCGGGTCCTTGCCGAGCCGCGGGTCGTCGTAGGCGGTCCCGGGCTCCTTCATCGAGCGCAGCGCGACCCCCTGGACGCCCTCGGCCAGCAGGCCCACGCCGATCAGCCAGTCGGCCTGGTCGGCGGTCTGCCCGAGATGCCACTGCTTGACCAGCGACCCGAACACGTCCGACACCGACTCGTTCAGCGCGCCCGCCTGGCCGTAGTACTCCAGGTTCGCGGTGTGCTGGGTGATGCCGTGGACGAGTTCGTGGCCGGTGACGTCGAGCGGCCCGGTGAAGTCGGTGAACACCACGCCGTCGCCGTCCCCGTACACCATCTGCTCGCCGTTCCAGAAGGCGTTGGCGTACCCGTCGCCGTAGTGGACGGTCGAGACCAGCGGCAGCCCGGCGCCGTCGATGGAGTCGCGCCGGTAGACCTCCTCGAAGAAGTCGAAGGTGGCGCCGAGCCAGTCGTAGGAGCGGTCGACGGTCGCGTCCCCGGTCGCCGCGTCGCCCTCCTTCCGGACGGCCCGGCCGGGCAGCGTCTCGCGGCCCTCCGCGTCGTGGATCGTCCGCTTCGGGACGAAGTCCTCCTCGGGAGAGCGGGCGGGCCCGGGCACCAGCCGCTCGACGTACTGGGCTGAGGTGAGGGCCATGGTGCGGCGGGCGCGGGCGCTCACGACCGGGTCGTCGGCGTCGCGGGCGAGGCGTTCCAGCATGTGCGGCGGCACGATGTGGCATCTCATGCCGCCACGCTGACAGGTTCCCGCCCGTCCGGCCATGGATTTCGGCGCGTGGCGGCGGCCGAATCCGGTCACGGTACGTGATTGTCACCCTGCGCAGCGACACGATCGGGGGGACTTGTGGAGATCCTGGGGAGATGCCCGTCCGGCAACGGAGCACACGGCCGGGTGCGCCAGAATGAACGGGTGACCCTCTACCGCGACGAAGGCGTCGTCCTGCGCACCCAGAAGCTGGGCGAGGCCGACCGCATCGTGACGGTGCTGACCCGGCGGTCCGGCCGGATCCGCGCCGCCGCGAAGGGCGTCCGCAAGACCAAGTCCCGGTTCGGCGCCAGGCTGGAGCCGTTCACCCACGTGGACCTCCAGCTGTACGAGCGGCGGTCGCTCGACCTCATCACGCAGGCCGAGACGCTGCGCCCCTACGGCGAGCGCCTCGTCTCCGACTACTCCCGCTACACGGCGGGCACCGCGATGCTGGAGACCGCCGAGAAGCTCACCGCGGAAGAGGGCGAGCCCGCGCTCCGCCAGTTCCTCCTCCTGGTCGGCGGGCTGCGCACGCTCGCCGACCGCAGCCACGACGCCCGCCTGGTCCTGGACGCCTACCTGCTGCGGTCCCTGTCGGTCGCCGGGTGGGCGCCCGCGCTGGACGAGTGCTGCCGGTGCGGCGCCCGCGGCGGGCTGCGCGGCTTCGCGATCGCCGCGGGCGGCGCCGTCTGCGCGAACTGCCGCCGTCCGGGCGCCGCCACCCCGGCGCCGCCCACGTTCCGGCTCATGCTGGCGCTGCTGCGCGGCGACTGGGAGTACGCGGACGCCAGCGAGCCGCGCCACCGCGTGGAGACCAGCGGCCTCGTCGCCGCCTACCTGCAGTGGCATCTCGAGCACGGGATCCGCTCGCTGCGGCACGTGGAGCGCGACGGCTTCGACGAGACCGCCGGCGACCCGGCCGGCGGAGACGACATCAGGGAGAGAGTGTGAGCAGGGCTGTTCTGCCGCCGGAGCCGCACCGGGACGGGGCGAGGCCGCCCGCGATCCCGGCGGATCTGGTGCCGCGGCACGTCGCCATCGTGATGGACGGCAACGGCCGCTGGGCCAAGGAGCGCGGGCTCCCGCGCACCGAGGGGCACAAGCGCGGCGAGGACTCGCTCTTCGACGTCATCATGGGCGCGATCGAGCTGGGCGTCCCGTACCTGTCGGCGTACGCGTTCTCCACCGAGAACTGGAAGCGCTCCCCGGACGAGGTGAAGTTCCTGATGGGCTTCAACCGGGACGTGATCCGCCGCCGCCGCGACCAGCTCCACTCGATGGGCGTCCGCGTCCGCTGGGCGGGCCGCCGCCCCCGCCTCTGGCGCAGCGTCATCAAGGAGCTGGAGACCGCCGAGGAGATGACGCGCGACAACGACGTCCTCACCCTGCAGTTCTGCGTGAACTACGGCGGCCGCGCCGAGATCGTGGACGCCGCCGCGGCGATCGCCCGCGACGTCCGCGACGGCCGCCTCAACCCCGACAAGCTCGACGAGAAGGTGTTCGCCCGCTACCTGGACGAGCCGTCGATCCCGGACGTCGACCTGTTCCTGCGCTCGTCCGGCGAGCAGCGCACGTCCAACTTCCTGCTGTGGCAGTCGGCGTACGCGGAGATGGTGTTCCTCGACACCCTGTGGCCCGACTTCGACCGCCGCCACCTGTGGCACGCGTGCGAGCTCTACGCGTCCCGCGACCGCCGCTACGGCGGCGCCGTCCCCAACCCGGTGGAACCCGCCGCCAGCGGCACCTGAGGCCCGACGGTCGCACGTAGTGGGCCCGCACGCGGGTGCGTGCGGGCCCGGTCGCCGGTGCGGCGCCCTACACCAGGGCCGCGTCCAGCGTGATCTTCGTGCCCGCGAGGGCCTTGCTGACCGGGCAGCCGGCCTTGGCGTCCTGCGCGGCCTTCTCGAAGTCGCCCGCCGACAGCCCCGGCACGCTGGCCCGGACGGTCAGGTGGATCCCCGTGATGCCCTCGCCCGGCTGGAACGTGACCTCGGCCTTCGTGTCGACCTTCTCCGGCGGCGTCCCGGCCCCGGCGAGGGCGTGCGAGAGGGCCATGGAGTAGCAGGTGGAGTGCGCCGCGGCGATGAGCTCCTCCGGGCTGGTCTTCCCGCCCGGCTCCTCGGCGCGCGACGGCCACGTCACGTCGAACGTGCCCGTCTTGGAGGAGTCCAGCGAGACCGTGCCCTGGCCGCCCATCAGCGGCCCTTCCCAATGCGCGTTGGCGGTGCGAGTCGTAGCCATGCGGGCATTCTTCCGCGATCGTGAAGCGGACGTCACATCGGGGCCCGGGCGCGGCGGCTCAGCAGTCCCGCGCGGCGTCGGCCCGCATCCCCGCGGGGGTGCCGGTGACGTCGCGTTCGCCGGTCTCCGGGGCGGCCGCCTGGACGAGCACGGTGCCGGGCCGGATCCGGGTCAGGCTCTCCGCCGTGACGTGGGAGACGCCGAGCGTGTACTCGTCGCCGTCGTCCCCGGCGGTCAGGAACCAGGGCGCCGCCCGCGGCGACCGTGGCGAGTGCCGCGAGCGTCGCTCGTGCGACTGCCATGCCCGTGTTGACGGCGTCCGGCCCCGGGTGTTCGCGGCCGGAGACGGCCGGGCGTCGGCTTTAGGTCGTCTTTCGGGGGTGGTTGATCAACTTGGCGGGTCGATGGCCTTCGAGTAGGCCGTTCCATCCCGGAAAGGGAGCAGATGAGAAGACTCGCCTGTGCCGTGCTGACCATGGTGCTGCTGGCGCTGATCCCCACACCCGCGAGGGCGGACGCGAGCGCGGGCGGCCTGCCCGACGCCCACGTCGTCCCCGGGGACCGCGCGTTCCCGACGGGCATGACGTACGACCGCCGCACCGGCCACTTCTACGTCGGCAGCGCCGAGGACGGCACCATCTACCGGGGGCACGTGACGCGGCGCGACCTGGAGGTCTGGTCGCCCGACGGGACGGACGGCCGCAGCGTCACCTCCGGCATGGCCCTGGACGGCGCCGGGCGCCTCTACGTGGGCGGCGCCGACACCGCCACCCTGCGCGTGTACGACGTGCGCACGCGGCGGCTGCTCGCCACGCTGCACGGGACGGGCGGCGGGTTCGTCAACGAGATCGCCGTCGCGGGAGACGGCACCGTCTACGCCACCGACTCGTTCCGGCCGGTCGTCTACCGGATCACGCAGCGGGACGGCGACTGGCGGATCGAGAACTGGCTGGACGTGGCCGCGACGCCGGTCGACTGGGTCGACGGGCGGCACAATCTCAACGGCATCATCGCCGTCGGCGGCCACCTGCTCACCGTCAACAGCGCCACGGGATCGCTGTGGCGGATCGACCCGCGCGACGGCGAGACCGTCGAGGTCGACCTGGGCGGGCACCGGCTGCACAACGGCGACGGGCTCGCGTGGCGCGACGGCCGGCTGTTCGTCGTCCAGGGCAACCTGAACCAGGTTCCCGGCCTGGTGCCGCAGGTCGCGGTGGTCGCGATGCCGTCCGATCTCGACCGCGGCCGGTACGTCGCCCGGTACGTGCCGCCGGGAGGGTTCCGCCACCCGAGCAGCATCGTGCTCACCCCGACGCGCGTCATGGTCGTCAACAGCCAGTACGACCGGTGGCTGGCGGGTCTCCCGCCGGTGACCCCGTTCACCGTCTCCAGCCTGAGGCTCGGCGCCGCCGAACCGGTCGGCGGCTGATGGACGCCGTCCGGCGGTCACGACCGGGCGGGCCCGGAGTGATCGCCGGGCGGTTCCGGGCGGCGGGTCAGGAGGAGGCGCAGTCGGCGCAGGTGCCGAAGACCTCGACGGTGTGGGTGATGTTCGTGAAGCCGTGCTCGGCGCCGATCGTGTCGGCCCAGCGCTCCACGGCGGGGCCCTCCACCTCGACCGTCCTGCCGCAGACCCGGCAGACGAGGTGGTGGTGGTGCTCCTCGGTCCGGCAGGCGCGGTAGACGGCCTCGCCCTCGTCGGTGCGGAGCACGTCGACCTCGCCCGAGTCGCTGAGCGCCTGCAGCGCCCGGTAGACCGTCGTCAGGCCGATCTTGGAGCCGTCGGCGCGCAGGTCGGCGTAGATGTCCTGGGCGCTGCGGAATCCCTCGCAGCCGGCCAGCGCCTGCCGCACCG
The DNA here is from genome assembly GCF_040679555.1 of Spirillospora sp. NPDC052242. NCBI lineage: Bacteria > Bacillati > Actinomycetota > Actinomycetes > Streptosporangiales > Thermomonosporaceae > Spirillospora > Spirillospora sp. NPDC052242. The sequence continues at coordinate 205,693 of NZ_JBFAUZ010000006.1, forward strand.
CGTCCCGGCGGGCCGTCGTCATCCTCTGAGCACCTCCGCCTCGGCTTCCCTGCCGGGACCGGCCCGGTCCGGGATCACCTCCCGGGCCTCGCCCGTCCGAGCACGTCTGCGTCGAACCACGGTCCCCCCGGCGACCGCGACCGCGAACACCGCCAGGGCGAGCAGCACGATCGAGGGGCCCGGGGGCAGATCGTACTCGAAAGAACCCGCCAGCCCCGTCACGGCCGACAGTACCCCGACGCCCATCGCCAGCAGCATCGTCCCCTTGAACCCGCGGGTGACCTGCTGCGCGGCCGCGACCGGCACGATCATCAGCGCGCTGACCAGCAGCAGGCCGATCGCGCGCATGGCGATCACGACGGTCGCCGCGGCCGTCACCGCGATGAGGATGCTGAGGAACCGGACGGGCAGGCCCGCGGCCCGCGCCACCTCCTCGTCCTGGCACAGCAGGAACAGCTCCCGGCCGAACACGGCGATGACGCCGAGGACGACGACGGCGAGGCCCGCGACCACGTACAGGTCGGAGGGCGTCACGCTGGTGATCGAGCCGAACAGGTAGGACTGCAGGCTCGCGCCGCCGCCCTCCCGGTTCGTCAGGATCACGCCGCCCGCGAGCCCGCCGTAGAAGATCAGCGCGAGGGCGACGTCGCCGCCGCTGCGGCTGCGCGCCCGCAGCACCTCGATCGCGATCGCGCCGAGCACCGACACGGCCAGCGCGGCGAGCACCGGGGAGGTGCCCGTCAGCAGGCCGAGCCCGATGCCGGTCAGCGCGATGTGGCCGACGCCGTCGCCGAGCAGCGACAGCCGCCGCTGCACCAGGAACGTGCCCACGGCCGGGGCGGTCAGCCCGATCAGCACCGCCATCACGAGGGCGACGCGCATGAAGTCGTACTGCAGCATCTCGATCACGCGGACCTCCGCAGCGGCTCGGTGTCGCGGACGACGCGGCCGTGCGCCAGCTCGACCGTCCGGGTGACGAGCGGCGCCATCGGGCCCAGCTCGTGCGCGACCAGGACGACCGTGCGGCCGGCCCCGGTCAGCGTGCCGAGCGTCGCGGCGAGCGCCTCCTGGCTGCCCGCGTCGACGCCCGCGGTCGGTTCGTCCAGCACGAAGGCGTCCGGTTCCCCGGCGAGCGCGCGGGCGATCAGCACGCGCTGCTGCTGGCCGCCGGACAGCAGGTGCGCGGTGTCGCGGGCCCGGTCGGCGAGCCCGACCGCGGCGAGGGCGTCGTCCACGGCGGCGCGGTCGGCGGCCGACGCGGGACGCCACCGGGAGCGCCGGGCGACGCGGCCGGACGCCACGACCTCGCGGACGGTCGCGGGGACGCCGCCGCCCATCGGCAGCCGCTGCGGCACGTACCCGATCCGCTTCCAGTCGCGGAACCGCGCGGGCGTGTCCCCGTAGATCTCGGTGCGGCCGGCCGCCAGCGGCACCAGCCCCAGCAGCGCCTTGACCAGCGTCGACTTGCCGGCGCCGTTCGGCCCGAGGATCGCGACGACGTCGCCGGCGCCGACCCGCAGGTCGACGCCGGCCAGCACCTCGCGGCCGTCCCGCCGGACGTGCCCGCCGGTCATGGCGAACGGCGGTGCGAACGGTGCGGCGTCGTCTCGTGTCATGAGCATCCCAGGGCGGGTCGCAGGGTCTCCAGGTTCCTGTTCATGATCGTCAGGTAGTCGTCCGACGATCCCTCCTCGACGCCCTCGACCGGGTCGAGCACGGCGGTCTTCACGCCGGCCTCCCGGGCGAGCGTCTCGGCGACCTTCGGGCTGACGAGCGTCTCGGTGAAGACGGTCGTCGCGCCGGTCTCCTTGACGTGCCGGGTCAGCTCGGCCAGCCGGGCGGGGGAGGGCTCGTTGGACGGGTCGACGCCGGCGATCGAGATCTGCGTGAGCCCGTACCGGTTCGTCATGTAGCCGAACGCCGCGTGCGCGGTGACGATTCCCTTGCGCTCGCAGGAGGCGAGGCCGTCCTTGAACTTCGCGTCGAGGTCGGTGAGCTGCTTCGCGACCGCCTGCGCGCGGCTCTTGTACTGGGCGGCGTTCTCGGCGTCGACCTTCGCGAGCCGGTCGCCGAGCGCGGTGGCGATGGCGGCCATGCGGCTCGGGTCGAGCCAGATGTGCGGGTCGTACCCGGCGTCGCCGTGGTCGTGGCCCTCGTGGCCTTCCTCGTGCCCCTCTTCGTGGGCGTGCTCGTGGCCGTGCTCGCCCTCGTGGCCGTGCTCGTGGGCGTGCTCCTCCTCCTCGGCGGGCGGGGGGAGCGTCTTCACCACGCTCGCGGCGTCGAGCGCCGACTTCTGCGCGTGCTCGGTCACGGCGTCGTCCACGGCCGGCTGCATGCCCTTCACGTAGAGGGCGAGGTCGGCCTGCTGGACGTTCGCGACCTGCTTGGCGGTCAGCTCCAGGTCGTGGGGCTCGGCTCCCGGCGCGGTGAGGGTGCGCACGTGGACGTCGTCGCCGCCGACCTCGCCGGCCAGCCACGCCATCGGGTAGAAGGACGCGACCACTTCGGTGGTACCGGCCGGCGCGTCGGTGCCCGCGTCGCCGCAGGCGGTGAGGCCGGCCGCGAGCCCGGTCAGGGCGAGCGCGGCCGCGGGGAGGTTTCGCAGGGTTTTGCGGGATCTGAGCACGTCATCAGTATGCTCAAACCTGAAAATGATTGTCAAAACCGACCTATGATACGCGCCACGCCGAACCCGGCGAGAACGGTCACCGCGACCACCCGCAGCAGCCGTCCCGACGCGTCCAGCGCGGGCCAGTTCAGGTAGGCGAACCAGGCGAGGAACAGCGCCAGCACGAACAGGCCCGCCGCAGCGGCCCAGCCCGTCCCCGCCATGCCGAGCACCAGCAGCGCGAACACCGCGGCCAGGAGCGTCCAGCGCGGCAGCCGGTGCAGCAACACCACCGGCGCGGCGCTCCGCCGCTCCACCGCCGCCCGCAGGCCCGTCGATCCCGTCGCGCGCTCGCCCGGCATCCCGCCTCCCCTCTCCATCCGCCCAACGTACTGCCAGGATGGGCGGATGATCGCGATTACCCGGTACCGGGTGCCCGGCGAGGACGCCGACGGATTCGCCGCCCGCATGAGCGCGGTGCTCACCGCCCTGTCCGCCAGTCCCGGCTTCCGCACCGGCCGGCTCGCCCGCACCGTGGACGACCCCGACCTGTGGGCCCTCGTCACCGAATGGGACGGGGCAGGATTTTACCGGCGGGCCCTCGGTGCGCCCGCCGTCCGGATGGAGTTCATCCCGCTGGCCGCGTACGCCGTGGACGAGCCGGGCGCCTACGAGATCGTCACCACCGTCTAGCCCGTCCGCGACACGCGCGGGCGCGTCCCAAAACCGGGCAACCGGCGGGCAAGATCCTTCCGGGCGCCGTTTCGCCCCCGCGTCCAAGGTCATCTTTGCCGCGTCACGATCACGTCGCGGGCCGCCCGGCCCGGCGGTCCTCGGGGGAGACGCGATGCGCCATGTCGTCCTGCTCAGCGCACTGTCCGGGGCGGTGGTCCTCGCGCCCGTCGGCGCGGTCCTGTGGGAGGCCCCCGCGCGCCCGGCGGCCGAGGCGCCCGCCGCGCTGACCGCCGCGATCGGCGGAGCGGACGCGGGGGAGGCGGGGCGCGTCGTCCGCTACCGGGGGCTGCGCATCCCGGTGCCGGACGGGTGGGAGGTGCACCGGCTCGACCGCGACCCCACCCGCTGCGTCCGCTACGACCGGCGGGCCGTCTACCTCGGACGGCCGGGGGAGCGGCCCGACTGCCCCGCCCGCGTCGTGGGCCGCACCTCGGCCGTCCACATCGCGCCGCTCGGCGACGGCCGGTCGTCCCGGACGGCCGTGCGCGCCGACCGGCTCGCCGCGTACACCGTCGAACCGTCCGTCGACCGCGAGGCCCGGCTCGCGCTGCCCGAGGCGGGCGTGGCGATCACCGGCGTGTACGGGGACGACCCGGCGGCCCTCCAGCGCGTGCTGCGCGGCGTCCGGCTCAGCCCGTCGTGGCCAGGGGAGGACGCCCCGCCGGCCGAGCGCCGCGCCGACCCCGCGCCGCCCGTGCCGCCGGCGTCCGGGAGCGACGGCTCCGCGGCCGTGCCGCAGGCCCCGGACGCGGCGCCGCGGCGGCCCTGGACGCGCGGGCGCGGGTTCGACACGTGCACCGCGCCGTCCCTCGACACGATGGCGCGCTGGCGGGACGCCTTCGAGGTCACCAACATCTACATCGGGGGCGCGGCGCGCGGCTGCGCCCAGCCGAACCTCACCGAGGCGTGGGTGCGGGAGGTCCGCGACATGGGCTACCGGATCACCCCGACCTACGTGGGGCTGCAGGCGCCGTGCGGCCCCCGCCCGCAGCGCTTCACCAAGCGCAACGCCGTGGAGCAGGGCCGCGAGAACGCCGTGGACGCCGCCCGCAAGGCGCGCGACCTCGGGATCCCGCCGGGCGAGCCGATCTACCTCGACATGGAGGCGTACGACGGCTCCAAGAAGGGGTGCCGCAAGGCCGTGCTCGACTTCATCGACGCCTGGGTGGGCGAGCTGGAGGCGCAGGGCTACCGGCCGTGCATGTACAGCAGCGCGGCGTCCGGCGTCCGCGACGTGGCGCGCGCGTCCGGGATCAACAAGCCCGACGGCATCTGGTTCGCCAACTGGGACGGGCGCGCCGACGTGTACGGCGACCGGTACTTCCCGGACGACCTGTGGTCGCCGCACCGCCGCATCAAGCAGTACCGCGGCCCGCACAAGGAGCGGCACGGCGGCGTCACGCTCAACATCGACAGCAACGTCGTCGACGGCTACGTCTACTGACCGGGCGCGCCCGCCGCGCCCGCCGTCCGGACGCGCGCCCGAAATCCGGTCGCGGATCTGCGGCGGCGTGTGCGAGCCTCGCGGCAGGGAACCCGCTCCGGTGCCCTAAGCTGGGGAATGCTCTGAGGCGCCGGGGAGGACCGCGCTTCGGACGCACATCACCGGGGATCACACTCGCCGCCGTCCGCCGTTGCCGCGGACCGGGGGCGCACTCACTGTCCCGCCGACCGCCAGCCGGATGGAGAAGGATTCATGGCACGCCGTTCCGACGTGATGGAGACGATCGTCAATCTCGCCAAACGGCGGGGTTTGGTCTACCCGTCGAGTGAAATCTACGGCGGGCTCCGCGCCTCCTGGGACTACGGCCCCCTCGGCGTCGAACTGAAGAACAACGTCAAGCGCCAGTGGTGGAAGTCCATGGTGCAGGGCCGCGACGACATCGTCGGCCTCGACTCGTCGGTGATCCTCGCGCGCGAGGTCTGGGAGGCCAGCGGCCACGTGCAGGCGTTCGTGGACCCGCTGACCGAGTGCCAGTCCTGCCACAAGCGCTTCCGGGCCGACCACCTCGAGGAGGCCTACGAGGAGAAGCACGGCCGCCCGCCCGCGAACGGCCTGGCCGACCTGTCCTGCCCGAACTGCGGCGTGAAGGGCTCCTTCACCGAGCCGCGGATGTTCAACGGCCTGCTCAAGACCTACCTCGGCCCCGTCGAGGACGAGTCCGGCCTGGCCTACCTGCGGCCGGAGACCGCGCAGGGCATCTTCATCAACTACAAGAACGTGGAGCAGTCCGCGCGGCGCAAGGTGCCGTTCGGCATCGGCCAGATCGGCAAGTCGTTCCGCAACGAGATCACGCCCGGCAACTTCATCTTCCGGACCCGCGAGTTCGAGCAGATGGAGATGGAGTTCTTCGTCAAGCCCGGCACCGACGAGGAGTGGCACCAGTACTGGATCGACGAGCGGTTCCAGTGGTACGTCGACCTCGGCATCCGCAAGGAGAACCTGCGGCTGTTCGAGCACCCGGCCGAGAAGCTGTCGCACTACTCCAAGCGGACCGTGGACGTCGAGTACCGGTTCAACTTCGTCGGCGGTGAGTGGGGCGAGCTCGAGGGCGTCGCGAACCGCACCGACTACGACCTGTCGACGCACTCCAAGGCGTCCGGCGCCGACCTGTCGTTCTTCGACCAGGAGTCCGGCGAGCGGTACACCCCGTACGTCATCGAGCCCGCGGCCGGCGTCGACCGCTGCACGCTGACGTTCATGATGGACGCCTACGCCGAGGACGAGGCCCCGAACGCCAAGGGCAAGATGGAGAAGCGCACGGTGATGCGCCTCGACCGCCGGCTCGCCCCGGTCAAGGTCGCGGTGCTGCCGCTGTCGCGCAACGCCGACCTGTCGCCGAAGGCCCGCGACCTCGCGGCGCAGCTCCGCAAGAGCTGGAACGTCGACTTCGACGACGCGGGCGCCATCGGCCGCCGCTACCGCCGGCAGGACGAGATCGGCACCCCGTTCTGCGTCACGGTCGACTTCGACACGCTCGAGGACGACGCCGTGACCGTGCGGGAGCGCGACACGATGAGCCAGGAGCGCATCGCGATCTCGCAGGTCGAGTCGTTCCTCGCGGCGCAGCTCGTCGGCTGCTGACCGCGGGACGTCCGCACGCGGCGTCCGCGCGCGAGGTTCGGGAACGATGAGGACGGGCCGCCCCCGGGGGGATGGGGGCGGCCCGCCGTCATGGGAGTCGCGGTTCGGTGGGGGAGCGGGGTCGGCCGGTGACGTGCGTCAGCCGGTGACGTAGAGCGGCTGGTCGTAGGTGCCGGAGCCGGGCGTCGACTCGCCGAGCAGCTCGTAGGTGGCGGTGACGGTGGCCCTGGACGGGCAGAGGAAGCTGCCGCCCTGCTTGGAGACGGTCGCGCCGTTCACGCCGACCTGGGCCTGCCCGTTGCCCGTGTCGGGCCGGTTCGGGTTGTCGCCGTTGAAGCCGTCGGCGGTCAGGGTGCCGCCGAAGACGCAGGTGATGCCGCCGAACAGGTCGACGACCGCCTGGACCCGGAAGTTGGCGATCGTGACGCTCGCGTCGCGGCCGCGGGTGCCGTTCGGGTCGTGGGCGACGGCGCCGCCCGTCCACGGCAGGTTCTGCGCGGTGATGGTGGACGACGTGGTCCCGGAGCACGGGCCGCCGTTCGCGCCGCTGAAGCTCGCCGCGTCGATGGCGAGGCCGGTGCCGTCGGAGTTCACCGACCCGGTCATCGTCGACTCCTCGCAGGAGCCGCTGCCGATCGACGTGGAGACCGTCGCGACGCCGAGCAGGGACGCCTGGACGTTGCCCGCGTAGGGAGCGGCGGTCGACGAGCCCGCGCGGATCGTGGTGGTCGCCGCGGCGGCGGGGGCGACGCCCGCGGCGAGGACGGCCACCGCGGCCGTCCCGATGACTGCAGCTTGCCTGATTCGTGCCACCGGATACTCCTTTGTCCGGTTCGGGGTGGGCATCGTGAAAGTAATTCGCTTTCCGAGGCCCGGCAATACCGGCCGGTAAGTACAGTGCCGACCGGTTCCGGACACGCGGCCGTCCGCGCAGGTCGGGCGGTCCTGGCCGGAATGGGAAGGCCGATGTGGCGGCGGACGCCCTTGACAGGAAAGTTCGTCGGTTGGTCAAACCCTCGGCGAACGCGGAGCGTCCGGCCGCCGGTGTGGGCTAGGTTTGCCACAGCATCGCGGCGAGCCGAGGATCAACGACGGGAGGGACCATGCAGCGCCCTCCCACCGCACCCGGCCGGACGGCCCTGCGGGCGCGGGCCTCGCGGTACGCCGGGCGGCGCGCCGCGGCCCCCGCGGGACTCCTCGCCCGGATGCTCGTCGTCGCGCTCGGCCTGCTCGGCCTCGTCGGCGGGCAGGGCCCGCACACCGCCGCGTCCGGCGGCTCCGGCGCGGCCGCGTCCGTCTCCGGGGCCGGACTGCGCACCGGCGCGGTCCAGGGCGTCCCGTCGCGCGGACGGCCCGCGCCCGCGGGCCTCGCCGACCGCGGCAACGCCCGGCACGCCGAGGCCGCCGCGGCGGCGCTGGCGCGGCAGACCGACGCGCTCGCCGCCCCGCTCTGGCAGGCCGCGCCGCCGCCGCCCGACGTCGACGTCCGGCCGCCGCACGCACCGGCCGTCCGTCCGGCGGCCGCCCCCGACCGCCCGGCGGCGGCGCCGCACCCCGCCCCGCGCGGCCGCGCCCCGCCCGCCTCCGCACGGATCTGACGACCCGTTCGCGGCGCCGCGCCCCCCCGCGGCGCCGAAGTCCCCGTGTGGAGAGGTTTTCCCTTTTGAGTCGCGCCACCCTGGTGCGGGCGGTACTGGCGTTCGCCGTGCTCGCCGCATCGCTGTACTTCGCGCTGAACGAACCCGCCCGGCTCGGGCTCGACCTGCGCGGCGGCACGCAGATCGTCCTCGAGGCGCAGGACACCCCGCAGGTCGAGGCGAACCGGGAGTCGACCGACCGGGCCCGCGAGGTCCTCCTGCGCCGGATCAACGCCCTCGGCGTCGCCGAGTCGTCGATCACCCGGTCCGGCGACCGGCGGCTGATCGTCGAGCTGCCCGACGTGCAGGACCCGTCCCGCGCCGCCGAGGTGATCGGCCGCACCGCCCAGCTCACCGTGCACCCCGTCCTGCCGCCCACCACCGGCGAGCCGCAGCAGGGGCAGCAGCGGATCAATGACGAGAGCGGCCAGCCGATCCTCATCGGCCCGGCGAAGCTCACCGGCGACCAGATCGGCGGCGCCGAGGCCGTCTACGACCCACAGAACCTCAGCGGCTGGGCCGTCACCATCGACTTCCGCGGCAACGGCGACGATATTTGGCAGCAGATGACCGCCGAGGCCGCCTGCAAGACCGGCGACGAGCGGCGCGCCGCGATCGTCCTGGACGGACGGGTGATCTCCTCGCCCGGGGTCGTGCAGAGCGTCCCCTGCGGCGTCGGCATCAGCGGCGGCTCCACCCAGATCACCGGCGACTTCACCCCCGACGAGGCCAAGGACCTCGCGGCGCTGATCCAGGGCGGCTCGCTGCCCGTGCCCGTCAAGATCATCGAGCAGCGGGTGGTCGGCCCGACGCTGGGCGAGGAGGCCATCGACGCCAGCGCCCGCGCGGCGATCATCGGCATCGCGCTGACCGCCCTGTTCATCACGGCCGTCTACCGCCTCGCCGGCTTCCTGTCGATCATCGCGCTGTGCACGTACGCGCTGATCTCCTACGCCGCGCTCGTCGCCATCGGCGCGACCCTCACCCTTCCCGGCCTCGCCGGGTTCGTCCTCGCCATCGGCATGGCGATCGACGCGAACGTCTTGGCCTTCGAACGGGCCAGAGAGGAACGCGGCATCGCGCCCGGACGGCATCCGCGGCTGGCGCTGGACACCGGCTTCAACAAGGCGTGGTCGGCGATCGCCGACTCGCAGGTCACGACCCTGCTCGCCGCCGCCCTGCTGTTCTTCCTCGCGTCCGGCCCGGTCAAGGGCTTCGGCGTCACCCTCACCATCGGCGTCATCGCCTCGCTGATCTCGGCGATGCTGATCAGCCGCGTGCTGCTCGACGCCGCCGCCAGCTGGATGCCGCGCGTCATGAAGTCGCGGGTCGGCGGCCTCAGCGGCCCCGGACGCATCCGCACCTGGCTGGAGAACAACGGGCCCGACCTGATGAGGCGGCGCCGGCTGTGGCTCGCGATCTCCGGGCTCGCGATCGTCCTCGCCGTCACCGGCATCGCCACCCGCGGCCTGAACTTCGGCGTCGAGTTCACCGGCGGCCGCATCGTCGAGTACTCCACGGCCCGGACGGTCGACATCGACGTCGCCCGCTCCGCCGTCTCCGACGCCGGGTTCCCCCGCGCGATCGTCCAGACCTCGGGCGAGAAGGACATTTCCGTCCGCACCAGCGACCTGTCCAACCAGGAGGTCGAGGACATCCGGAAGGCGCTCGCGGCGGAGGGCGGCGGCGCCACCAAGCAGCGCGACGAGCTGATCGGGCCGAGCCTCGGCGACGAGCTGCGGCAGAAGGCGCTGATCGCGCTCGGCGTCGCGCTGCTCGCCCAGCTCGCCTACCTGACCATCCGGTTCCGCTGGACGTTCGGCGCGGGCGCCGTCCTCGCGATGTTCCACGACGTGCTGATCGTCGTCGGCGTCTTCGCGTGGCTCGGCAAACCCATCGACGGCGTCTTCCTCGCCGCCCTGCTCACCGTCATCGGCTACTCGGTCAACGACTCGGTCGTCGTGTTCGACCGGGTGCGCGAACTGTGGGGCGCCAACCCGAAGAAGCCGTTCGCCGAGGTCGCGAACATGGGCGTCCTGCAGACGATCCCGCGGACGATCAACACCGGTATGGGCGCCCTGTTCATCCTCGCGGCCCTCGCCGTCCTCGGCGGCGACTCGCTCACCGACTTCGCGATCGCGTTGCTGATCGGCATCGTCGTCGGCACGTACTCCAGCGTGTTCACCGGGACGCCGCTCGCGATCGTGTTCGAGCGGTACGCCAAGTCGCCGCCGCCGCACGAGAAGAAGAAGTCCCGCCCGTCCCGTCCCCGCTCGGCGGACGACTCGGGCGCCGTCGTGTGACCGCCCGCGCCGCCGGTGCCCGCGCGGGCCCCGGCGGCGCGGGCC